>JAZKXW010000001.1:0-13626 GCA_045611825.1 Faecousia sp.
CCGGGGAAAGGCAACTTCCGCGGCGTGAAAACACCTTGCCGCCTCCGGGTACTGTCCCATGGCCAAATAGGTCTGTCCACGCAGAAGCGCCGCTTCTTCTCCACGGGCTGCCGCCAGCAGCTCCAGCCGTTTTTCCGGCGCTGCCGCCCTTGCCCGCAGGAGCAGCTCCTCTGTCAGATCCGGAAGCCGTTCCGCAAAGGGCGCACTGTCCTCGTATGCCCGGCAGCACAGCAAAAGCCGCCGCCGTTCCAAATCCTGTGTGTAGTACAGACACGATGTCCCCACCTGTTCCGCCTGCGCCAAAAGATCCCGGGCATAGGGCAAAAGCCCTTGCTTTACCGCCTCTTCCGACAGCGCCAGCAAGCTTAACACCTGCAGCAGCCGACCCTCCTCCGAAAGCGGCATGGTCAGCAATTCCAGCGCCTGCCGGTAATCGCCCTCCTGATAGGCCTGCCTTGCCCGTTCCAGCCCTGTGGCAGATGTTTCCAAAAAGTATCCGATGGGCTTATCCAGCCGGGCTGCCAGATATTGCAGCGTATCCATAGAGGGCTTTGCGCTGCCGTTTTCGATCAAAGATAGCATATTCCGGGTAATGACTTCCCCACAAAGCTGCCGCTGAGACAACCCCTGTTCCAGCCGTGCCTGCTTCAGCCGCTGACCAATGCTCATATCCCCACCTCCGGGTAATTCTCATTTACCCCAGTATAGCACACCTGCCTCCAAAAATCCACCCCCGACAAAAAAGGATTTGCTATTTTCCCGTAAATGCCTTAAAATCACAATACAAGAACACCTCCACAACCTGAAGAACCGGTCACGCGATCCTCAACAAAGGAGTTATTTATGTCTATCCTACATGTCAAAGAATTAAAGCAGGAAGCCCGGCATGCCATGGCGCAGGCTTCCTATCCTCCGAAAACATTAGCCCTGATCCATGCGGCGGTATCTGTTTCCGTCCTGCTGCTGGGTGTCCTGATCTCCTACGGCGTAAACGCCCTGCGCGCAAACACCGGCGGATTGTCGGGTATGGGGCTGCGAGCGATTCTGTCCACCGTCGACTCTGTCTACGGCCTTGCGTCCTCTGTCTTTCTTTCCTTTTGGGAGCTGGGCATCGTGTATGCCTGCCTGAAGATCCGCCGGAACGAGGAAACTGGTGTTTCCTCTCTGACCCAAGGTCTGCACCGCTTCGGACCGCTGCTGCGGCTGTATCTTTTGCAGGCCCTTGTGTACCTGTGCGTCATCTTCTTCGTGATCCAGCTTGCCTCTGTCATATTTATGCTGCTGCCGGGCTATGAGGATCTGGTGGTGATGTTTGAAACCTTCGCCACCGCAGAAGCCATCGACGAAGCCCTTCTTCTGGCCATTCTCCAAAAGGCGTTGCCCCTGTACGCCATGATCGCCGTCCTGAGCATGCTGCTGATCGTCCCCATCTCCTACCGCTACCGGATGGCGATGTACCTGATTTTGGATGGCACTACCGACCGGGCAACCGCAGCCATTGCCAAAAGCTTTTCCATGATGCGGAAAAACTGCTGGGGACTGTTCAAAGTAGATCTGAGCTTCTGGTGGTATTACGCCTGCGGCATCGGACTGCTGGTCATCAGCAGCGGCAGCGAGCTGCTGATGCTTATGGACATCACCCTTCCCTTCGGCTCTGCGCTGTTTTACGGTCTGTATCTTGCCGGTCTGCTGCTGTTGGCGTGGAGCGCCGCCGCCTACGTGCAGACCACCTACGCCGCCGCCTATGATACGCTGCTGAAGCAGACCGAACAACCCGAAGCGCCCCTCCAGCTAACGGACAATACAAATTGACATCGTAGGGTCGATTCACAAATCGCCTGCAAAAACAACAATCGCCGTATCACTTTTGCGATACGGCGATTGTTTTTTTATTTCTGCTCCAGCAGGTCGGCCAAGGTAACGCTCTCAAAAAACTCGTCCACCATCTTGTCCAGCTTTTCCCACATGGGCAAGGTGTGACAGCAGGTGGCCCGGTTGCAGGCGTTGGGACCTTGGGTGGTGCAGGACACCGTGTTCAGGCTGCCCTCCGTCAGCTTCAGGATGCTGCCGACGGTGTACTCCTCCGGCTTCCGGTTCAGGCGGTAGCCGCCGCCTTTGCCATGGACCGCGTCCACAAAGCCTGCCTTGGATAAGGTGGTCATAATGGACTCTAAGTATTTTTGGGAGATATCCTCCGCCTCTGCAATCTCTTTCAGGGGAATGTAGGTGCCGTCCCCATGGAGGACGAAATACACCATCACCCGCAGGGCATAGCGCCCTTTCGTCGATACGATCATACCTTACTCACAGTGTTCGCAGTGTTCACAGTCCGGGAACAGGGCGTGGTCGTATTCGATGCCGTTTTTGTCGTAGTAGTCCTTCAGGGCGGACTTGATGGCCTCCTCTGCCAGCACAGAGCAGTGCATCTTGTGGGCAGGCAGACCGTCCAGCGCCTCGGCAACGGCCTTGTTGGTCAGCTGCAGAGCGTCATCAATGGACTTGCCCTTGATCATCTCGGTAGCCATGGAAGAAGAGGCAATGGCGCTGCCGCAGCCAAAGGTCTCAAACTTCACATCGGTAATGATGTTGCCGTCGATCTTCAGGTAGATCTTCATAATATCGCCGCACTTGGCGTTGCCCACAGTACCCACACCGTCGGCGTTCTCAATGACACCCACATTTCTGGGGTGCATAAAATGATCCATCACAACTTCGCTGTATAAAGCCATATATAATAATCCTCCGTAATTATAAGATAAAATTGTCCGTTATGGTAAGATATATTCTCTTTCGCCGTTTTGCAGATCTCTCCACACAGGGCTCATGTTCCGCAGCTGCTGCACCACTTGGGGCACCACCTGCAGAATGTGCTCCACTTCCTCCCGGGTATTCAGGTGGCACAAAGACAGCCGCAAAGAGCCGTGGGCCACATCATGGACTCTGCCGATGGCCAGTAGCACATGGCTGGGATCCAAAGAACCGGAGGTGCAGGCAGAGCCGGAAGAGGCCGCCACGCCCAGCGCGTCCAGATACAGCAGCAGGCTTTCGCCCTCGATGCCCTCGAAGCAGAAGCTGACATTGCCGGGCAGACGGTTGACGGCATCGCCGTTCAGGGCGCTGTGGGGGATCTTGGACAGACCCTCGATGAGCATATTCCGCATTGCCACCACTTCGGCGTTGTGCTTATCCATATTGGCGCAGGCATCCTCCAGCGCCGCCGCCATGCCCACAATGGCAGGCAGGTTTTCCGTACCGGCGCGCTTGCCCCGTTCCTGTGCGCCGCCGTCAATGAGGTTCACCAGCGGGAAGCCCCGGCGGCAGTACAGCGCGCCCACGCCCCGAGGGCCGTGGAACTTGTGACCGGACAGGCTGAGCATGTCGATGTTCTGCGCCTTCACATCAATTTCGATGTGACCGGCAGCCTGTACCGCATCGGTGTGGAAGGGTACGCCCTTCTCCTTGCAAATTGCGCCGATCTCGGCAACGGGCAGTACCGAGCCGATCTCGTTGTTGGCATACATGCAGGTCACCAGACAGGTATCCTCCCGGATCGCATCTTTTACCTGCTGAGCAGAAACATTGTGATTGTTTCTCACATCCAGATAGGTGACCTCAAAGCCCTCTTTTTCCAGCTTCTGCAGGGTGTGCAGCACCGCATGATGCTCAAAAGCGGTGGAAATAATGTGCTTTTTGTTTTTTCTTTCGCCGTAACGGGCGGCGGAAATAATGGCCTGATTGTCCGCCTCGCTGCCGCCGGAGGTGAAATAAATCTCCCTCGGCTCGCAGCCCAGACAAGCCGCCACCTTTGCCCGGGCGGCTTCCAAGGCTTCCTTGGCTTCCTGACCGGCAGAGTGCAGACTCGAAGGGTTGGCGTAGACCGTTTCAAAATATGGAATCATCGCATCCAATGCCACCTTGCTGACCTTGGTGGTGGCTGCGTTATCGGCGTAAACATACATAGTTGAATCCTCCAAATGGGTATTTGCCTACTAAGTCTGTGGGTAATATACCATCATTTACCTATTATGTCAATGGGTAAAAAGCATATAAACACAACATTTTCAAATTCCGATTTGCGGAGCTGTTTCTCATTACGCGCCCCATCCTTGCCTCCCCACGGAGGTGTTGTGGTAAAATCGTTTATAAACCGGAATGAAATAATCATTTCCAATTTCTCTCAAATTTTTCGACTTTTTCAGCGGTTACAATTTTGCCTTGTTGGCATATTAACTGTGGACACAAAAAGGAGGGAGAAACATGAAAAAACTGACAAAAATCGCAACTTTATTTTTTCTTATATTTGTATTGGCCCAACCGGCAGACGCCACCCGGCTGCTGATCCCGGTAGGACAGGTCATCGGCATGGAGCTGGCAGACGGTTCTGTTACGGTAGCCGGCACCGTAGGAGAATCCCCTCTCCAATCCGGTGACCGGATCCTGAAGATCGACAACCGAAGCATCGGCTGCGCCGCCGACATCCGGGAAGCCTTAAAGCAGTCCGACGGTACGGTGACGGTCACCGTCCGGCGAAACGGCAAAGAAAAAGCCCTTCGCATCCAACCCACCGCCACAGCTGAAGGACCCCGTCTGGGCGTGTATCTGAAAGAGGGCATCACCGGCATCGGCACCGTCACCTACTACGATCCCAATACCGGCGATTACGGCGCGCTGGGTCACGGCGTCAGCGACCGCAGCGGCACACTTTTGGAAATGAAAGAGGGCACATCCTACGAAGCCAGCGTCCTTTCCGTGAAAAAGGGCAAAGCGGGAACACCGGGACAGCTGTTAGGCAGCCTGCGTTCAAGCGCTCCCGTGGGCAAGCTGGATAAGAACACTTCCCAAGGGGTATTCGGCAACTGCAAAAACCGCTGGCAGGGACAGGTCCTGCCTACCGCATCGCCTGATGAAGTCCGGGAAGGCAGCGCTGTCATCCGCTGCGCCGTCACCGGCAATGCGGTTCAGGAATATTCTGTGGAAATTCTGAAAATTTATCCTTGCGTCAAAGGAAAAGACCGGAATATGCTCCTGAAGGTCACCGATGAAGCCCTGCTTGCCGCCACCGGCGGCATCGTCCAGGGCATGTCCGGCTCGCCCATCATCCAAAACGGCAAGCTGGTAGGCGCCGTCACCCATGTCCTCGTCAACGACCCCACCATGGGCTACGGCATTTTCATTGAAAATATGTTAGACGCCGCAGCGTAAAACATTCCCCCTTTGGAGTACCAAAGGGGGAATAAGATCAATCTATTATTTCATAAGAAAAGACTTGTCCAAAGGCAGACAATTCGGTACGCATATAATCTAAGCTATTATGCATTCTGTCAACCTGCGGTATCAATTCTTTAGGAATATCGTGTTCTCCTCTGATAATAATCTTATCAGGAACGCCTACTGTGCGAAAGGCATCTAAAAAGGCGTCCCAGTTTTCTCCGTAATAATCAGGAAAAGAGAAAGTTTCCTTAATTCGGCTATGAATTTCGCCCAAATATCGGCACCCCTCTAAATTCAAAACAATTTCAGTATATTCTTCCATAGTGGTTCTCCTTAAACAACTTCAACAAATGTTTGATAGTGATCGTATGTCACAAAAACAAGACCGTCGTTTGACCACAATACCCGTTGTGCGTTTCGTCTACCGTCCGTGTAGTTAATATCGGCTTCATACCAAACTCTACCCGGAGCTGAAGGCAAGTGGCCATTATCGTTGCGATATATGCCCATCATCGCCATCTTTCCTGGTGCATACTTGCTAGGTGCTTTTCCCCATTTCCAACCTAATGATTGCAATTCAGTTCCTGTAATATAATACTCTGGCAAAAGCCCATAGTTTTTCAGTAAATAGGGTGCTCCATTTACGCCTTGCTTAGTACAATCCTCAGCATTAAACGCATTCATCGGGATGATTTCACAACGGCAACACCAATGCAATGGCGGCATAGGGGAACTGGCTCATTGATTGAATAAATCTTACCGTGTATTGTACGGCATTCATAACAGGTTTTCAAGTCTAATGTTGCCTTCCAATGCTTCCATTTATTGCTTTTGGGTCCAAAGCCTGACCTGCTTTTAATTGCATAAACTAAATCTTCTATCATTTCATCTCTCCTTATATTTTGATTACAAACGTTTGTTCTATAATTATTTAACATGATTTGTACTTTGTCAAGTACGCCCGCTCTCGGTCGCTCAGAGATTGAGGTCATTTGGAAAGAAAACCGACGGTCCGGCAAATATCAGAATTTGTCGAAAAAGCGAGAAATCTTAAAATGCGGTATTTTCGACATTTCATCTATGTCAACTTAGGGATCGCGGTTGAGGTATGTAAAAGCCTACCTTTTACCTGCAAAAACGCATAAAATCTGCAGAAAAACACAAAATTCTTTTGTCCCCTACTTGACATCAGCATGTCCGGCAGTCCCATTATCCAAGACGGCAAACTGGTGGGCGCTGTTACTCACGTTCTTGTTAATGATCCGACTACGGGGTATGGTATCTTCATCGAAAATATGTTAGATGCGGCTGCATAAATCGTCAAGTCCTTGCCACAAGGTTATCCTTGGCAGGGACTTGACAATTTTTCCTAAACATAGTATAATCATTATCGAACAAATGTTCTAATAAAGAGAGGGGTAAGATATGTTAGAGGATTTTATTAACGCAATTAAAAGTAAGAACAAGCAGTCGATCAGAAGCAAGAATTGGAAAAACTGGATTGCTCAAATTGGTGACATCAAGTTATGTGAGAATTGTCGCAAAATGCACGGTAAAATATTTCCTATTGGAGAGTTTGTACCACCTATGCACTTATTTTGCCGCTGTGTGGTCACACCGTTGCAGGCAGTTGCTTCCGGTTACGCAACTATGGAAGGTACCGCAGGTGCTGACTATTGGTTAAAGAATTATCAGCGTTTACCAGATAACTATATTTCCAAGGAAGATGCGCTGGATTCAGGGTGGATCCCGAAAGAGGGGAATTTTGATGATATTTTCCCTGGAAAAGCAATAGGCGGTAGTGTATACTATAATCGTAATGGACATCTTCCTTCTGCATCCGGTCGTGTTTGGTACGAAGCTGACATCAATTACTCTGGTGGTTTCAGAGGTGTAGAACGAATACTGTATTCTAACGACGGACTAATCTTTGTTACTTATGATCATTACGAAAGTTTTGCAGAAGTTGTATAGGAGGCAATATGAAGCGGGAAACAAGAAAATTTGAATTGGATTTTTCTGAATGTAGCACCTGGGGTGAAGTATATCGCGAAATCAAAAAGAAACTGGAGCTTCCAGACTGGTGTGGCGAAAACTTGGATGCACTATGGGACGCTGTGACCGGGATGATGTATACACCTGCACAGATCACAGTCAGTAAGAAGGTAAAGAATAACCATCTGGCAGCAGATGTGCAGCAAATTATTTCTGTATTATATGAAGCAGAAGAGAAGTATGAAAAAATTAAAGTAGTCGAGAAAAAATAAGCACAAAGCCTCCGGAAACTTCCGGAGGCCTTAAAAATTGACTGTCACGGGACAGACACTTGCGCACCCCCCGAAATCAGAATTTGTCGAAAAGGTGAGAATACTTTAAAAACGGTCTTTTCGACAATTCATCTATGTCAACTTAGGGATTCCGGGTGATGTATGCAAAAGCCTGCCTTTTACCCGCAAATACGCATAAAAACCGCAGAAAAACACAAAATTTATTTGTCCCACACTTGACATCAGCGTGAGCAGCAGTCCCATCATCCAAGACGGCAAACTCATCGGCGCCGTTACCCACGTGCTGGTCAACGACCCCACCACGGGTTACGGCATCTTTATCGAGAATATGCTGGATGCAGCAGCCTAACGGGCGATCGCAGGTCGCCCCTACGAATTGTATCGTATACCACCGTAGGGGCGACCTGAGTGTCGCCCGTTTTTATTGCAATTTTCATTGTCCTGTGATATGATAAATAAAAAAAGGAGGTCAATAATGCGCTACGAACAGTTTCTGAATTTGATTGATGAAAAGAGAGATGTTTTTTGTAATATTTCCGATTCTTTGTGGGAAAATCCTGAGATTCCTTTTCATGAATATGAGGCAGCCAAGCTGATTGCCGATGTGCTTGAAAAGGAAGGCTTTACTGTGACCCGTGGTGTAGCAGGTATGCCCACCGCCTTCACTGCTGCATACGGAGATGGCTCTCCCAAACTGGGCATTCTGGCAGAATATGATGCGCTGTCCGGTATGAGCCAAGTGGGTTGCATCGCAGAGAAAAAGTCTATTCCCGGTATCGACGCAGGTCATGGCTGCGGCCATAACCTGTTTGCCGGTGGCTCTGTTGCTGCGGCATTTGCGGTCAAGGCTTATATTGAGGCTATTGGCAAAGGCTCCATCACCTTGTTCGGATGCCCTGCAGAAGAAGGCGGTGGCGGTAAGGTGTTTATGGCCAGAGACGGCATTTTTGATGACATTGAAGCGATTGTCAGTTGGCATCCCGAAGCAATGAATATGGTTCGCACCCGGCCTGCGCTGGCAAATGTCAAGGTCGACTATGCATTTGAGGGCGTTGCTTCCCATGCTGGTGCTGCACCCCATCTGGGTCGCAGTGCGCTGGATGCTGTGGAATTGATGAATGTTGGTTGTAACTTCCTGCGAGAACACATGGAACTTACAAGTCGTGTCCATTACGCGATTCTGGATACAGGCGGCACAGCACCGAACCAGGTTCAGTCTCACGCTGTTGTCCGGTATATGATTCGTGCTGTGGACTCTGAGAGTGTCCGCGCGTTGCATGCACGTATAGATCGGATTGCTCAGGGCGCAGCCTTGATGACGGATACCACTGTCACTTCCCGTATAACTTCTGCATATTCCAGTCTAATTACTATCCCGACCTTGCAGGCAACCGCCAATGAGACGCTTCATGATATTCCCATTCCGGAGGCAACAGAGGAAGAGCTGGCATTTGCCAAGGCGTTGCAGAAGACTTTTCAGCTAACAAAGGAACAGACCGCACTTCCGCCCTATGCCAATATTGCCAAGGATCCTGCTCCTCCGGTTGCACATGGTGGTTCTACCGATACTGCGGATGTTAGCTGGGTCACTCCTACTGTGCAGTTGCATATTGGTACCTCTGTGGTGGGTACTCCGGGGCACAGTTGGCAGAGTATTGCCAACAACCGCAACACCTTCGCAAAAAAGAGTATGCTCTTTGCCGGCAAGGTGGTGGCAGGTACATTGATGCGCCTAATCGACGATCCTTCTTTGGTGGAGAAAGCAAAGAAGGAGCACACCGAAAAAACCGGTGGCAAATATATTTGCCCCATCCCCGCAGATCTGCTGCCCGATACCCCAGAGAACCAGAGTTAACACAACCAATGTATGAGAACAAAGCCCTCGGTTTTTTCGGGGGCTTTTGCTATGTAGAAAGAAAAACCGACGGTCCGGCAAATATCAGAATTTGTCGAAAATGCGAGAAGTCTTAAAATACGGTATTTTCGACAATTCATCTATGTCAAGTTAAGGACAGCGGTTAAGGTTTGTAAAAACCTGCCTTTTACCTGCAAAAGCGCATAAAAACCGCAGAAAAACACAAAATTCTTTTGTCCACTACTTGACATCAGCGTGTCCGGCAGTCCCATCATCCAAAACGGCAAGCTCATCGGCGCAGTGACCCATGTCCTCGTCAACGACCCCACCATGGGCTACGGCATTTTTATCGAAAACATGTTAGACGCCGCAGACTAACGGGCGACCAATGGTCGTCCCTACATTCTCTATCGCACAATGTACAATCCTTTTCGCCGTTTCAACTTCTTTTCAGCACCGCATTGCACATCTGCACCTTGTCTTCCAAGGGCAATTCCCCCTGATCGCAAAAACCCGTCGTCTCCAGTTTTTCGCTGTTGGGGATTTGGCAATAGCGGTAATAGTCCATAAAGGAATTATATGCCGCATTGACGCCGGGCCACTTTCTCATGCCTGCCAAGGGATCAATGACCACACGCTGATAGAATATTTCCCGAACGCCCAAAGCCATCCGCAGGTATTGGATCTGAAACAGCGTGTCTTCAAATTGGGTTTTTGTTTCTCCCACAACATTTGCGGTGTAATACAGCCTGACCTTGATCCCTTTGGAGCGGATGTACTGCACGATCTCATACAGCTGCCCATTGGAAAACATTTTGCCGTTTTCTCTTCGCAGTTGTTCGTTGCCGCTGATGGGAGAGATCTCAAGCGTCGTGTCCTCCGGCGTAAAGGTTTTCGCCACCTCATCCACAAAGGCCTTTGTGGGAAGCTGGAACAGCTCCAAATACATTGCCGGTTTCAGCCCGGATTCCCGGATGCTCTCAAAGATCTGCGTATAGTATGCCTTTCCCAGCATTTGCAGGTCGTGGCTGGGGGCTACCCGGCAGTTCTTTTTGGCGAGGGCAACAAAATCCGCCGCCACCTTCTGCGCCGACCGTTTCAGCACTTGGCAGCGTCCGAACAGGCTTTGCATATTGTCCTTTGCGCCGCAGCAATACGCGCAGTTGTACAGGCAGCCCCGGGCAACGCACAGCCAATGGCGCGGCGCGCTTTCCGGCGACAAGCCTCCGATCAGCAGCCGGGGAAGATACTTCCCATGATGCATAAAATCAAAGGAGACAAAATCCAACGCATCCAGCGTGGTTTGTACCCACTTCTTTTCCCCTGTCAGGATACTGCCGCAATCTCTGTAAATCAGATTGGGAATTTCCTTCAAAGCAGTATCTGCATTGCCCAGCAGGTGATCCACCAGCATTTCCAAGGGCAGCTCGCCGTCACCGGTGACAGCAAAATCCACCGCAGGAAAATGCTCCAGGATCTCCGCGCCGTAGATGGTGGCGGTGTAGCCGCCGATGATCACCGGTATGTGCGGATAGAGCGCCTTGGATTGCTCTGCCACATACATCGCGCCAAAGGCATGCTCGTACCAGTGAAGATCCGTCAAAAGCACTTTGTAGCGCATCTTTTTCAGCATTTCAGGCAGTTGAAACGCCGCATCCAAAGATGTTTCCAAGGCCATATTGATACCGAAAACGGAATATCCTTTTTTCTGCAAGGCATTTAAGACCGCAAGAATGCCCATGGGCATAATGCCATAGCGCTTGCGATCTTCATTTGTGGGATTTTTTGCGGCATGAATATATAAAATATCCCATTGATCCATCATAATTTCCCCTCTCCATGCAACCGGCTTACCATGTTGCAAATACGGGCAGAATGTTCCCCTCTTCGTCAAATTCCAGCTTATCGATGCAAACCTCCCGGTTGTTGCCGGCCTCGGTGCTGAAGCCTTCCACATGACCGAACCGCTTAGCGTCAAAGCGGTGGTATACGATATACCAATCGTCCGTTCCGGGAATATTCAAGACGGCGTGGTGACCGGTGCAGCGGATGCGGGGATCCTCGGTATACTGCCGGGAAAGGATCACCGTATCTCCCACAGGAACTGCCATGGGAGAATCGCTTTTGCCGTAGCGCACATGGTATTCCGGGGAACGGGTGTCATCCCGGCTCCATGTAAAGTAATAGATGCCCTTTCTTTTGAACACACAAGGGCCTTCTCCGTACATTTTGGGGGTAATATTGACGGCTTTCCCCTCTAATTCCACCATATTTTCCTTCAATTTGGCGGCATACAGATACCGGTTGCCCCAGTAGAGATACGCCGTTCCGTCCTCGTCGGTAAACACATCGGGGTCAATGGTCTGCCCATCATACTCCCCGGCGGCGATCATGGCTTTTCCCGAATCCCGAAAGGGGCCGACGGGGCTTTCGCCGACTGCCACGCCGATATTTTTATTGGCGCTGTAATAGAAATAATACTTGCCGTTTCTTCTTTCGATGGCAGGCGCCCAGCCGTGGATGCCGCCGCACCAACGGATGTCCGCCATCGAAAGGATCACGCCCTCATCCTTCCACACCTTTAAGTCCCCGGAGGAAAACACATGAAAGTCAGGCCCTTCCCACGCCACACTGCCGTCGGTGGTGGGATAGAGATAAATTTTCCCGTCAAAGCAGGCGATATCCGGATCTGCGTAATGACCCTTGATGATGGGATTTCCCATACCAACACCCCTTTTCCCGTTTTTCTCTATTGTATAAATACAAAAAGAGGTTGTCAATGCCCAACACCCCAGCCGCACCACCTTTGTAGGGGCGATCCCTTTTCCTTGCCAAATCTTCTGCATCATGGTATAATAGAAGAAAAAGCAGGAGGTACACTATGAACAACTTTACTTTTTACAGCCCCACCTACTTTGTATTCGGCAAGGACGAAGAAAATAACGCCGGTCGCTATGTCAAGCGCTTCGGCGGCACCAAGGTGCTGATCCACTACGGCGGCGGCAGCGTGATCCGCTCCGGCCTGTTGGACCGGGTCAAGGACTCCCTGACCCGCGAGGGGCTTTCCTATGTGGAGTTAGGCGGTGTCCAGCCTAACCCCAGAAGCGGTCTTGTGTATCAGGGCATTGACCTGTGCCGCAAGGAAAAGGTGGACTTTGTACTGGCCGTAGGCGGCGGCAGTGCCATCGACTCTGCCAAGGCCATTGCCGCCGGTACGGTCTACGAGGGTGATTTTTGGGATTTCTACATGGGCAAGCCCGTGACCAAGGCGCTGCCCATCGGCACGGTCCTGACCATTGCCGCCGCCGGCAGCGAGGGCAGCCCGGACTCCGTCATCACCAAGGAAGAGGGCATGTTCAAACGCGGCGCAGGCGGCGAAGCCTACCGTCCCACCTTCTCCATTTTGAATCCTGCCCTGACCCAGACCCTGCCCCCCTATCAGACTGCCTGCGGCATCACCGACATTATGGCCCACCTGTTTGAGCGCTACTTCACTAACACAAAGGATGTGGAGGTCACCGACCGGCTGATCGAGGGTCTGCTGATGACCATGATCCATGAAGCCCCCAAGGTCATGGAAAATCCCAACGATTATGCCGCCAGAGCCAACATTATGTGGGCAGGCATGATGGCCCATAATAATTCCTGCGGTGTCGGCAGAAGTCAGGACTGGGCAAGCCACGATTTGGAGCATGAGCTGTCGGCGCTGTACGACTGCGCCCACGGCGCAGGCCTTGCGGTGGTGTTCCCGGCATGGATGGAATACAACATGCGCCACGATGTGATGCGGTTCGCCCAACTGGCCAGCCGTGTATGGGGCTGCCCCATGGACTTCCAAAACCCGGAAGTCACCGCCAAAGCCGGCATCGACGCCCTGCGTAAGTTCCTGCGTTCCATCGGCATGCCCCAGACCTTGGCAGAGCTGGGCGGCAAAGAGGAGGATATCCCCTACCTTGCCCATACCGCAGCCTACGGCAACGGCAACAACGGCACCTTAGGCGGCTTTGTCACCCTCTGCGAGGAGGACATGGCAAACATCTACCGCTTAACAATGGGCAATTGACAATCGAAAGAGGCGTGCATTCCTGTCGCACAATGTGCAATTCTTTTTGTAGGGGCGCATCACGATGCGCCCGGCCGGGAAGCCCCGGCTGGCAAACTCGCTACCAACCTGCGAGAAATGCGTAGGGCATCCTTTTGTCAGCCCGGTAACGCACAATGTACAATTCTTTTCGTAGGGGCGACCATTGGTCGCCCGTAACACCCCAACGG
>JAZKXW010000002.1:0-40616 GCA_045611825.1 Faecousia sp.
AGCTCAAAGCTGTAAACAACTTTGTCTGTTTCGGCAGGTGCAGCGTAAACTGCAGGAACTGCCAGTGCACACAGCAGGCATACCATCAGTACGAAAGCTGTTGTGCGCTTGATAAGCTTGTTCATAGTGTTTTCCTCCTAAAATAATGTTGCGCACCGTTAGGCCGGTGCAAATATTTGGGTAATACTTGCACCGCGCTCAGGGTACAAAATTACGCAATATGATTATAGAGCAATATGCAGAGGATTTCAATGCACAAAATAAAGATTCGTTATAACAAAATAAAGTTTTTCCATCTATGCATACGCGTTAATTCCATTTTCAGAAAAATTATACAGGATATGCAGAGAAATTATACGGCAAGGCGGAGGCTTGCGCGATGCGGAGCATCGCAAGGGAAACGGATTGCCACATCGTCGGAACACAAGATGCAATGTTACATTTCCTGCAAGCAGGAAATGTAACATTGCATCTTGGTTCCTCCACTTCCCCACAAAGGCCATTCGCCTTTGCGGGGACCCCATAAAGCGCACTGGTTCGCAATGACACGGTTGTTTGGATTGTGCGATAGATTGCCACAGCCAGTCTGCGGACTGGCTTCGCAATGACACGGTTTTTGAGATCGTGCGTTATTGGGTGTAGGGGCGGATATTATTTTATAATGGTATAGCTGCCGGTGGGGGTGTCGCCGGTGACGGTCAGGGAGACGCCGTTGGCTTTGATCCACGGACGAACCGCTACTGTTCCTTCATAAGGGCAGGTATCCACGCCCGTTACGCCGGCGTAGAGCCATGTACCGGGATCATCCAGCATCGCCTGACCCCACTGCTTGCAGAAGGTGTCGGCAGAGGTCGCGCCAAAGGTAGCTGCCTGAATGGATCGGTCATTCCAAAGGAGCTCCACACCGATCCGCATGCCGGCATAGTCTGACTGGATGAGGCGGTAGGCACTGTCCGATGCAAATTCCAAACGGAACCAGAAATTACGGGTATCCTCCCCTGCTTCGGTGGATTCGCTTCGAACGGTGAAGGTGTAGCTGTAGAACCGGTAGGCGCTGTTCTGCTTATCCCAAAGAGGGAGCTGCGGATTCCCGGCGTTGAATCTGGAGGAGGATGCAAGGAGCATGCCTGTGCCTGCCTGACTGTCGATGACCTTGGCTGCGGTAGCATTCAGACCGGTACAGGTCAAGCGGAAACCGTTCAAATCCAGCGTCACGCCCTCCGGCAGAACGATGCCCCCTTCCTGCCGATCCTTCAGCATGGTGATCACGCCGCCGGAGGCAGATGCTGCCGTCATAGCCGCCTCCAAGGTGGTATAGTTGGTGTTACCAACAGCGTAGGCATCGTTTTTCACCTTGTCATAAGCCTGCGCCAAACGGTCATAGTTGGATACGCAGGAACGCTGTCTGGGTGTCAGGGCAAAGTATGCCACCAGCAGGTCCTCCACCTGCTTCCGGTCCGGACGGTTCATATTCAGTGTCCCGATCTGCACCTCTACCAGATCGGCTTCTGCCTCTTCCAGCAGGTACAAGTTCTGCACCAAGGACTTTTGGGCATAGGACATAGCGTTGTAGGTTTCCCATGCAGACTCGATGGCGGACTGCATTCCCACGGTGATGGGACGGCTCAGCCCGGCAATGGTCTTATCCAGCTTTTCCGCCGCGGTCTTGTCGGTGTAGGTTTGGTACAAGGGATACACATAGATCGTACTATCATTATAATAGTATAAGTTCTTATCCTCGCCGATCATATAGTCGCCGGGCGCACCAATGGGCAGCACGGTATAATCAGACGGATCAGACATGCTGATCTTACAGAACTTGGTACTGCCACGGAAATAGACATACAGATAGCCATCTAAAAACTCTATCCGCAGATTGGTAGAGCCACCGGTATACTTATCCTTAGAAATCACCAGTTCTTCCTTAACATGGATGGTTCCGGTGGTTTTGTCAAAGGTGAAGGAATACAGGGTTTCCGCCACCACGCCCCAGAACTTGCCGTTAACGGCGATTTGGGGATCGGGGGTAATGCCGCCCAGATGGCTCAGCCGGCTGGGCAGACCGGAGATATGATCCCGCAGATCGATCTCCGCTATTTTGCGCTGATTGGCCACATCGTAGACAAACATCTTCGCGCTGAGGCTCGTATCATCCGCAGAGCCGGTGCCGCCGGCAGTGGTGGTCGTACCGTAAAGATAGCCGTCATGGTAGGCCAGCGCATTGATGGACTGGTTCTGCACCACATTGCGCTCGATATAGGATTCTCCGGTTTTCAGATCGTACCAGCCGATACAGCCGCCGCGCTTATAGCTGTCGGGCATAGTGCCGGCAAAGACCTTATTATCACCGGCGGTGACAGCATGAACACGAACCTGATCAAAGGTGTTGCCGTCGGCATCTTTGCCGTAGCGGAAGTCCAGCAGGACCTTGTTGTTGGCCTTGTTGTTTTTGTCCACCTGCACCAAAATACCGCCCTTATAGTTGCCGGCATAGAGATTGCCGTTGTACCATGTCATGCAGTCGGTTTGGCCGTTGGTGTAAAAATGGTCGGCAACTGCGCCTGCGTCGGTATCGAGCACAGCGCACTGATCGGTATTGAACGCGCCTATATAGATCTCTCCGGAGCCTTGCGGTCCTCTTGCCATGGGATGCAGCGTGATGGGCGCGCCGTCATTCTCCCCTACAATGTTGGCCAGAGATCCCACATTGTTGGTGTTCAGGTTCAGGTAGCGGTAGCCGCTGCTGCTGTAGCCCACCACGCAGGGATCGCCGTTAATGTTAATAATGCTGTCCTGACCCATGCGCATGCTGTAGGTAAAGCCGGCATAAACCTGCTTGACCTGACCGGTGGCATCATCAATGGCATACAGGCCTGCCTTATGCGAACCAACTGTACCGTTATAGGCTTTGCTGGCAAGAACAAAATAGTGCTTGCCCTCATAGCTCTCGGACACGCTGAAGCTAATAGGATTGGTGATGGCTCTGCCGCTGCAGGAAAGGGTGACTTGGGTCATAGTATTGGTGTCGATGGCCAGCATCTTATTCATTTCAATGCCGCCGGCAATATAAATATCACCGCACAGGGCTGCACCGCGGATCATGATCTCCTTCTTGTCCACGCAGTCAGATACATCGGTCCTGCCCACACATACACCGTCGGAAATGCGGATCTTGACCACTTCCCGGGTATGGATCTCGTCGCTGTTCTGATTGCCCACCAAGCCGGCGTAAATGTAGCCCTTGGGGTCATAGGCTACGGCGCAGGCATAAGAGGCATCGGAATTATGGCTGCCTAAATTCCGGAATTTTCCGGTTGCAGGATTAAACTCCACCACCGCGGCGCTGGAATAGCCGCCGAAATACAGGCAGCCGTTTTCCGCATAGATCAGGTCAAAGCCGCTGCTGTAGTTGGGAACAATACTCTTGATATCATTATAAGTAACAACTGCACCGGTATAGGGGTCGTAGCACTGCATGCCGTTCTGACCGCCCACCATCCAGATCTTGCCGTCAGGGTCGGCAGTGATGCCGCGGCAGACGGTGAACATGGTGGTCACTTCATCGAATTTCTCCTTGGTCACCATGTCGTAGACAAACAGCCGCTTGCCCTCTGTGGGGACAAAGAGCATGGGTCTGCCGTTGACCGTCCCTGTTGCAGAGTAGGTAGCGATCTCAAAGGTCGTGACAGCATGGGTGTCCACCAGCACAGAACGGGCCCGCTGAGGCAGCGGAGTCGGTGTTTCACTGCCCTTGGTGATCTTCAGCTTGCTGGGATAAATATAGCAAAGGTTACTGCTGACAGGCGATGCCTCAGAGCACTGCAGAACCAGCAGGTATTCCGATGCCGTACCGAAATTCCAGTTACCTACCATAGACTGGCTGCCATAGGCAATATCGGTTTTACCGTCGGTGTTGCCGTTGTAAAAATCCACCTTGCCTACCCGGTTATCCGGTGTCAGGGCTGCGGCAATATCGGCGGTACCGGTGTCCAAAATGTACACATCTGCCATACCGCCTCGGAAAAAGGTGGCGTACGCAAGGCTCACAGCATGGACGCCGCTGCCGGGTGATTTGATGCGGTACACATAGTAATCGCCCACATTGCCAAATATCTTCGTTATGTTCTTTGCAAAAAAGTTGGCAGAACCGCCTTTATAGCTCTCGATCTTCCAGTTACTCTTGCCGGCGGCATAGTCCTTGGCGCTGGCGGCAATGACCTCGTCAATTTTGCCGTTATAGTCCACGCCGATGCCGTAGACAGTCTCACCGGCAGCTTCCACAGAAACGGGCAGCCCCACTGAAAGCAGGGACACTGCCACAAGGAGCAATGCTAAGATTCTCTTTCCTAATTTCATACTGTTCCCCCAAAAAGTGTACAGATAAAATTAGTATATCATATCAGCGGCTTTGCCGTCAATACGGTTTATCAGGCGCAGGGGGGCGACCATTGGTCGCCCCTACGAAATGGTTTTTACATGGTGTGTTAGAGAATATAGGGGCGTGCATTGCACGCCCCTACCATGCCGGAATCGGTGGATATAAAAAAGCGGTCTGCTTTTCAACAGACCGCTTGTTATTTTGATCAGCCGCCAAGATAGGCCTTTTTGACCTGTTCGCTGGCTGCCAGCTCTGCGCCGGTACCGGACAGAACGATCTCGCCGTTTTCCAGAACATAGGCTCTGTCGGAAATGGCAAGGGATTTACCGGCATTCTGTTCCACCAGAAGCACGGTGGTGCCGTCTTTATTGATGTCCTTGATGATCTCAAACACCTGATCCACCAACAGCGGAGACAGGCCCATAGAGGGTTCATCCAGCATCAGCAGCTTAGGATGGCACATCAGCGCGCGGCTCATGGCCAGCATCTGCTGCTCACCGCCAGAGAGCGTGCCGGCGATCTGATTGCGGCGCTCCGCCAATCTGGGGAAGCGCTGGTAGGTAGCTTCCAGATCCGCCTTAAACGCAGCGCTGTCCTTCATGGAATAGGCGCCCATCAGCAGGTTTTCATACACAGAAAGCTCCTGAAAGATCCGGCGGCCTTCGGGGACCTGGGTCATGCCCATGCGGACCACCTTGTGGCAAGGAGTCTTGGTAATGTCGTGGCCGTCAAAGATCACGCTGCCGGAACGCTTGGGCAGCAGACCCACCACGCTCTGCATGGTGGTAGTCTTACCGGCGCCGTTGGCGCCGATGAGGGACACGATCTCGCCTTCATTGACCTCAAAGCTGATGCCCTTCAGGGCGCAGATCACGCCGTAGTACACCGACAGGTTATTTACTTCCAATAATGCCATTGTCTTAACCTCCGATGTATGCTTTAATCACTTCGGGATCCTGCAGCACCTGCTTGGTATCGCCCTGCGCCAGCATAGTGCCGAAGTTCAGCACCGTCAGCTCGTCACACAGGTTTGCCACAAACTTCATGTCGTGCTCGATGAGGAGGATCGTCATGTCGAAATGATCCCGGATGAAACGAATGGTCTTTGCCAAGTCCTCCGTCTCCTGAGGGTTCATGCCGGCGGCAGGCTCATCCAGCAGCAGGATCTTAGGATTGGTAGCCAAGGCTCTTGCGATCTCCAGCTTGCGCTGCTTGCCGTAGGGCAGGTTGCAGGCAAGGCCGTTGCGCTCTTCCTCCAGATCAAAGATCCGGAGCAGCTCCTTCGCCTTTTCACGCATGGTCTTTTCCATCTTGAAATGCCGGGGCAGACGCAGCACAGATTCCAGAACGGAGCATGTATACTCCGGGCGGTTGTGCAGACCTACCATAACATTACGCACCACCGTCATGTTATTGAACAGGCGGATGTTTTGGAAGGTACGGGCAATGCCCTTGTGGTTGATTCTCTCCTGTGAGAGATTTTTCAGCTCTTCGCCGTCTAAATAGAAGGTGCCGGTGGTGGGCTTGTAAACGCCGGTGAGCATGTTGAACACCGTCGTTTTGCCGGCGCCGTTGGGACCGATGAGACCGTAGATCTGATTCTTTTTGATCTTCAGGTTCACATTCTGCGCTGCCTTCAGACCGCCGAAGGAAATACCCAGATCTTTGGTTTCCAGAATATACTCTGCCATCACTTATCCCCTCCCATCTTTTTGTCAGCGCCCAGATTTTGGGGTGTCAGGTCGATGGACAGCACTTCGTCCATACTGATCTTGGTGGGGACCACATCCCATTTGGCCTTATCATCGGCGATGTGAGCAGGATCGTGACGCACCAGCTTCCGCAGCAGGTTGCCCAGATTGTACTTCTCACGGACATTCTTCAGGGCCGGCGCGTTGTTGTAGATCACGATGACGATCAGAACCAGCGCATAGAGCAGATTCTGCAGAACCGCCAGATCACCAACAAGGATGGTGGGCAGGATGGTATTGAGCCATGTGATCAGCGCAGCGGCAATGATCGCGCCGTTGATGCTGCCCATGCCGCCCAAAACCACCATGACCAGAATCTCAATAGAGTAGTTATAGTCAAACTTGGCGCTTTGCACCGTGTAGTTGCTGAAGCTGTACAGAACACCGGCTACGCCTGCAAAGATGGCGGATACGGTGAAAATGATCAGCTTATACTTGGTAACATTGATACCGGTTGCCTTTGCCGCGATCTCGTTGTCGCGGATGGCGGTGACGGCTCTGCCATGCTTGGAACGAATCAGGTTCTGCACCACAAACAGCGTCAGCAGCACCAGCAGGAAGCCGATAATAAACAGATACTTCTTATCAAAGCGAGGCGTATCCAAACCCAATGTGCCGCCAAAGGTGGCATCGGAGGTGTTTTGGAAAAGGGTCTTGACGATCTCACCAAAGGCCAGGGTCACAATGGCAAGGTAGTCACCACGCAGACGCAGGGCAGGAATACCGATGATGATGCCGCAGACCGCCGCTACCGCTGCGCCAGCCAGCATGGAGATCAGCAGCGCCAAAACGCCGTTGCCCAGTACCGGCACCAGCAAAGCGGCAACCTTGCCGCCGATATAGGCGCCCACGCACATAAAGCCTGCGTGACCCAAAGACAGTTCGCCCAGGAAACCGACCACCAAAGAAAGGGACACCGCCAAAATGATGCTGATGGCGATCTTTTCCATCAGGAACAGCAGGGAGTTGTCAAAGCGGCTGCCGGTCAGGGTCATAATTCCCGTTACCAAGGTCAGCAGACCGATGACCATATAGTTAATGTAGTGATTCAGTTTGAATTTACCAAGTCTCATACCTTCTCCCTCCTCTTCTTGCCAAGGAAGCCCGTGGGTCTGACAAGCAGGATCACGATCAGGATGGCAAATTCAATGGCATCGGTATAAGGAGCGATCACGGTGATCTTGTAGGAAATGCTCTCCACCATGCCCAGCAGAATACCGCCCAGCATTGCGCCGGGAATAGAGCCGATACCGCCGATGACCGCAGCGGTGAATGCCTTGATACCGGGCATTGCGCCCATGGTATTGGAAACCGCAGGGGCTTTGAGCAGATAGAAAAGACCTGCCAAAGCAGCCAAGGCAGAGCCGATGGCGAAGGTGACGGTAATGATGCCGTCCACATTGATGCCCATCAGCTGGGCTGCGCCCTTATCCTCGGACACAGCGATCATTGCTCTGCCCAAACGGGTATACTTGATAAACAGAGTCAGGGATACCATGACCACCACAGTCACCGCCAGAGTGACCAGAGAGGAAACATCGATGGATGCGCCCAACAGCCGAACAGAACCAAATTCATAGACGGTGACCATCTTCGTGGCAGAGCCGAAAATGATCTGGGACAGGCTCTGAAGCAGGTAGCTCACGCCAATGGCGGTAATGAGGACTGCCAGCGGAGATGCGCCGCGCAGAGGCTTATAGGCCACCTTTTCAATGGTGATGCCCAAGATGATGCAGCCCACAACAGACAGCAAAATCGCCAAAAGCGGATTGTTCAGCGCCATGAACACATAGATCAGATACGCGCCGACCATAATGATATCGCCATGGGCGAAGTTCAGCATTTTGGCAATGCCGTAGACCATGGTATAGCCCAGGGCGATCATGGCATAGATGCCGCCTAAGCTCAAACCGTTGATCAGGGTAGAAAAAATAACTTCCATAGTCTTACCAACTTACATTCGAAATTCTAAAAATACGCCAAAAAACAAGGCTACCGCCTTGTCTATAAGACTCGAAATACCTGTACACGCCGATGGGCGTGTACAGGTATTCGGTTATTTACAAGATTCAGGGATCAGCCCTTTGCGGTGGTTTCCTTGATCACATACTGGATGGCGCTCTTGTTAACATAGCCGGTCTTTTCCCACTTGATCTCGGCGCCGGTAACAGCGTCCTTCAGGGTATAGCCGCCGGCAAACTGCGCCTTCAGGATATCGCACAGGTCGGAAGCGCTCATGGTGACTTCCAGCTTCTCGCCGGCATCGGCAGCAGCCTTCATGGCGCCGTAGATAGCGTAAACGCAGTCATAAGCGGAAGCGCCGAACTGGTTCAGGGTGTCTGCGCCGAACTTCTCGGTGTACTTCTTGATGAACTCAGCTGCCTTGCCCTCGGTTGCCTTGGAGTTGAAGTGGGACAGCATGGTGATCTTCTGGGGAATGGTGTTGATGTCGAAGCCCTCCTGGCTGTCGATACCGTCAAAGCCGTCGCAGCCGTAGTAAACAGTTTCTGCGCTCAGCTTATCCTTAGCCTGGGTCATAAACAGAGATGCGGGCTGGTAGTAGGTAGGCATGAAGATGAACTTGCAGTCCTTCAGGGTGTCGATCTGGGTGCTGAAGTCAGTAGCGCTGCCTTCGGTGAAGGAAGTCTCAACAACCTTAACGGAAGCGTCCAGATTCTTCTTGAACTGCTGGAAGATGCCCTTGGAGTAGTCTTCATCGGACTTGTAGAATGCGCCGATGGTCTGACCCTTGAAGTTTGCATTCACAAACTCGGCAGCCACCTTACCCTGATTGCCGTCGGCGAAGCACATCTGGAAGCCGTTGTCAAACTCGGGGATCTTGTCGCCGGAAGCAGAGGGAGTCAGGAAAAATACATTGTCATCGTTGGCCAGATTCTTGAACTCCATACCGGGAGCGGTGGTAACAGTGCCCAAAGAGACCTGCATGCCCTGCTCCAGCAAAGAGGAGTAGTTACCGGAAACGAGCGTTGCGTCGTGCTTGTCGTCCATAGCGATCAGCTTGAAGTTGACACCATTGAGACCGCCGGCGGCATTGATCTCGTCAACAGCCATCTGTGCGGCATTCTTAACCGCAACACCGTAAATAGCAGCAGCACCGGTCAGAGGGCCGGATACGCCGATGACGAACTCGGTGTTGTTAGCAGTGTAGCTTTTGGAGTTGCAGCCGGCAAACAGACCGACGCACAGCGCCAGCGTCAAAACCAGCGCCAAGATTTTCGTGAATTTCATTTTGGTTTCCTCCATTTCATGTTTTGAAATATAAACTATACTATAATCCTTTTTTGGAGAATGTCAACCATGTATCGGTATTTTTCAACCGATTCTTCTGTTTTTTGGCGTTTTGCCCTGTTTATACCGAAAAACTCCGCAGATTATATGCACATTTTGAAATATTCCACAACGGAATTGTTAGCAAAATTCCTCTTAATTGTATTTTGTAACAAAAACACTTGTCCTTGCAGGAGAAACTCTCAGGCGTTTTCAGCCAAGATCAACGCCGTCCTGATTGTCCAGCACAAAGTTTACAAACACGGGAATACCCACATCGAAGCACCGCTCGTCCGCATTGAACCGCTCGTTATGCAGCGGCGCATGGGTACCGGGGTCTTTCTCGTTGCGGATACCCAAACGGAACATACAGCCAGGCTTCCGGCGGCACAGGAAGGAGAAATCCTCACCGCCCATGGTACGGGGCGCTTCCTGAATATTTTCCGCGCCGATGGCTTTCTCTGCGGCAGCCCGGGTCAACCGGGTGACCTTGGGATGGTTGATCACATACGGCAGCAGCTTGGTGCGCTTCACCTCTGCCCTGCCACCGGCAGTTTTGGCAATACTCTCGCAGATCTCATGAATGCGCCGCTCCACATATTCCGTCAGTTCGTCGGAATGGGTACGGTTGGTCAAAAACAGCTTGGCATAATCACAGACCACATTGTTGGTAATACCGCCGTTAAATGCGCCGATGTTCAAAATGCAGGGAGATTTGCCTGCCACCTCTCTTGCTACCATCAGCTCCATCGCCATGTAGGCTTCCACCGCCATACGGATGGCATCCACGCCCTTTTCCTGCTGGGCTGCATGGGCAGCTTTTCCGAAAAACTCCACGGTCATGCCCAAGGAGTTGGCATTGTTGCCGCCCTCGATCAGTCGGATCTGACCCACAGGCGCAGCAGGGTCTACATGGCAGGCAAGGATCATATCGATATCGTCCATGACACCGTCCTCCGCCATCAGCTTACAACCGGGAGTAATGTACTCCTCTGCCGGGGTAAAGAGGATCTTCACCGTACAGCGCAGTTCCGCTTTCAGATCATTCAGCTGACGGGTGACTGCCAGCATTTGCGCCGTATGGATATCGTGACCGCAGGCATGCATCTGGCCCGGGATCTCGGAGGGATAGGGATTGCTGCTGTTCTCCTGAATGGGCAGCGCGTCCATATCGGCCCGCAGGCCGATGGTAAAGGCCTTGCCCGGATTGATGGTAGCAACAATGCTGCTCTTGCCGAATTTTTCGGTGTATTCTACACCCATGGCATCCAACTCCCGGCGGACAACGGCCAGCGTCTTGGGCAGGTCAAAGCCGATCTCCGGACAGCGGTGCAGCTCCTGCCGCATCTGCCGGGCGTATTGTGCGTAATCAAACATAGCGGTTTCTCCTTTTGGAATATATTTTCTCAATGATAGCATTTCGTACAGATAAAATCAACCTTTCCCCACATAGACCGTTGCCCAAAGGGCAGCCTTCAGGCTTTGGAAGTCGGTTTCGCTCAGAGCGCTGCCGGTGGTCAGCAGGCGCAGCGGAACAGGCTGCTGTCCCGGGGCTAAGGGCGGCTGGGTATACGGATAGGTATTTTCAAAAAAGCCGTTACGGCGATAAAAGGCAAGACGGCGGCAGGCAAGCTCCGTCAGGGGCAGCTCTGCTTCCAAACACACAGGCTTTCCCAACATGATCAGCAATTCCTGCAAAAGGCGGCTGCCCAATCCCCGGTTGCGGCAGGACTCCGCTACCGCAAAATGCTCCACAAACGCATAGGCGCCCACATCCCACACGCCGAAAAAGGCAACGACCTCTGTTTCCTGCCGATAGGCATACACCCGATAATCCGAACGGTCCAGCAGCGCTTTATGTTCTTCATAGGTACGGTATTCATCCTTGGGAAAGCTGTTCTCCAGAATAGAAAACATCCGGTCAAAGTCCCGTTTTTCCAGTATCGTCAGCAAAAATCTCTCCCCTTTTCTGTTTTTCCCTATTGTAGCACACCGTTTTGGGAAGAGCAAGTCGGCAAAATGCGACAAAGGCTTACTTTTTCTTGACAAAAAGGAAGGTCGCAACATATAATAGAGTGCGATATGGTTAGAAGGAGACTGGGTTATGGTCTGTGATTCGATTTTAGATGCTGTGGGCAATACGCCCATTATTAAGCTGCAGCGCATGGCTGCACCGGACAGCGCGGATATTCTTGTCAAATTCGAGGGCTTGAATGTAGGCGGCTCTATCAAGACCCGTACCGCCCTGAATATGATTTTAGATGCGGAAGCCAAGGGCATCCTTTGCCCCGATTCTGTCATTGTAGAACCTACCAGCGGCAATCAAGGTATCGGTCTTGCGCTGGTGGGCGCAGTAAAGGGTTATCAGGTAAAGATCATTATGCCTGACTCCGTCAGCGAGGAACGGCGGAAGCTGGTGGAGCATTACGGCGCGGAGGTGATCCTTGTCCACGATGCAGGCAACATCGGTCTTTGCATTGAAGAGTGTATCCAGCTGGCGCTGCGGATGAAGGCGGACGATCCCAAGGTCTTTGTGCCTCAGCAGTTTGAAAACCCTGCCAACCCGGAGGTGCAAAGAAACGGCACCGGCATGGAGATCATCCGTCAGGTGAACGGACCGATCCACGGCTTCTGCTCCGGCATCGGCACCGGCGGCACCATCACCGGTATCGGCGAAACACTGCGCAAGTACAACCCGGATATGACCATTTGGGCGGTAGAGCCGGAAAATGCGGCGATCCTCTCCGGCGGTTCCATCGGCACCCATGTACAGATGGGCATCGGCGACGGTGTGATCCCCCAGATCTTGAATCAGAACATTTACGATGATGTTTGCATCATTAAGGACGAAGAAGCGCTGCAGATCTCCAAGGACTTAGCCTCCAAAGAGGGTATTATGTGCGGCATCAGCAGCGGTACCAATGTCGCCGCCGCCCTGAAGCTGGCAAAAAAGCTGGGTAAGGGCAAGACGGTGGTCACCGTTCTGCCGGACACCGCCGAGCGGTACTTCTCCACTCCCCTGTTTGAATAAACAGGTTGTTACGTCTGCAGATCCACACGGCAGTTTCGTGCGCAGGACTCACAACCCCTCCGTCCGAAATCTCGACAAAGTGAACACTCCCTGCGTATTCACGCAGGGAGTGTTATTTTATTTGCGTTTCAAATGGATAAAGCCGAAGCTGTAGGCAGGCATTGCGGAAAGGCGGAGCTTGTCCTTGGTCAGGACACCCCCACAGTTCACAAATTCTGCGCTTGCAAATTCCTCTGACAAGGTGATCTCGGGACTTAAGATCTCATCGGGGAACATATTCCAAAGGCCGATGGCCATTCCGTCTTTGTCCTGCTTGCAAATGACATACAGGTCAGGATTGCCCAAGCAAACCGCAGGCATAGGTCTGCGCGCAAGCCATGCAAGAGAGGCAAAGAGCTGGATTTGGGTGCAGTAGTTCCGGTATCTGCCCTCGTTGACGAATGCGCCGTCAAAGGCATACACCAAGAAGCGCTGTCCGTCGGCGTTTTCGTACTCAATGGCATCGGCGTAACGGGTATCCTCCTTGAGGGAGTATGTCACCACCCGGGCGCCGGGCTTGGGAGTGATCTCATAAGCTGCCGCGCCCCAATAGTTGCTCAGGATCTTTTCCTCCTGATCGGGGAAATACAGGAAGTTATTCAGCATCCGCTCCCCAACGGACGCAATGCCCACATCCACGCCCTGCTCCATCAAAAGCTTGGCGGCGCGAATATCCAAAACCAAACCGTTTTCCAAAGCATCCTTAGGCAAATGCCGGGCGCTCTCACCGAAGGCGATGCCCACGCCGTCATTGCCCTCGTACACAGTCGGCACGCTGTTATCGCTTAAGAATCTTGCGGCGTAGGAGAAAAACAGATTGGCGGCGTATTCCTCCGGCTTAGATATGCCTGTGAAGTCTGCATCCTGCGCTTTGTTCATCCGCTCGTACACCCGGACACCGGTGGCAGTCTTGGGGCTGAAGATGCGGTCGATCTTCGCATAGAGGTCTTGATTCCGCACATGGCGCTCCACATATCCCCCTTCGTAGGCAAGGGACGCGTTGTAATCCAGCATAATCTTAAAAATGCCGTCGCTGCAGCCTGCCGCCAGCAAAGCGGTATGATAATGTTCCAAATAGGATGCCGGCACAGCATGTCTGGGACGGGGGTACACATCGCCCTCGGCGATCAGCTCGATGTCCTCGTCTTTGATCCACGCCGTCTCCATGCGGGTCAGCTCCACCGTATGCTGCAGGCGGTTGCCCCATGCGTTGATTTTGCCCCAATAAGGAGCGCCGATAGTACGCAGCAAGGGCTTCGTGCTGCCTGCCAGCAGTTTGGTGATCCGCTCCACATCGGTACCGTCAGCAGACCAGTTGGACATAACACAGCAGAAACCGCAGCGGACGGTGGGATCGACGCTGTCGATGGCTTCCCGGATGCGCCGGGCATAGTCTTCTATCGACGCGCCCTGCAGCGCCAGCCATGCATCACGGATCTCGTTTTGCTGTCCGCAGGAAACCGCCTCCCGGAGTTCCTCCCGGCTAATATCATAGCCGAGGCGCTGACGGATCTGCGCCATGTGGCGGTCACAGTAACAGCCGATACTGTTCAAATAGGTAGCAAATCCCAGATCGTCATTCAATAGGATCAAGTTGGGGGCATAGCTTGCGGCGCACCGGATAATATCCAGCATGATCTGCGTTTTCTCCGAAGTGGGACACAGGTAGCCGGAGTACCGGGGCTCGGTGCTGTTAAGCGCCGTATAGCGGACTCTGGGCTTGCCTGCGGAACTAAGCATGACCTCTTTTTCCAAGATGTCTGCCTCGATATCCGTCAGCCACAAGGACCAAAAGTAAATGCCCACCTGATAGCCGTGAGATTGCAAAAAGGGAATAAACGCAGCGATCTCCCGGAACTTCTCTTGGTAGCTCTCCTTGTTTGCCGACAGGATCACATGGTCAAAAGACAAAACCGCATACTTCGCCCCTACCCTTTGGAGCATGGCGAGCACTTCATGCTTGTCGGTATTTTCTTTGATATGAATGGGAAGCATGGTCTGAAACATAACTTACGCCTCTTTAGTAATGTAATAGGTGCCGGTGGTAACAGGCATAGACACACTGCCGTCTTGGAAGCGGCAGCCGCCGGGAAGAACGGCGGTGACCGTCATACCATCGGGAATCTCCAGCTCCAAGGTGATGCCTTGGGCTGTGCGCTTCCATGCGGATGCAATCTTGCCTGCCGGGGCTATGTGGTATGCCGAAGCATGGTCAAGAGCCTCAATAAAGCAAGGACGGATCTCCGCCTCGTTTACATTGTGGCAGTTGGGATTCAGCTGAATGCCGGCGATGCAGCGGATAAACCATGCGCTGATATCGCCCCAGACATGGTGATTTTTGGATGTGGCGGCATGCTCCAGAAATTTCTCCCACAGGGTAGTTGCGCCCTTTTCCAGCAGATTTCCGAAGGAGGGGAAGTCCGGACGGGTAATCATCTTGTAGGCAAGATCGCCGCAGCCGAACCGGGTCAACTCATGGAAGATCACTCTGCCGCCCAGTATGCCTAACCGGATATGGTCATCCGCTTCGCGCACCGTTTGCAGCAAATTGGCAAAGGCTGCCTTCTCTTCCTCCGGAGTAAAGATGCCGTAATGCAGCGCCATGGCCTGACTGGTCTGGCAGCGGCCCTGTACCCACATATCCCGGTCCACAAGCTCTGCCCGGAAGGCTGTCCGGTAGGCCGCCGCCTCGTTACGGGCATAGTCTGCCTCCGGCATATTGACCGCATCCAGCATCACCGCCATTTTTTCGGCAATGTCCATGGCATAGATGGTATCGGTGACCACCAAGGGCGCTTTGGGCTGACCGCCGCCCACAGGACACCAATCGCCGAGTCCAATGGCCAGCAGGCCCTTTTCATCACAGCGAGTGCGCAGATAGCGCAGGTATTTCAAAAAGCTTTCCGCAGACGCCCGGATCATTTGGGTCTGGCCGCGGTAAATGTAGGTATAATACGGCAGCCACGCCAGCACAGAATCCCATGCAGGACCGTTGCCCCAGTCAAAGCCCCAGCCGGCTGTGGGAACGATACCCGGCAGCGCACCGTCAGCGCGCTGGGCTTTGCAGATGTTGTGGATCCACTCCCGATAGTTCCGCTCCGGATCAAAGTGCAGAAGCATCACCTCGGAGGTCAATGCGCCGTCAGCCGTCCAGCCGTTTTTCTCTCGCTGGGGACAATCCGTGGCGAAGTGGAAGAAGTTGGAAGCAATGCCCCGGAGGGTGATCTCCTGCAGCTGATTCGCAACCGGGTCGGAACAGCTAAAACTGCCAATAGGCTGCAGTTGGGTGTGGTACACAAGGTAAGTAAGCAGCGCTTTGGTGGCTTGGGCTTCGGTGATACCTGTAACACGCACATAGCGGAAGCCGTGGTAAGTAAAGGTAGGCTCATAAACTTCCTCTCCCTCACCCTTGCAGATATACACATCCTTATGGACGATGGGAACATCCCGTTCCACATTATGCCCCGGATACCAGATCTCCAAGATATCCAAATTGCCGTCCTTCAGGGAATCGGCATGCTGAATTTCGATCCGCTGACCCTTTTCGCCCCGCACTTTCAGGCGGCAGATGCCGGCATTGCAAACACCGAAATCGTAGATGTAGCCGTTTTCGCACCGGATGATCTCTTTCGGGGTGATCTCCTCTGCTTTCACAATGGGCGCAATGTCCGCGTAACGCAGTTTGCCCTTAGGGGCAGCGGCAGGCAAAGCGTTTTCCCAAAGAGAATCGTCAAAGCCCGGCTGATCCCAACCGGCGATCTCATAATTGGCATCGTAGACCTCGCCGAAGCGATAGTCATCGCTGCGGATGGGTGACGGCGCGATCCGGAAGCTTTCATCCGTAGAAAACAGCGTTTCCTCTCCTGCTGTCACCGCCATGGCAAACTTCGGAGCGCTGCGGAAATCCGCCTTATCAAAATCCCAAATATAGCCGCCGGGGTTATTCTGGAAACCGTTGCCCAGGATCACGCCGAACACATTCTCTCCGTCAATCAGCTCCACATCATAGATATCATAATACACACAATCGTTGGGGTTGCTGATATAAGGGGACAAAAGACCCCGGGTGATCTGCTTGCCGTTGAAAAAAAGCTCATAAAAGCCGCAGGCAGCGATGGCGATTTTCGCGGAGCAGGCCGCATTTGCAACATAGCTTTTGCGGAAATAATAGGCCGGCACAGGATTTTCAAAGGTGTTATATTCTTCGGTTGCTTTGATAAACCGGTGTTTGGAAAGCACATGGATCACTCCCACTGTTCGGATGAAACCACTATATAACACTACCGTTTTCCTGTCAACGATTTTTGTCAAGCATCTAACCTGTCCGAAAAAGCGTCAGCGCGCAATCATTCCACTTATATCGGTAAAAAATTATTTCCGTTTCGTCTTATGCGAAAAGGCGCAAACAGAAAAATTTTTTGTTATTGTCAAAAATTACGAATAATTTATTGAAATTTCCCGGAATTATTGATAATATAACTAAAAAATGTTATAATGCAGAAAAGACTTTCTGCATGGAAAGGAAAATTATGGACTACATCGACACCAACATTCTCCGCTGCCTGACAAAGGACGCCCGCATGAACGCCTCCCAGATCAGCCAGCAAGTCAGCCTGTCCGTATCCGCTGTCATTGAGCGGATGAAAAAGATGGAGGCCTCCGGACTGATCCGGGGGTATACCGCTTTGATCGATGAACGGCTTGCCGGATTTGATGTGCAGGCCATGATCTCCATCCGTCTGGAGCATCCCAAGTATAACGAGGAATTTAACCGGCAGATCTGCAACCATGCGCGCGTCATGGAGTGTTTTTACATCACCGGCGACTTTGACTATCACGCCCGTATCGGCGCCAGTTCTACCGAAGAACTGACAAAGGTCCTCAACGATATCAAGCAGATCCCCGGAGTATCCATGACCCGTACCTATGTAGTGCTTGATAACATAAAGCCCAATACCTCTGTCGTCCCCTGTATGCAAGCGGTACCACCGCTAAAATAATAAATACTTTCAAACAACAGGAGGTCATCTTATGATCATCGGTATCCCCAAGGAAATTATGCACGACGAAGCCCGTGTGGCAGCAACCCCCGACTCTGTGAAGAAATATGTGGCTGACGGCCACAAGGTCCTGGTGGAGACAAACGCCGGTGTCGGCGCTTTGCACACCGATGCTGCCTATGCCGCAGCAGGCGCGGTTATTTGCGAAACTGCTCAGCAGGTTTACGACGAAGCAGAGCTGATCCTGAAGGTCAAGGAGCCCCTGTTCAACGAGCAGACCGGCAAACATGAAGTAGATATGATGCATGCCGGTCAGTACTTAATCACCTTTATCCATCCCGCCGCGCCTGTCAACCATGAGATGGTCAAGCACATGGCAGAAGCCGGCATCATCAGCATGGCCATTGAAGGTGTGCCCCGTATCTCCCGCGCCCAGTCCATGGACGCCCTGACTTCCATGAGTACCTGCGCAGGCTACAAGGGTATTTTGATGGCTGCCTCCGATCTGACCAAGTTTATCCCCATGATCCCCACCGCAGCCGGTATGATCAAGCCTTGTAATGTTCTGGTAGCCGGCGTTGGCGTGGCAGGTCTGCAGGCGCTGGCAACCGCCAAGCGTTTGGGCGCAAAGATCCACGCGATCGACATCCGTCCCGCTGCCGCTGAACAGGCCACCTCTCTGGGCGCTAAGCTCATTGATTCCGGCGTAGATCCGGCGCTGGCCATCGGTCAAGGCGGTTATGCGCTGGAGCTGCCTGCTGATGTTCTGGCTGCCGAGCGTGAGATCATTGCCAAGGTCCTGCCGGAAATGGACATCGTATTCCTTTCCGCTCTTGTCCCCGGCCGTCTGGCTCCCACGCTGATCACCGAGGATATGGTCAAGACCATGAAGCCCGGTTCCGTCATTGTGGATATCTCCATCGACCAGGGCGGTAACTGCAGCATCACCTCCCCCGGTGTACGCGCTGTGAAGCACGGTGTGGTTTTGGAAGGCATCAAGAATATTCCCGGTATGCTGGCAGAATCCTCCACCTTTATGTATGCTGCCAATATGTACAATCTGGTCAAGTATCTGACCAAGGACGGTGTCCTGAATCTGGACGAAAGCGACGACATCGTCAAGGGCATGCTGACCACCAAGGACGGCAAAGTGGTCCACGCAGGCGCGCTGGCTGCTATGGGAGGCTAAGTATGGGCCCTGTTTTACTGGTGGTCTTGTTTGTAGTGTCGGCTGTTCTCGGTTATGTCATCATCCGTAATGTGCCCGCGCTGCTGCATACCCCTCTTATGTCCGGCATGAATGCGCTGTCCGGTGTAACGGTGCTGGGCGCAATCATCGCCGCCTTTACCGCCTCCGGCTGGCTTGCCATTATTCTGGCGCTGACCGCCGTTGCGATCGCCATGGTCAATGTTGCCGGCGGCTTTGCCTTGACACACAAGATGCTCAGCAGCTTTGTCAAGAAGGGAGCGAAAAAGAAAGATGAATGATTTGACTTATTTCGTTCTGTGCGGGATCTGCGTTGCTGCGGTGCTTTTGGGCATCTACATGATGAGCAAGATCAAAACTGCGGTAAAAGGCAACGCTCTCTCCGCTGCTGCTATGCTCCTGGCTATCATGACTATTTTCCTGCTCCACGGGAAAAATACGGAGCTGTCAGCCATTCTTTGGGTCTGTGTTGCTCTGGCCGTGGGCGCTGCAGCAGGTATTTACGGAGCAGCTAAGGCAAAAATGATCTCCATGCCGCAGATCATTGCCCTGCTGAACGGTCTTGGCGGCGGCGCCTCGGCACTGGTGGCTGCCGTCACCGCAATGAACAGCAATACCCCCGTCTTCGAAGCCGCTACCGCCGGTCTTGCCCTGTCCATCGGCGCGTTAACCCTCACCGGCAGCCTGATCGCAGCCGGTAAGTTGGCCCGTATTCTGGACGCAAGACCCAAAAGTCTTCCTAAACACAGCTTCATTATGGCTGTATTGTCCGTTCTCATCCTGACCTGCATCGTACTGCAAACATGCTTCGGCGGTATTTGGGCGATCCCCACAGCAGTTCTCTCCCTGGCCATCGGTGTCGTATTTGTAATGCGGGTAGGCGGTGCGGATATGCCCATCACCATCTCCTTGCTCAACGCCCTGTCCGGTGTTGCCGGCGGCATTGCCGGTATGGCCATCAACGATCCTCTGCTGGTAGCTGTTGGCGGCATCGTGGGCGCATCCGGTCTGATCCTTACCCAGGATATGTGCAAGGCTATGAACCGGAAACTGGTCACGATCCTCTCCGGTAAGACCACCGTCACTTCTGCCGCAGCAGCAAAGCCTGCTCCGGAAGCATCTGCTCCGGAAGAACCCGCCCGCCTGACAGAGGAAGCCGTGGGTCAGACTCTGCAGACCGCCCAAAAGGTCATCATCGTTCCCGGCTATGGCATGGCGCTGTCCCAGGCTCAGGCCGATGTGGCAGCGCTGGCTGCCGCGCTGGAAAGACGGGGCGCAGAGGTAAAATTCGCCATTCACCCCGTTGCAGGCCGTATGCCCGGTCACATGAGCGTTCTGCTGTGTGAAGCGGATATCGATTATGACAAGCTGTACATGATGGAGGATATCAACGACGAGTTTGCCTCCTGCGATTTAGCTGTGGTCATCGGCGCGAACGATGTCACCAACCCCGCCGCCAACACCGCAGAGGGTACGCCCATTTACGGCATGCCGGTGCTGAATGTGGAGAAAGCCCCCAAGGCGGTCTTCTGCAACTTCGACACAAAACCCGGCTATGCGGGTGTTCCCAATCCTCTGTATGAGGCAGGCAATGTGCTGCTGATGCTGGGCGATGCCAAGAAATCCGTAGAAAAGCTGCTCGGATATGCAGAAAATGCCGGCGCTGCAGCGCAGCGCCAGGCGGAGGTTGAAGAAGAAACCGGTAAGCTTACATTGCAGTCTGTCGGTCAGACCCTGCAGACCGCCCAAAAGGTCATCATCGTTCCCGGCTATGGCATGGCGCTGTCCCAGGTTCAGGCCGATGTGGCAAGACTTGCTACTATGCTGGAAAATCGGGGCGTGGAAGTAAAGTTTGCCATTCATCCCGTTGCAGGCCGTATGCCCGGTCACATGAGCGTTCTGCTGTGTGAAGCGGATATCGATTATGACAAGCTGTATATGATGGAGGATATCAACGACGAGTTTGCCTCCTGCGATTTAGCTGTGGTCATCGGCGCGAACGATGTCACCAACCCCGCCGCCAACACTGCAGAGGGTACGCCCATCTACGGCATGCCGGTGTTGAATGTGGAGAAAGCCCCCAAGGCGGTCTTCTGCAACTTCGACACAAAACCTGGCTATGCGGGTGTCCCCAATCCCCTGTATGAGGCAGACAATGTGCTGCTGATGCTGGGCGATGCCAAAGAATCTGTGGTGCAGCTGCAAAAACAACTGGTATAACGAACATTCCCCGAAGCGCCTGGGCGCTTCGGGGACTTTTTTACGGGCGCAGACCCATGCCGCCTTCCAGGGTCAGGGTCTCTCCGCTCATATATTTCAGATCCGGAGAAGCCAAAGCAACGCACGCCCGGCCGATCTCCGTTTCCGGGTCACCGAAATGACCCATGGGCGGCATCTTCACATTGGCTTTGAAGGCTTCCGGGTTGGCGGCTGCCCATGCATCCAGCTGCGCTGTCCAGGCAATGGGACACACCACATTCACATTGATACCGTCCTTGCCCCATTCCGTCGCTGCCACCCGGGACATACCGCGGATGCCCTCTTTGGCAGCGGCATACGCGCTCTGTCCGAAATTGCCGAACAGGCCTGCGCCGGAGGCGAAGTTGATAACGCTGCCCTTGGTCTTTGCCAAGTAGGGATAGCAGGCTTTCATATAATAAAAGGTTGCATACAGACCGGAATACACCGCTAAGTCAAACTGCTCGGTGGTATGGTCTGCCAGCGGTACACCGGAGGCGGATGCTTGGGCGTTGTTGATCAGCACATGGATATCCCCAAAGGCTTCCACTGCCTGACGAACCACATCGGCTGCCACAGCCTCATTGTCTGCGCCGGCGGTAATATCCGCCTGCACCGGTAGCACCTGAATCCCATACAACCGCTCCAGCTCTTCCTTTGCCTGGGTCAGCTTTTGGAGGTTGCGGCCGGTGAGCACCAGATTTGCGCCCTCCTTGGCGAACGCCGTAGCGATTCCGTAACCGATAGAGCCGCAGCGACCGTCGCTCAGCACAGCCCGGCCTCCGCCGGTAATAATGACCGTTTTACCTTGTAAAAATCCCATAACATTCACTCCTTTGTTCCACGGGGGCTGATAATCACAGTATGCACAGGAATATCCTTGCCGCTGTTCTCCACCGCTGTCTGCACAGCATAGGGCAAACCGCCGCAGCAGGGCACCGTCATTCGGGCAACGGTGATCTGCCGGATATCGTTATTGGCAAAAATCTGTGTCAGCTTCCCGGCATAGTTTACCCCATCCAGCTTGGGACATCCGATCAGCAAAATCTTTCCCTGAATAAAATCCCGATGAAAATTTCCGTAAGCATAGGCGCAGCAGTCTGCGGCGATCAGCAGGTGGGCACCTTGATAATGGGGCGCAGTCACCGGCGCCAGCTTGATCTGCACCGGGAAATTGGTCAAGGCGCCGGGGCATTCGCCAAATACTTCTTTTGCTTTTTTTGCCGCCTGCACCGCGGCTTCGTTGTAGGCAGGGGCTTCCCGTTCCACGAAGGTGATGGCACCGGTGGGACAGGCCGGCAGGCAGTCGCCTAAGCCGTCACAGTAATCATCCCGAAGCAGCTTTGCCTTGCCGTCTGCCATGCCGATAGCACCCTCATGGCAAGCTTTTGCGCACAAACCGCAGCCATTGCATTTCTCTTCGTTGATCTCTATGATCCTGCGAATCATGAGGCCTCACCCTTTCTTTTCTTCTGGGCTTCCATCAGCTGCATCATCTGCTCGTACATCTCCTCGCCTACGCATTGCTTGGCGTACTGACACCACTGCACACAGCTTAAAGTATCATTATACGCCACAAAACCGCAATGCTCACAGGGCATTTGGGTATCGATGGAAAACAGTTCGATGGTATGTCCGCAGTTGGGACAGGTCTTCTCTATGATGGTGGGGGTTTTGGGCTTTGCCTGACATCCTTCCATAATCATAATACATCCCTCCTTCTGTTTTTATTATAGGAAAGTCAGCAAGCCCCGTATGTTGCCTGTGCAACATACGGGCTTATTTTATAGAATACGGAACATATTTTTATCGTAGTCGATGAGACCCTCGTTTTTCATTTTGCCCAGCTCCCGGGCAAGGGCGGTACGGTCCGCGCACAGGTACTCCGCCAGTTCCGTTCTGCCTAAGGGGATCTGAAAATACCGGGCATTCTGCTGCTGCGCCTGCACAGACAGGTAAGACAGGATCTTTTCCCGGAGGGTCTTTTGGGAGATCACTTCGATCTTGCGGAGCAGCTCCCGGTTTTTATCCGCAATGATACGCACCATATTATCCACCAGCTTCCGGTGGAACTCACAGCTGTTGGCGCAGGTGTGCATTGCCTTGCAAAACGGCATAAATAAGATCCGGGCATTCTTGGACACGATAAAGCTGACTACCGCAAGGCTGTCGCTGCCACAGGCAAAGGTCTCTCCAAACAGGTCGTTCTTTTCAATCCGCGCAAGGATGGTCTTATTGCCCCACAGGTCTTCTTTCACCATATCCACCGCGCCCTCCAGCACGATGCCGATGTACATCACGCGCTCCTGCTCCAAAACCACAGGCTGCCCCTTTTGATACCCGGCAACATGGTAACCGGTACAGTGCAGCATGGCCATCCTGTTCTCCGGCGCAATGCCGTCAAACAGCGGAGAAGTCACATCCTTCAAAATATCCGTCATATTCCTGCCTCCCTTTGGAAATATCATATCACAAAAAGCACCGTGTTGCAACGGCAACATTTTCTGCAGGAAAAGTCAATATCCTACTCTTGCAATCCGGGAAAAATTGTGATTTAATGGTGATAACACTTGTAATGGGAGGTACACGCAATGAAAGTGTATCTTATGACTGATATTGAAGGCGTGGCAGGCGTTATGAATTCCACGGAATGGATCTATCCCCACAGCCGTTACTACGAAAAAGGCAAGGAGCTTTTGACCATGGAGGTCAATGCTGCCATTGACGGATTCTTTGCAGCCGGTGCCGATGAGATCATCGTCCACGACGGACACGGCGAAGGCGCCATCGATATTATGCTTCTGGATCCCCGGGTAAAGCTCCAGCGCGGCAGCAGAGGTATCCATCCCCGTACCCACTATCCCCACCATCTGGATGAAGGCTACGATGTAATGGCATGGGTGGGACAGCACCCCAAGTCCGGCACCGAGTACGGCCATCTGACCCATACAGGCAGCTTTCAGGCCCTTGACAAGATCCTCAACGGCATTTCCGTAGGTGAATTTGCAACCGAGATGTTCTGCGGACAGATTTACGGCGTAACACCTATTTTTGCCAGCGGCTGTCTTGCCTTTACCAAAGAGGCAGAGCACTTTGTTCCCGGTATCGAGACCGTGGCAGTCAAAGAAGGTGTCATGAACGGCACCGGCAACGAGTGTACCGCCGAACAGTATGAAAAGCACAACTGGGCCGCCATCCATCTGCATCCCCTCAAAGCCCGGGAGCTGATCCGGGCAGGCGCGGAAAAAGCCCTGCGGCGATTCAAGGAAGATCCCGACAGCTTCCAACCCATGAAGATCGAACCGCCTTATACCTACCGGGTATTCTTCCGCCCCGACAAGGACCACCCCGAGCCTTGGGAGGTATACAGCGCATCCTCCGATTGTCTGCCGGAAATCTTGAGATAACATTTACATAGAAAAAGACCGTCCAAGGACGGTCTTTTTTGTTGCTTCGGAACGGTGGAAAATATATGGGCGGATTACCATTTTATACATTGTATATTACCGATTGTTGCCTATCTGTATTTTCCCAGATTGGTCGTCGGAACTCCCTGTCTTTCGGCATACTCCAACAAATTGCGAGCATTGCTGCAGGTGTGCCATACATAGCAAATCAAATAATCCACATGGCTAACCATATAACGGTTAGCCCGTACAATAGCAAACCTGTGGGGAACCTTCTCCATATTGGGCGGATAAAAGGTATTATCAAACCCCTCCGGTGTTTCAACAGGGCGTTCTGCAGGGTGATAAGGAAGCAGTAGGGATAAGATAATTTCCGGATGTTTCTCTTTTGCAACAATGACGGCCCTTGCTGCCATTCTGTCAAACGCGCCGTAATTGCCCACGACAAACTCCGTAACACCGTATTCTGTAATATGCTGTTCTACTGCTGTCAATAAAGCCGGAAAAACATTAGAAGAAGCATCTGCATGACCGATAAAAAAGCAACTTTTCATTTTCTTCATCCATTCTACTTGCCAAAATTCGCATGTGGACCAGTATCAGTCCCATTATATCATAAGAAACACATAAAATAAACCCAAATGGACCAAATTAAGTCCACTTGGGGTGATATTATGGAACAAAAAATCAAACAGGACCTTCCCATTGGTGAGAATATCAGAAAAATCCGCAAAGCGCGCCAGCTTGGACAGACAGACCTTGTCCGTATGCTCCAAATCGATGGCTGTGATATGACAAGGGAATGCCTTGTAAAAATTGAGCGTTGCACACAGCATATTCAGACAACGCAGCTGCAAGCCATAAAGAAAGCATTAAACACGACCTATGATGCCTTAATCGATGGTATTGAAGAATCATAAGATATGCAAAAGACCGCCCAAGGGCGGTCTTTTTTATTGCACGATAAGCGGGCGATTCGTGAATCGCCCCTACATTTTTAGCGCACATTGTGCAATCTGTGTCGTAGGGGCGTGCATTGCACGCCCGTCGGGCGATTTGTGAATCGCCCCTACATTTTTAGCGCGCATTGTACAATCTGTTTCGTAGGGGCGACGATCGGTCAGTCCGCAAGGGTACAGCGGACGGCAATATATTCCATGGAATAGACATCGTGGCAGAAGAGGGTCAGGTGGTATTTGTCCTGCATGAGCCACGCGCTCTCCGCATGCTTTGCCCGATCCACATAGGTCACATGATAGGTAAAAACTGCGCCGGTCATATCGGTAACGGTAACCGGAGTGCCATGGCTGATCTTGTCGCAAAAAGCAAACTGGTGGGTTTGATCCGCGCCGCCAATGACCAATGTATTATCATAGACGCTGCCGGTGAAACGGGCCGGAGAAAGATACAGCTTGCCGGTATCCCATGTATCTGCCACCGGCAGGTGTACATCAAAGGTAGGGATTTCCAGCACCGCCACATAGTCCGCGCCGTCCAGCTCCAAAGCCGGCATGTTGGGATTGGGATACTGTCCCGGAATGCCGGCTGTTTTCTCCGGCAGCAGTTTCTCCATTTGGGACAATATCTCCTGCCGTTTTTCATTTCCCACATAGGTGCGGATACCGAAAAACAGCGCAAGACACAGACCGCACAGAATCAGGACGATCCCCACCATCAAAAGCGGAGAAAGCTTCTGTTTTTTCATACTTTCCTCCTGCCGTACAGGCCGAGGATCAGAAGCATCATTCCGGAAATACACAGCAATAAGATCCACGGCAGAGGTGTGAAGCTATCGCCGGTCTGGGGAATGTCCGGTTTTGCTTCCCGGGTGTTGATAATGGAAAAAACAGTGCCGTTTTGCTGGATGGTGACCTTGTAATGCTCTGAAACAGATGTTTCCACCACTGTCCACCGGCTGTAGTCCTCAGAAGATACCTGCCAGTTGTAAGACCAGTTGTTATCTGCGTTCAAAACCCGGGTATCGTGGAGGACACCGTCTTTATAGATCTGCACCGTCACTTCCTTGGGACGGTCGGCAGAATTGCCGGAATCCTGCCACAGCTTGGTAACGGTATACTGGGTCTTAGGTACATAGCTGACGCATTTGGGCTTGGCTTCCACTTGGTAAAGATAGGTGCCGTCGGGCTGAGGCGTAGGCAGGTAGACCATGAAGCCGTTGAAAATATAGGTTGCCTCTGCGTTCTCCCCCATTACCTCGGATACGAAGTACAGACCTGTTTCCAAGCCTGCAAAGGAAACCGTTCCGGTTTCATCGGTGGAAGCCCGGGCAGTTGGCGTCACCCCATCTGCCACAATATAGGCGCCCAGCGTGGCGGCAACGGTTTGCCACTGCTGTTGCTGGGTAATGCCATGGATGTTGATGGGATAGGAAGCAAAGGGTTCGATCAACTGGTATGTTCCGTCGGGCATTGCCTCTGCTACCCGGTAAATATCGATCGACAGTTCCGGGAATGCAACGCCGTCCTTTTGGTAGTGCAGCGTCAGGCTTGCTTCGGCGTCGGTATCCAGAGGGGCTGCATAGGCACCGATGGGACATAACAACGCCATTGCCATCAAACACAGGCAGAGAATCGACAAAATTCTATTTTTCATATCATATCCTCCCTCATAGGTTTCTTTTTCACCGGTGCAAACAGCACATACAGCAAAAGCACAAAGATAATGGGCAGCGCCACCAGCGGCATTACGATCAAGGGATCGATGCGGTAAGCTTCATTGGCGATATACAGATTCCGGGTCTGAGAGGCATCCACCTGATGTCCCCGGACCAGCAGGCGCTGGGTATTGATGCCGTAGGGGGTACAGGTAAGCAAGGTGCAGTAGTCCTTGTCCTCCACGATCTGCAGGAGTCCGGGATCGTCCGGCTCTACGATGCGGATCTGATCTACCTCGTAGGTGATGGTCCGGTCCAGGATCTTAAAGTAGAAGATATCCCCTACTTCCATTCTGTCCAAATGGGTGAACAGCACCGCTGTGGGCAATCCCCGGTGGGCTGATACAACACTATGGGTGCCCTGACCGCCTACCGGCAGACTGCTGCCCTGCAGGTGACCCACCGCCACGCTGAGAACGCCCTCGGAAGTTCCGTGGTACACAGGCAGCTCCTGATTGATCTTGGGAACGGTGATATAGCCCATCATGCCCGTACCGCTGACATTGAGCACGCTGTGGTAATCGGACAGCTTGCCATACTCGGCAAAGGGATCTTGCAGCTGGGCAAGCCGTTCATTATAGTCATCTGCCTGGGCAAAGATGGCGGAATAGTCCTCCGGCTTCAGCTGCGCCAGCATGGCTTCGTAGTTGACTATGGCCTCACTCTGGGTCTTAGAGTTCCAATAACTGCTGATCGATGGGTATAACAGCACGGACAGGCCTATAAAAAACGATATTAAGAGAATTATGGTGATTTTTCTGCTCTTCATAGGTCTCTCCCTGATGTTATATACGGACGGTTAGGTTTGATTTTTCTCAATTTTCAGGATCGCGCGTTACCGGGGCATACCCCGGCAGGAGCATTTGCTCCTGCCGGGATATTGTTTTGTTAAGAAGAAAGGATTACTCCTCGTCGTCAATTTTGGACATTCTCTTCTTGGTCACCAGCACAACACCTGCGCCCAGCGCGGTGCTGCCGCCCAGAACGGTGAACAGCAGAGTGCCGATACCGCCGGTCTCAGGCAGCACGGAACCGGTCTTGTTGACCACATGGACACCGGAACCGGTGGAGTAAATATCATCATTGAACACAGCGTCCAGGTTGCCGTCGGAAATGATGAACTTCTGACGGGCAGACAGTTCGTTATAGCCAGCGGGTGCCTTGATCTCTTCCAGATAGTAAGTACCGTTATCCAGACCCACAACACGAACCATGCCGTTCTTGACGACGATGTCGATGCCGGTCTCATCGGTTCTTGCGCGGCGGTAGGTAACGCCGTCGTCCATCATAACCACAGCGACCTCATTGCCGTTCTCAGCTGCATCGTAGATTCTGAACGTTGCGCCGTCGATGAGCTTGTTGGAGGGGTCGGTCTTAACGATGTCGATGCCGTAGGTGTAGGTAGTAACGCTGTCCTTGTTGGAAACGCCGCCCTCACCGAAGGTCAGCCATGCGGTGTTATCATTGCCGGCGCCGTTGATATTAGCATTCCGGTTGAGCATTGCTGTGTAGGTAACGATGATCTTGTCGTTGGTTTCCAGTTTGTCGCACATTTCCTTGGTGAAGTGGATCTCGAAGGTGCAGCCGTCAACAACAGTCTGATCGCCGGTCTTCAGCTCATACTTGCTTGCGTCCATATCGTGGGTCTCCACGCTGGGGATCACATGCTGGATCTGGGTGATTTCCTTGAAGGTCAGGCCGGGTGCCATTACATCGTGGAGCACATAGTTCTCAGCACCGGCATGGACATTGATGGTCACATGGAACTCGATGGTCTGACCGATGTCAGCAGAGTTGGATGCGCCGTACTGGCCGGTGGAATCTTCCTTAACCTGCTTGTCGATGGTGGGGATGCCGTTCTTTGCGTTGATGGATGCATTGGGGTTGGTGGTGGTCAGGCCGCACAGAGCGCCCACGGTGGAGTCTATCAGGTAGTAGCCCAGCTCCAGACCGGAGAACTTACCTTCTGTACCGTTGATAACAAATTCGCCGTCGTTTTCAGAGGACTTAACAGGGTCGATGTCGTGCTCCTTGGCGTAAGCCAGCGCCTTCTTTGCAAAGGTTGCCTTGGTGTCAGCATCGTCTGCTGCGCTCCATGTCACATAGCCGTTTGCATCGATGGTCACATAATCCAAAGCGTCAGCTGTTGCAAAGAAAGCAGACCATGCTGGGTTTACTTTGTAGGAGTATGCGTTTTCGGTTACATTATAACTTTCCAGATTCAACAGCTTGTAGATCTCGTAGGTGGTGTCGGCGCTTACGCCATTGATGGTAATAGAACCGGTTTCAACGGGGTCTGCAAATACGGTAACAGCAGACAGGGATACGATCAGCATCAGTGCCAGGACTAAAGAGATAATCTTTTTCATTGTACTTAATTCCTTTCGTATATAAATTATTGTTTTGTTTTTTAGGGATCGGATTCACGGCGCAAATTGCCGCGAAAGGAAGGCTTATTCTAACCTCCTTTCTCGTTTGCGCCTTGATCCGATCGCAAATACAAGTGTGACGAGGATCAATCCTGCGCCCCACAGTGTATACTGCAGTCGGGCTGACGAGCCCGTAGTGGGAAGTTCCGGACCACCCGGATGGTAGGTATTGGTGATCACCACAGAGTAGGTTGGCGGAGAACCGCCGGAGGCTTGAACCTCTCCGTATTGGGTCGTCCACTTTGCCTTTTCCCAGATCTCCCGCACGGTGTATTGGATCACATTTCCGCTCTCATCCTTATAAGGAAGTCCTTGGAAGATGCCCTGCCAGTTGTTTTTCAGGGTCAGGGTCACGCTGCGTCCGGTGTTCACACCGTTGGCCAGCAGCTGGACTGTTACGGAAAACTCCTGATACATTTTGGGATCACAGCCGCTTGGGATATCCCATTGTTTATTCACCGACAGGGAGGTTTCATTGTTCTCCGGCAGCGGTGTGTTGGTGATCTCGTATGCCCAGTCCTCTACCTGCTGGATATCTGTTTGGGTGATCTTCTTCATAGGTATCAGAATCATGCCGACGGAAGAGCCGGTGGTGGTTGAGATCTGACCGCTGCTGTTGATAGAAGTATTGGCAATGTAATACTTGGTGCCGTTGTTACTGTTATTTCGGGTAGCATAGAACCGGAAGCCGGTACCCGCATCCTCCGCATCCACCGGGGTGAACATCTGCACCATATTGGTTGCGCTGGTGGCGGTGGTAGCGTAGAAGTAACGGCGGCTGGAGTTACTGTTGTACATAAACGACAGGATTTGATTTGCGCCGTTTATGAACTTTACCTTTCCGCCGCTGACCGTCACCGTCCATGTTGCCAATGGCGAATCCTTAGCAGTGTCTTCATCTACCCACTTGAGCTTTGCGTCGGATGCCGAAGTAGTAGACAGATATCCGTAACTGCTTTTCAGAATGTAGCTGTCGCCGGTAATAAAGCTGGTGGCTTCCGCCCATTCCGTTCGGGATATCTCAATTTGGGTGATCTTACGGACGGTGGAGTAGTAACCGGATTCGTAGGATTCCTCCACACCGTATTTGACCTCTGTCAAAGTATCGTAATCATACTTTGGCAGGTTGGTCCATGTGTACATCCATTCGTTTTCGTTACTGAGGGTGATCTCACGGATCCGTCGAACCGTACCGTCCGCCTCCGTCACCGTCAGGTAGGCTTTGATGTAGTCATCGCCGTGGTCTTTTGTATCCTCCCACTTTTTGATGACCTGCACCGTTGTGGTCTCCACCACCGATTCCGGCGCGTTGGTCACCACGATGAACACCTTGTTGAGCGTCTCGTCAATGTTCACACCGTGGACGGTAAAGCCCTTGGAGGGTTCATTCCCCTCGGCATCAGTTACCACATCCACATGGTAGGTAGCAAGTCCGCCCTTGTCGATGGACATCCGGATCACACCGGTGGCAACGCCGTAACCCGGCGCGCCCGGTGGCCCGGTTTCCTTAATGTAATAGGTGACACCGGAGCCAAGACCCCAGACCTTCGCCACACCGTTTTGCACGGTGAAGGTACTTCGGAATTGATCCAGGACTCCGTCCTGGGCATCCAGATTGTAGGCCTCTTCACTTGCCCACAGCTCTGCAGGCTTTGTGCATTCGAAGTCTTCATAGACCGTAAACTGCGTGCCGTCCAGCTTTTCCTGGGTCAGTACATCCTCTTTCTGGATATCCAGACCGAAACGAGGAACCAGATTGAAGTAGATGGAGCAGTTGGACATGGACGCGCCACGCTCCAGATAAAGCACGGTCAGCGTATGGTCACCGGCGGTAATGCCCAGATCCATAAGGCTTGTTGCGGTTTTACCGTTGACTGTGACCACACCGGTGGAGAAGTTGATGTTACCGCCGATCCGTTGGTGGATACCGCCGATATCCAGAACAATGATTCCGTCGATCAACACCCACAGGTCATCATCGCCGCTGAACTGGAACTCGATATCATTGCCGTACAGGTCTTTATTGCCGCCGCTGCCCGGATCGTTGGGCAGGAAGAAACGGATATCGGAACGCATGCCGTAGGCAAATTCCGTATTCACATTGTTGGCGGAGTTATAGCTGCCGCCGGAATAGTCCGTATCGTAGCGGTAGTGGGGTATGCCCTGGTATTCCCCATCTACACCGGCATAGTTATAGGTAGCCACCGTCTTGCCGTTGGTATTGGCGTAAGGCGAGTTCAGCGGAAGGAAGTCCGCATAGGAGCTGCCGATGGCATCCGCAGTTGCCGACAAATACTCATACACATAGAACCGGCTGTTGCTCTGATTGTAGGACAGCGCGTTGCGCAGCGAGTCAAAGTAGTAATAGCCGTAATGCTCGTTGGCAGGATCGTCCATGATCTGGAACAGATGATCCGCTGTACCTAAGTAAGTCTTGCCGATAACACCTGTGCCGGTTGCCGGATCAAAGGCATTATACGGTGAGTACAGCAGCTCGCCCATTTCTGCGGTGTAGATGCCGCCGGAGATGGTGTCGGCTTGGTGATAGCGGTTACGGTCGCTTCGGTTGTTGGGGTTACTGATCTGACCGCCGTTGTCCGCCTCAGCAAAAATAAAGTTAAGGGTGGTGGCGCCCCGGTATTTCACCGATCCCGAGGTCACCATGGACCATGTCTCCGAGTGGCTTCTGTTGTTGACCGTTACCTGTGCGTTGGAGGATTGGACATTGAACAGGTAGTTGTAGTCAAACATGTAGGTGGTGATAAAGGAGTTGGTACTGACCGTATCTGCTACATGGGCATTAAACTCGCCAATGTCGTAGGTACCGGCCACCCAGTCTGCATAGAGCACCGCATTTCCGGTCACCTCCATTTCCCCACCGGGCCGATAGTAGCGGCTGTTGGATACATCGTACCAGCCGCGAAGCTTATAGTTGTACTTTTCCGCAGAGGTCCATTCCGCAGGCAGCTTCAAAACGCTGCCGCTCTTTACGGTATAGGCTGTATTGGGAGAACCGGTCAGGTGTCCCAAACCGCCGTCGGTGCCGTCCAGCCACAGGGTATAGCTTTGGGCATTCGTTCCTGCAGCCTTCAGCACTACCAGCGCATCTGCCGCCGGTACGATACCGTAGCCCAAAATTGCGGTGTCACCAATGGTGTATTGGGTTTCTGCAACCGCATTGTCCAAGTCACCTTCGATGACAGTAATGGTACTGCCGCTGACATTGGTGACAATGGCTACTGCGTTTGCCTTTTGGCCTCCGCCCTTTGCAAGGAAGAGCAGGTTGCCTGCCTCCGGTGTGGCGGTGGCTGCCGGCTTGTAAAGCTCAGCACCCTCCCACTCCAGCCGCATGGCCTCCGGTCCGCCGTTAAAGGGCGCGTTGTGGGCGCCTGCATAGTGCAGACAGAAGGAGGCAAACATAGCTGACCAGTCACCGTAGGGATTGCCGTACCATTGTCCGTATCGGGTAATGCCCCGTCGGACGCCGGAGGCATCCACTTGGAAGTTCAATGTACTTTCCTTGTAACCCAGCTGAGATCGGGCTACCAGTACCACATTTTCCTTGGGCGTAGGCCCTCGGACCATGTTGACCAGCGTCTTTTCCCAGTCAGCCTCGGTTTCCAAGTCCGCCTGAATGTTACTGTAGCAGCTTGCCACATGGACATGCTCTACCCGTGTACAGGGGTTATCCGGATCATAACAGGCATCCGTGTGGACATGTTCGTCCAGACCGCAGAAGGCTTCGCCGGCAATACCGATACCGGTGAGCTTCAGACACCAGAACACAATCAAAACCACGATCAGGGAAAGGCAGAGGACGATTCTGCGGAGGTTCTGGCGATCTGCGTTATTAATATTCAGTTTTTCCAATAATTTCTCCGACAAGATCGCACCTCCTTCCCTGAGATTACGAAATCATATTAGATAAATGTAAATTCCGCCAATGGCCAGATTTTACAGAAGATCTTGCCGATCATTTGGTCCGTGGGAACTGTGCCGATGACGCTGCTGCGGCTGTCAATGGAGGTCTCCCGTCGGTCACCCATCACAAAAAACTGGTTTTCCGGCACCTGATAGGGAAACTCCATATCGCACTCGCCCAAGGACTTCTCGCTGACATAGGGCTCGTCCAGCGGTATGCCGTTGACGAGAACCGTACCGTCAGCCAAAATATCAATATAGTCACCGGGTGTGCCGATGACCCGTTTGATCAGTACTTTATTTGAATAGTAGAAGGCACACAAATCGCCGGTCTTGAGCTTGTCCGTCTTGACCAGAATGACGATGTTTCCCTCTTTTAACCCGGGTTCCATGCTGTTGCCTGCGATCTGCAGAACCGGCAGCACCAGCGTTGCCACCAGCGCCGCCACCGCCGCTACCACGATCAGGGCGTAAACGGTGCTGCGGAGCATTCTGCGGAACCGGCGCTTGTACCGCTCCCGTTTCAGTTCCTTCTGCAGCGCATCCACCGAGGGGGTTTCCCGGGTGCTGTGCTTTGGTATGTAATCTTTCATATTGTTAACCAGACCTTATTCTTCATTATTGGCAGATGCCTCGGCTTCTGCCAGTATGGCTTCCGCCTTTTCCCGGGCTTCCCGTTCAATCTCCTCTGCTTTTTCCTTTGCCGCCACAAGGTAGAGATCCGCCGCAGCCTGCGCCGCCTCGAATACGCCCCGTAATTTCAAAGATGCTTCCGCAATAGAACCCAAAGAAGAGATCTCCACATGCTGGTCAAACAGCGTCTTTTCCAAGGTGTCCAGCTGGGCCTGCAGTTTATCCGCCCGCTCTGTTTGGACGACCAGCAGCTCTAAAAGCTGGTAGCGGTTCAGTTTTTTCAGTTCTTTTTCTGTCACAGAATACTCCTCCCACAGGGTTCAGTTCCTCAGAAATCCCTCTTGGAACGCAGATATCAAAAACGCCAAAAGGGTACACTTCTGCATATTATCTATCAACCTATCATTATACGCACATTACCCCCAAATGTCTATACTATATTTGATTTTTCTCAAACTTTCTGCAGTTTTCTTGCAGACTCCGTCCCTTCTCAAATAAAGATTGGCAAGTTCCCCGGAATATGGTATACTATGCTGAAAGAATTTGAACCCAAGCAGCCTAAGCAGAGGAGGTGCTTTCATGTATTCCCGTGTCTATGTGGAGATCACCAATATTTGCAATATGCACTGCTCCTTTTGCCACGGACACAGCCGTCCGCCAAGGCAAATGACAGAGGCAGAATACGCCCACATCCTGCAGCAGCTCACCGGCAAGACCCAATACATCTACCACCACCTGATGGGCGAACCCCTTATCCATCCCCTGCTGCCCCGGTTTGTGTGTATGGCACGGGAAGCAGGCTTCCGCCCTATGCTCACCACCAACGGCACGCTCCTTGACCGCTTGGAGAACTTGGAGGGTCTGCACAAGATCAATATCTCTTTGCACAGCTTTGAACAGGACAGCCCGGAAGCCCATCAGCGTTACATTCACAAAATCGCGGCGTTTGCCGAACGCGCCAACCGGGCCGGCGTTTTGATCTCCCTGCGTCTGTGGAACAGCGGCTGTGACGACGGAAAAAACCACATTGCCATTCATGCTCTGCAGGAAAGCCTGCCCGGCGAATGGACCCCCAACTCCAGAGGTTACCGGATTCGGGACAAGCTGTTTCTGGAATGGGGTGACCGCTTTGCGTGGCCTGATCTGCAAGCCCCTGATGGCGGTGACCGGGTATTTTGCTACGGGCTGCAGGATCATTTCGGCATTCTCTGCGACGGAACGGTAGTCCCCTGCTGTCTGGACAGCGACGGTGTCATTGCCTTGGGCAATGTGTTCCAAGAGGAATTGTCCGATATTTTAGCAACCCCCCGGGCAACGGCCATAGCAGAAGGCTTCCGTCAGCGGAAGACCGCAGAGGAACTGTGCCGCAGATGCGGCTACGCCCGAAGATTTCAAAAATAATTGTCGAAAAGAGACGCCAACCGTTATATACGCCCTTGTTTTCTCTGAAAATCGTATTATTCTGAAAATCGTATTATAATAAAGATATACCCTCACAAACATAATTGGAAAGGCTCTGATAAAGCATGGCAATTGCAAATACGATCGCGCTGTTAGGCGGACTTGCCTTTTTCCTCTTTGGTATGTCCCTTTTGGGAGAAGGCTTAAAACGGGTTGCCGGCAGCAAAATGGAGATCATTCTCGGAAAACTCACATCTACCACCTTTAAGGGAGTTTTGCTGGGCGCATTGGTAACTGCAGTGATCCAGTCCTCCTCCGCGACTACTGTTATGGTGGTGGGTTTTGTAAACTCCGGTATTATGCAGCTGGCAAACGCCATCGGTATCATCATGGGTGCCAACATCGGTACCACCGCCACCGGCTGGATTCTGGTCTTGGCCGGCGTGGAGGGCAGCGGCGGCTTTTCCTCTGCCACCGTTTTTGCCCTTGTGGCGTTTATCGGTATTATCCTCTACTTCTTCTGCAAGCGGCAGTCCACCAGAAATGTCGGCATGATCCTGCTGGCATTTTCCGTGCTGATGAGCGGCATGCAGGCCATGAGCGGCGCGATGGAGCCCCTGAAGCAGAGTCCTGCCTTCCTGCGCTTTTTGTCCGCCATTTCCAATCCCTTCCTTGCCGTACTGGTAGGCGCTGCCGTTACCGCGGTGATCCAGAGCTGCTCCGCCTCCATCGGTATCCTGCAGGCGCTGTCTATTACCGGCGTGATCCCCTATGATGTTGCCATCCCCATGGTCATTGGTATGTGTATCGGCGCCTGCGCTCCGGTCCTTCTGTCTGCCATCGGCGCCAACATCAACGGCAAGCGCACCGCCTTTATTTATCTGTTCTTCAATCTCACCGGTGCCTTGGTGCTGATGATCCCCTTCTACATCGTGGATCTTTTCGTACAGTTCCGTTTTATGGATCTGCCTGCCAACAGCCTTGGCATTGCCATTATCAACACAGTCTTTAAGGTCAGCGCCACCGTCCTGCTGGCACCCTTCGCCGGTCTGCTGGTCAAGCTTGTGACCCTTGTGATCAAGGATCGGTCCGGCGCCGAGGACGAGGAATACGAGGAGAACCTGCTGGATGAGCGTTTCTTGGACTATCCTCCCCTTGCCCTTGAGCAAAGCGGCAAGACCATGGATCAAATGACCCGGGCAACCTTTAAGAACATTCGCAAGTCCATTGAGCTTTTGAATGCCTTCAATCAGGAAAAGTTTGATAAGATCATGTCACGGGAAAGCAAGATCGACCGGTTCGAGGACCGTCTGGGCTCTTACCTTGTGCGGCTGCACACCAAGCAATTAAGTGACAACGAAAACCGTCTTTCCGCAAGATACTTAAGCTATCTGACCAATGTGGAACGCATCTCCGACCACTCCGTCAATGTGGCGGAGCTGGCGCAGGAGCTCCACGAAAAGAAGATCTCCTTCTCTGCACAGGCGCTGCACGATCTGCACATCTGCATCGATGCCGTTACCGAGATCTGCGAGCTGACCCAGACCGCCATGGAAAACATGGACTTCATGCTGGCAGGCAAGGTAAAGCCTTTGGAGGAAACTGTCAATGTCATGGCCAAGGAATTGAAAACCGGACACATCCAGCGTGTGCAGGCCGGTCAGTGCACCTTGGAATTAGGCTTTATCTTTAACGACCTGCTGAACAACCTGGAACGGGTGTCTGCCCACTGCTCCAATATCGCCATCACCATTTTGGAAGCGCAGGATTCCCACCTGAAGGCCCACGATTATGTGGGTACGCTGGGCCGCAGCGACCAAAACACATACGAATTGCAGCTGCAATTCTACAAGAACAAGTACTTAGACAGCATTGGAAAAAGCTAAACAAAAACCGCCCTGCTGCAATTTGCAGCAGGGGGGTATCTGTTTTGACAAATAACTTTTATTCAAAGGATATGGTTTTTGCCCACTCCATGATTTGGGCATCGTATTCTTCAAAATCTTCTTCCAGTGTCGCGAACTGAATCAGCCAAAAGGCATCGTCCGTCTTAAAAACAAACGAAACATATTGATAGGTATCCTTTGTATCAGGATTGGTATACTCATAGGTAAACCATTTGAGTCCGTCCGTATTTTTTACTACCGACGATGTAAGACCGTTGTTCTGCTGCACCAAATCCGCATACGCGTCAAGCGTATAATCCTCAAATCCATCCGCTAAGGAAAATGCCTCTTTCAGAGCAAATACGGCAACCTTTCTCGAATCGTATGCAACGGTTTGATTGGCAATATCGGTTTCCCGGAACGCGTCCGTCAGGGTAATCGTCATCCCATCAGAAGAAAATGTCTTTTCTTTCGATGTCTTTGGGAAAAGCAGGCCGGAAGTAAGCAAAAAGCCGACTATCGCGCCCACCACGGCAGCCACAAGCAACACAACGATCCCTTTTCGTTTGCCGCGCTTGCGGTTTTCGGCAATGCCCTCGCTTTGATTATTATCAAACACAAACGCATTTCCGTTGGCCGGGTTATACTTATTCTTGCCGGAAAGGAAGATGTCTTCCTGTCCTTCGGGAAGCTGGTAATACTCATTGCAGTAGTCCTTGCTTAATTTATCTGCAATGACAAATACCTTTGCTGCCTGATCCGCAATCTGAAATGTCTTTTGCTCTCCGTTTTTCAAATCACCGATTTTTCGGCACGGCGTTTTGTTGATGATCAGTTCCTTTGCTGTAGGGTCTTCTATGTAGATTTTCATTTTTACAAGACTGCCTACAAAGCGTTTTTCTCGTTTGATCGTTAAGTTTCTCATTTTATTACCCCCCTTCGAAAATATTATAACAGCTACCGGTGCTAAAATCAACAGTTTCGATTCGCGTGCTCTAAGCCGTTCGCTTTTGACGGATTTGCGCCACGACCTTCCGAAGCTTTTCTTCCTGATGATAGAGCAGCGCACATATTCCAAAAGCTCTGGGCGCAGAAATTATACATCCGTGTCATAACCGAATAGCCGGTGGTAGCCTCCGGGTTGCGCTGACTTAGATATCGGTGTTGTGAAAGAAAAGATTCGTGCATTGTTTACACAAAAATATACTCTCTTTTTTGAACATGTCATCCTCTAATTCTCCGGATGGTGCCGTTTCCAACGAAAGTACTCCGTCATATCCGATTTCGTCGAGTGCATCGATAAAATCGATCCAGTTAATGATACCGTCCGTGGGATATAGGTGTGAATCCCGATCACCCATATTGTCGTGAATATGAAGCACTTTCATGTACGAACCTAACCGTCGCACTTCGTCTCCCACAGTTAGTTCCGGAAATACCGCAACATGACCGGTGTCCAAACAGATCTTAAAATGGTCATCATTTATTGTTTTTACAAATCGAAGTATTTGCTCCGGTGTTGCCAGCGAGAAGTGGAGCATCGGCATATTCTCCAAGCAAATAATTACACCGTGCTGTTTTGCAAAGGTCACTAATTCTTGAAAAAAGGCTATATTCAAATCCCACGTTTCACGTTCTTTATTGATTTTCAAATCCTCTATGCCCCACGGCATAATTGGGTGAATAACAAGATTTTCACAGCCAAGCAACGCGGTAATAACAACTGCTTTCTTCATTTTTTCCAGTCGTTCGCAGCGCCCTTGCTCAGAACCGTCCCGAAGCGGCCAGCACCATGGTCCATGCACCTGAGAAATCTCAATTCCGGCAAATTGCGCAGAAGCTTTTTCTGTTTGGATGCTTAATTCTAAATCATTCTCGTTTAAGTGATACAAATCAATGTTTGTATCAGCAATATTATAGTCCACTGCATTGTAGCCGTGTTGTTTGACTTTCAAAAATTTATCTTTGCCATATCTTCCGTATGCATTTCCGTTAGGACAGACTCTGATTCCGATTTTCATTTGAAAACACCTTCCTGCTATTCAATGTACAAATTATATCATATCGTTTTGCTCTTCACAATAAATTTTGTCACAGCGTTTCGTTCAAGTCCCCCTAAAGACGTTACGGACTTAGGATCTCTATAAAAATTAACTGTGAAAATCGTATAGAAAAAGCCCGAAACCGTTATGGCTTCGGACTTTTTTACGCCGATATCTAAATCGGTTCGCATTGTTGGTTACAAAGGCAGGACGCGAACCTACGACCTCCGGGTTATGAGTGTTGCGAAAAATATGAATTTTTACCTATGAGGAAAAACAGGCCCCGAAAGAGCTTGCCCAGCAGAAAGCAATTATGAAAGTCTACCACAAATACCAACAACGAGAGTTTGAACGAACAGAACATCCCACCCAGTTCTCCAGCGATTACTTTTTTAGTGCCTTGGCAGAGTTGGTGCTGGATGATTGAAAATTGGTTGTATCTGTGATATAATCAGTTCGATAAACTCGAATTTGTCTAATAACTAGAATTTACACGATAACTAAAAACATTTTTGATATAGGAGACTTCTGCATATGAAGAAAACAGTAATCATCACTGGTGCAACGGATGGAATAGGAAAAGCATTGGCACACTTGCTATCCAAGGAATATAACCTTGCTCTTTGTGGAAGAAACAAAGACAAAATGAAGCAATTGACACAGGAATTGGGCAATTGTCCTGTTTATACAGAGTGCTTCGATATTACAGACGGGGAGAAACGGCACAACTTTTGCCAACATGTGAAGCAGGAATTTGGCACTGTAGATGTGTTGGTCAACAGTGCCGGAGCCAATACAAAGAAAGACAAAATCGCAGATATTAATTTAGCCGATTTGCGGTATATGTTTGAATTAAACTGTGTCAGTGCAGTTGGAATGATTCAGGAAATATATCCTATTATGGCAGAAAGAAAATGCGGTTTATTTGTCAATATTTTAACCAGCTGTTGTCTCTTTAACAATCCTATGACCGGAAGTTACAGTGCCACCAAGGACGCGATGGAAGGCATCAGTAAGATTCTTACCAAAGAAGCAAAAGCAGACAATATCGGAGTTTGTAATGTATATCCCGGCGGAGTTGACACAAATTTTAGAGCAACGGCAAACCCTAATTATCTGAAACCGGAAACCATAGCAAAGATGATTAAGAATTGCATAGAGATTGAAGAAGGTTGTGTCCATGACATTGTAATAAGACCTTTTATTGAAGATAATATGCCGTAATCCCTCTGTTTTGCGAAATGCAAATTCCAAATTGTCTAACTGCTCCGCAGTAACGATACCGAGCGGG
>JAZKXW010000003.1:0-4589 GCA_045611825.1 Faecousia sp.
AGCGAAGCGCGTCGAAGGATCTTCTGGCCTTTCCCTTGCCGTAACAGAAAAGATTCTTCGACTCCGCAACCAAAGGTTGCTCCGCTCAGAATGACACTTTTTTCAATCTGTCGCGCAGCGACACCGCAATTGTCCATTGTCAATTGTCCATTGTCCATTGCCTGCTGTTCTTCCCGGCGGCGCTCCCCCCTACATATCCTAACGCACAAAGACATTTTGGATCCTGCACCACTTTTTGTCCGCCAACGATGGTAAAATGTGTTTTTACGAAAGATTCTTGTTGACTTGCCGGAAACATGGTGGTAAAATGACAGAAATATTTGCAAAACACGCAGATGAAAACCAGTACATATCCAAAACGCTTTCCCAGAGAGCTGCCGGAGGGTGCAAGGCAGTGAGGGCGTGGGTATGGAATACCTTTCGGAGTGGCTTCCCTGAACGCGATCAGTAGGGGAGGACGGGTAGGGCCCGATACAGCCTGCGGAGCTGTCAGGCTCCCATGAGGCCGCGTAAGCGGTAAATTGAGGTGGTACCACAGGAATTTCTTGTCCTCTGCTTTTGCAAGCAGAGGACTTTATATTTATAGCGCCTCCTCAAATGTCCCTTTTGCGATTTGGACAGATCTATTGCGCGTTATCAAATTTGGAAATACAATATTAAAAGGTGAGAAACATGATTATTACGGATTTTCTGGAAAAGAATGCCCGGCTTTACGGCGCCCAGACCGCTCTGGTGGAGATCAACCCCTCCGAGGAACGGGATAAGGCGGCTACTTGGTGGGATTTTAACCTCATCGAGAGCGCCTCTCAGGACGCCCCCTACCGTCGGGAGATGAGCTGGAAGGATTTTGACCGCCGGGCAAACCGGTTTGCCAACCTGCTTCTGAGCCGGGGTCTGAAAAAGGGTACCAAGGTGGCGATCCTTTTGATGAACTGTTTGGAGTGGCTGCCCATCTACTTCGGTATCCTGAAAGCCGGCTGTGTAGCGGTGCCTATGAACTTCCGCTACAGCAGCGATGAGATCAAATACTGTTTGGACTTGGCGGATGTGGAGGTGCTGGTGTTCGGACCGGAGTTTGTGACCCGTATGGACGCCATCGCTCCGGAGCTGGGAACGCTGAAAATGTTCTTCGTAGGCAAGGACGGCCCGGCATATACCGAGGACTGCCTGCGTTTGATGAACTTCTGTTCCTCCAGCGCACCTCCCGTAGCCCCCGAGCCTACCGATGATGCCGCAGTGTATTTCTCCTCCGGCACCACCGGCTTCCCCAAGGCGATCTTACATAATCACAAGGCGCTGGTCCATTCCTGCCTGACGGAGCAGAACCACCACAGTCAGGGCAAGGAGGATGTATTCCTGTGCATTCCCCCTCTGTACCATACCGGCGCAAAGATGCACTGGTTCGGCTCTTTGGTCTCCGGCTCCAAGGCGGTGCTTTTGCGGGGCGTGAAGCCCGAGTGGATCCTTCGGGCAGTTACCGAGGAGCAGTGTACCATCGTTTGGCTCTTAGTGCCGTGGGCGCAGGATCTTCTGGATGCCATTGATGACGGCAGGGTAGACCTATCCCGGTTCCGTCTGTCCCAGTGGCGGCTGATGCACATCGGCGCGCAGCCTGTACCCCCCAGCCTGATCCGCCGGTGGATGGAGATCTTCCCCCACCATCAGTACGATACCAACTACGGCCTGTCCGAGTCCATCGGTCCCGGCTGTGTCCACTTGGGTGTGGACAATATCCGTAAGGTGGGCGCCATCGGCGTTCCCGGCTACGGCTGGCAGACCCGGATCGTAGATGAGCGCGGCATGGATGTAGCCCCCGGTGAGGTGGGCGAGCTGGCAGTCAAGGGCGACGGTGTCATGCAGTGCTACTATAAAAACCCCGAAGCCACCGCAGAAGTGCTGCGCGACGGCTGGCTCTTTACCGGCGATATGGCGCGGCAGGATGAGGAAGGCTTCATCTATCTGGTAGACCGGAAGAAGGATGTGGTCATTTCCGGCGGTGAGAACCTGTATCCCGTCCAGATCGAGGACTTCCCCCGGGCCTTCCACAAAATCAAGGATGTGGCAGTCATCGGTATGCCTGATGCCCGTTTGGGCGAGATCGCCGCAGCCATTATTGAGATCAAAGAGGGAGAGACCTGCACAGAAGCAGAGATCAATGAATTCTGTCAGGCCATGCCCCGTTACAAGCGTCCCCGGAAGATCTTCTTCGACAAAGTTCCCCGTAACCCCACCGGCAAGATCGAAAAGCCGGCCCTGCGGGAGAAGTACTGTCAGGGCCGCTTGGTAGAAGCCCAGATCACCGGTTGATAAAGGAGAGATTACCATGAAACAGTTAATTCTCGGCAATGAAGCCGTGGCAAGAGGTCTGTATGAGGCAGGCTGCAGCTTCGTTTCCAGTTACCCCGGCACCCCCAGCACCGAGATCACCGAGGCCATTGCCAAATATCCGGAGGTCTACGCCGAGTGGGCGCCCAATGAGAAAGTGGCAATGGAAGCCGCCTTTGGCGCTTGCGTGGCAGGCCGCCGCAGCTTCTGCGGTATGAAGCATGTGGGTCTGAATGTGGCGGCTGACCCCCTGTTCACCATTTCCTAAACCGGCGTCAATGCCGGTATGGTCATCGGCGTTGCCGACGATGCCGGCATGCACTCTTCCCAGAATGAGCAGGACTCCCGGCACTATGCCCGGGCTGCCAAGATCCCCATGCTGGAGCCTGCGGACTCTGCAGAGGCCTTGGCATTTACTAAGCTGGCATACGATCTGTCCGAGCAGTTCGATACCCCGGTGCTGCTGAAGATGTGTACCCGCGTGTCCCACTCCCAGAGCGTAGTGGAGACAGGGGAACGGGAAGAGCACCTGAAGGAGTATGTCAAGGACATTCCCAAGTATGTGATGATGCCCGGCAATGCCAAGCGCCGTCACCCCGTAGTGGAAGCCCGGACAGCCTCTTTGATCCGTTTCGCCGAAACTGCACCCTTTAACAAAGTGGAGGCAGGCGCCTCCGATGAGATGGGCTTTATCACCGCTTCTACCTCCTACCAGTACATCAAGGAAGTGGTAGGCGATCAGTACCCTGTGCTGAAATTGGGCATGATCTGGCCGCTGCCGGAGCAGAAGATCCGGGACTTTGCCGCTTCTGTGAAGAAGGTGGTAGTTGTGGAGGAGCTGGACGGCTTCATCCAGACCCATTGCAGGAACTTGGGCATTGACTGCGTGGGCAAGGAGCTGTTCTCCTGCATCGACGAGCTGAGCCAGAATAAGGTAGCCGCCGCTCTGCAAAAGACTGTGGCAGCCGGTAAGACGCTGGATGCCACCATTCCTCCCAGACCTCCTGTTATGTGCGCAGGCTGGCCTCACAGAGGCCTGTTCTATACCCTGAAGAAGAATAAGCTTACCGTTTTGGGCGACATCGGCTGCTATACCTTGGGCGCAGTTGCTCCCTTGGCCGCGGTGGATACCGTTATCTGCATGGGCGCTTCCGTGTCCGGCATCCATGGCTTCACCAAGTCCCAGCAGGGCGCGGCAGACAATAAGACCGTTGCCGTCATCGGTGACTCCACCTTTATGCACTCCGGCATTACCGGTCTGGTGAACATGGCTTACAATGAGTCCAACGCCACCGTTATCATCGTGGATAACTCCATCACCGGCATGACCGGTCACCAGCATAACCCCACCACCGGCTACAACCTCAAGGGCGATCCCTGTACCAAGATCGATTTGGAATCCCTGTGCCGGGCAGTGGGCATCCGCCGTGTCCGGGTGGTGGATCCCTATGATCTGGATATGTGCGACAAAGCCATTAAGGAAGAGCTGGCTGCCAATGAGCCTTCCGTTATTATCTCCCGCCGTCCCTGCGCCCTTCTTAAGACGGTCAAGCATAAGCCTGCGCTGCATGTTGACCCGGATAAGTGCGTAGGCTGTAAGGCATGTATGAAGATCGGCTGTCCTGCCATCAGCATCGTTGACGGCAAGGCAAAGATCGATGCCACCCAATGTGTGGGCTGCGGCGTTTGCGAGCAGCTGTGCAAGGTGGGCGCCCTGAAGGAGGTTCTGTAATGGAAACGAAAAATGTCATGATCGTCGGCGTCGGCGGACAGGGAAGCCTGCTGGCTTCCAAGCTGCTGGGCAGACTGCTTTTGAATAAGGGCTACGATATCAAGGTGTCCGAGGTCCACGGCATGAGCCAGCGTGGCGGCAGCGTGGTCACCTATGTCCGCTTTGGCGACAAGGTCTACTCTCCCGTCATCGATAAGGGCGAGGCGGATTACATTGTATCCTTTGAGCTTTTGGAGGCTGCCCGCTGGACGGAGTTTTTGAAGCCCGGCGGCAAGCTTATCACCAACACCCAGCGGATCAACCCCATGCCCGTCATCATCGGCGCGGCGGAGTATCCTCAGGATTTGCTTGCCAAGATGGAGAAAGCCGGCATCGATGTGGATGCCATGGACGCTCTGTCTTTGGCAGAGGAGGCCGGTTCCTCCAAGGCGGTGAATCTGGTGCTGATGGGCAGACTGGCCAAGTACTTTGACATTCCCGAGGCGGAGTGGCTGGCTGCCATCGAAGATAGCGTGCCGCCCAAGTTCCTGGA
>JAZKXW010000004.1:0-53194 GCA_045611825.1 Faecousia sp.
CACAGAACGACATGGCTACGATCCGACTTATCATCGACTTCGGCACGGCTGAGAAGTTTGGCGGTCTGTGCAACCTGCGTATGGACGACACCAACCCCACCAAGGAGGACGTGGAATTCGTCCATGCCATCCAGGAGGATATCCACTGGCTGGGCTTCGACTGGGGTGACCGTTTCTTCTATGGTTCTGACTACTTTGAGAAGGACTATGAATACGCAGTGGAGCTGATCAAGAAAGGTCTGGCTTATGTCTGCCAGCTGACCCCTGAGCAGGCAAAGGAATTCCGCGGCGATCTGAACACTCCCGCTACCTCCCCCTACCGGGATCGTCCCATTGAGGAGAGCCTGGATCTGTTCCAGAGAATGCGCAACGGCGAGTTCCCCGACAACGCTATGACTCTGAGAGCCAAGATCGACCTGGCTTCCGGTAACTTCAATATGCGTGACCCTGTTATTTACAGAATCCGTCATATGCACCATCACCGCCAGGGTGACAAGTGGTGCATCTACCCCATGTATGACTTCGCACACCCCATTCAGGACGCGCTGGAGGGTATCACTCACTCCCTGTGCTCCCTGGAGTTTGAGAACCACAGACCCCTGTACAACTGGGTTGTGGAAAACACCTCTGTGCCCCACACTCCCCGACAGATCGCGTTTGCCCGTCTGGGTATCGACCACACTGTACTTTCCAAGCGCAAGCTGAGAGCACTGGTAGAAAACAGTTATGTTTCCGGCTGGGATGATCCCCGTGTGCCTCCCCTGGGCGGCCTGCGCCGCCGCGGCTATACCCCTGCTTCGATCCGTAACTTCTGCGATCGGGTCGGCGTTGCCAAATCTCCCAACACTATCGAGTACGGCTTCTTGGAATACTGCCTGCGGGAAGACCTGAACGAAACTGCACAGCGTGTCATGGCTGTTGTTAAGCCCGTAAAGCTGACCATCATCAATTATCCCGAAGGTCTGTCCGAGACCTTTGAGGTGGAAAACAACCCCAACAAACCCGAAGACGGCACAAGAACCATTACCTTCTCCAGAAACCTCTGGATCGAGGCTGACGACTTCCTGACTGAGCCTGTCCCGAAATACAAACGGCTATACCCCATGGGTCCTGAATGCCGCCTGAAAGGTGCCTATGTGATCCAATGTACCGGCTGTGTCACAGATGAAAACGGAGAGGTTGTGGAAGTGCTTGCAACCTACGATCCCAACTCTAAGGGCGGCGATCCTGCCGACGGAAGAAAAATCAAGGGTGCAACCATCCACTGGGTCGATGCAAACAACTGCTGCGAAGCAGAGGTTCGCCAGTATTCCAACCTGTTTGACGATCCCGATCCGGATGCCTCCGGCAAAGACTTCCTCGCCTGCCTGAACCCCAACTCTCTGGAGGTCTTGACCGGCTGCAAGGTGGAAGCAAGCCTTGCCAATGCAAAAGCACCTGCTTCTTACCAGTTCATGCGTTTGGGCTACTTCTGCCCCGACAGCAAGGACTCCACCCCTGAGCATTTGGTATTTAACCGCTCTGTCAGCTTGAAAGACAGCTTTAAGCCTGCATAACAAAATGCCCCTGTCCGGTTTGGACAGGGGCATTATTTTACTTTAGAATTATTTGTTCTTATCCTTAATGTTTGCCTGTAAATGCATGCTAAGTACCGCAAGAGAGGTTGCCATATTCTCATTCTGCACCAAAATATTAGCTGGAACCTCCAAATGCGTAGGCGCAAAATTCCAAATTGCCTTAATGCCGCAATTCACAAGCCGATCGCATACGCTCTGCGCAAATTCAGCAGGAACTGTAATAATTCCCATCAGCACATTATTCATGCGGCAAAAGGACTCCAGCTCAGAAATCGCATACACAGGCTTGCCCTCGCCGGTCTTATCCGCAAAAGGCACAGCATCAAAAGCAGCAAGGATGTTGAGTCCGTAGGCAGCAAAACCACTGTAGCCCATCAAGGCCTGACCCAGCTTGCCGGCACCGATCAGGATCGCATCCGTCGTGTTGTCATAGCCGAGAAACTGGCTGATGTCTTCAATTAAATTATCCTTCAAATAACCAACCTTCGGTCTGCCGCCATCGGAAACCATGGCAAGATCTTTGCGAACCTGTACCTCACCCATACCAAGGGCATTGGCAAGCGCAGTTGCAGATATATACGAAGGCGCATCTACAGGAAGGCTCTTCAAATAAGACAAATAGCCGGGCAGTCGCTTCAATACAGATTTTGAAACTTCTTTCTTTTCCATAATTACATTTCCTTTCGATACAGCATTATATCGATAATATTCTATATCGATAATAACATATATCGAATTAAATTTCAAGCGCAACTTGTTCTGCGGATCAATTCTTTTCGTAATCGCATCATAATGCGCTTTTCCAAACGAGAAATATAAGATTGGGAAATGCCTAATTTCTGCGCCACCTCCTTTTGTGTCAGTTCCTGATAGCCCCCTAATCCAAACCGCATCATTACAATCTCCCTCTCTCTTTCAGGTAATTCTCTCACCGCCTGACGCAAAAGCTTCAGGTCAACATCATCTTCAAGCGGACGCAGAATCATATCCTCATCTGTTCCTAAAATATCCGATAACAGCAACTCATTCCCGTCATAATCCATGTTGATCGGTTCATCCAGCGAGACCTCTGCCTTCTGCCCTGATATTTTTCGAATATGCATCAAGATTTCATTTTCGATGCATCTGGATGCATAGGTGGCAAGCTTAATATTTTTATCCCGTCTATAGGTAGCAATCGCCTTAATTAACCCGATCGTCCCAATCGATATGAGATCCTCCAAATTTACCCCGGTATTTTCAAAGCGTCTTGCAATAAATACCACCAGCCGCAGATTTCGTTCAATCAGGCATCGCTTTGCTGTTTCATCACCGTTTTCTAACGCCTCCAACGCTTCAAGTTCTTCCTCTGCCTTCAAAGGAGGCGGTAATACATCTGTGCCGCCAATGTAAAATAGTTGCTGCGTCTGCGCAGCAAACAGCTCTCGAACCAAACTCCATAATTTCTTTAACATAAACTACCTCCTGTTATCGCCTGATAGCGCCCGTTGCCGTCAAAATCATCCGGCGCAAGCGCAATCAATCTGCCGCCGCGCCATTTGCCAACGCGAACATTCTTTACATATACTGCCAGCAACATGCCGTTTGGATTTCCGATGGTGGAGTATGGAATGATCCGCAGTCCGGTCATCGGTCTTTCCGCAAGCGTTTCTATGGGATTTTGCATCTGCTGTTTGCTTAGTCCCGTGAGGCTGTGGGCACAATCACAACTTAGCACCATCACCGAACGTCCGGTCAACGGATCGGTCAGCAAATTGCCGGTATCCCTCAATGCATGTATTTTCAGGTGTATACCGCGGTATATGATCTCTACAGGAATATAAATATCGGATTGTCCGCTGCCGCTAAATCCGATATAACAGACTCCGCAAACGCAGACCGTTGCAAGCAGTGCATTAAGAACACGATTGCCTCCGGTTACCGCCGCAATTCCCGAAACAGCAAAATGCAAAAGCATAGCCACCGCACAGGGACGAATGGATGCGCCGCAAAAGCCAAAAGCGATAAACGCAGAGAAAAGAATGCTTGTTGCTCTAAAATAGCCGTTACCAAGCCATTGCCATCGCATACTGGCGATCAAACACACGCAATTAAAAGCGGATGACAGAACCGCCTGTTTATACATGGGAGATCTGCCGCTGATTATCGAAGAGGCGATCATTAAGAGAAAATTTACAGAAAAGTTGATAAATATCACAATTATTGTGTATAACGGCATTTGTACACCCCCGAATGTTTGATTGCAAGGCAAGTATATACCAGTCAATCACAAAAACAAGTCGTTTCTGTACAAGCGATTCCGTCCACAAAACTCCTCTACAGGCGCTGCTTCATCACGGCGCGCAGCAGATAGATAAAAAACGGCAGCTGATATTATCAGCTGCCGTTAAAATCAGTCGATGGATTTTTCCGTTCGATTTACAGATCGAATATTTTTTTCCGCTTTGAACCGAGGGGTCATAATTTCATGACCGCAGCCTGTACATTTCAGGCGAAAATCCGCGCCTGTCCGTAAAACAAGCCAATCCTTCGAACCGCAGGGATGCTCCTTCTTCATGGTCAGTATATCACCAAGGCGAATATCCATATACAACCCTCTCAGTCTTTTTTAATCAAATCCCAGTATTGCTTTGCAGCTTGCTCTAATTTGTTGTGACCGTACTCATAGTACCTCGTACCAACAAGATCATCCGGCAAATACTGCTGCTTGACCCAATGGTTCGGGAATGCATGGGGATACAAATAACCCTGTTCCCGTTCTTGTGTATAGGTATCTGCGTGAACATTCTGCAAATGGCGAGGAAAATCTCCGCCTTTCCCCTTTCGCACATCTTCCATAGCCGCATCCAAAGCAATATGTCCGGAATTTGACTTTGGGGAGGTTGCCATCAGCACCGCAGCATCTCCCAACGGGATTCTTGCTTCCGGCATACCCAGCATAAAAGCAGCATCTACACAAGCTTTAACAATAGGAATAATGGTAGGATATGCCAAGCCTACATCCTCACAGGCAATCACCATCAGCCGGCGACAAGCAGACTGCATTTGACCTGCCTCCAGCAATCTGGCAAGATAATGCACTGCTGCATCGGGATCGGAGCCACGGATGGATTTTTGCAGAGCCGACAACAGATCATAAAAATTATCACCGTCGCGGTCTGCGCGCATTGCGCTCTTTTGGGTAACAGACTTCGCATCCTCCAAGGAGATTGCAATTCTGTCTTCATTCGGTTTTCCGGCAGAAAACAGCACCTCCACCGCATTCATTGCTTTTCTCAGATCGCCGCCACAAGCCCCTGCAATGTACTCTAACGCCCCATCCTCCGGCACAGCTGTCAATGCTGTGCGACCTTCTAAATACGACACAGCCCGACGGATCGCCTGCAACGCCGCTTCCGCAGATATCTGCTTGAATTCAAACACAGTAGAACGGCTCAGAATCGCATTAAATACATAGAAATAAGGATTCTCCGTTGTAGAAGCGATCAGGGTGATCTTTCCGTTTTCAATGTATTCCAAAAGTGACTGCTGCTGCTTTTTATTAAAGGACTGAATCTCATCCAAATACAGCAACACGCCGTTGGGCGCCATAAATGTATCCAGTTGGGAAACAATGTTTTTAATATCGGCAGTAGAGGCCGTTGTGGCATTGAGTTGATATAAGGTTCTGTTCGTCTGCTTGGCAATAATATTGGCAACCGTGGTTTTACCTGTTCCGCTGGGACCATAGAAAATCATGTTCGGTACATTACCGGACTCGACCAAACGGCGCAAAATAGCGCCATCGCCCAAGATATGTTCCTGACCGAACACCTCATCAAGGGTTTGCGGACGGAGAAGATCAGCAAGCGGCTGATACATTATCTCTCTCCCCTTTCAACCATAGTTTTTTTAGAAAAAGCATTTGGTGAACAACCATAATGCTTCTTAAATATCTTGGAAAACACGAAAGCATCGGCATATCCGACCGAATTTGCCGTAACCGCGACACTGCAACCGTGATTGCACAGCAGTTCGCAGGCGCGTTTCATACGATAATCAAGCAAATACTTTCCTGGAGAAATCCCGACTTTCTTTTTGAACAGCGAGGAAAAATAGCTCCGGTCAAGTCTGACGCGGTCAGCCAGCTGCTGCACGCCCAGATCTGTCATATACTCTGCATGGATCGCAAACAAAGCATAATCCACAGGATCCGGCAGCTCCGCCTGTTGTTCCTTCAGGCAGGAAAACAATTCCCATAGCTTAGCGCACAAGAACGCAGACCGTCCGTTGCGGTAAGCAGCGCAATCCTTCATTGCCTGAAAAATGCTTCCGGCATGTGGGCATGAGATAACAGGATCTAAGTGGGTTGGCAATTCCCTGTCGCATGTAAAGCCGACCCAAATATAACTCCAAGGCTGTTCCTTATCGGCCTGATAATAGGTCTGCACATAGGGCGGGATCACAAACATCATGCCTTTTGACAAGGTATATTTCTCTCCGTTGATCTCAAAAATGCCTTTTCCGGAAACCACATAGTGGATCAACCAGTAGGTTCTCAGCGTTGGACCAAAGTAATGTCCGGGCGCACAATCCTGATAGCCGAACAGGATCGGGTTAAGCCCTGCATAGCCGTCGTCAGAAATCAATGTGTTTATCTGTTCATGCGTCATGTTCAGCACCACACAAAATGACATATTTTCTCCAAGATTATAACATTCCAAAAAGCGCTCTGTCAAGGTATAATACAACTACACAAACTACAAAGGAGCGATATTATGAAGATCACATTTATGGGTGCCGGCAGCACAGTTTTTGCCAGAAGTCTGATAGGTGACTGTATGTGCAGCGAGCACATCCGTAACAGCACCTTCGCACTTTATGACATTGATGCCACTCGCTTAGAACAAAGCCGCACCATTCTGGAAAGTATGCGCATTACTGCAGGTGGATTTGGTAAAATCGAGTGTTACTGCGGCGTAGAACAACGCAAAGCCGCGCTATCAGGCGCCGATTTTGTAATTAACGCAATTCAGGTCGGCGGTTACGATCCCTGCACCATTATTGATTTTGAGATTCCCAAAAAATACGGTCTGCGTCAAACCATCGGCGATACACTTGGTATTGGCGGTATTATGCGAGCATTGCGTACGATCCCCGTCATGGATGACTTTGCGAAAGAAATGGAACAAGTCTGCCCAAATGCGCTCTTATTAAACTACACAAACCCCATGGGTATGCTCACCGGATACATGCAGACACATACAGGTGTTAACACCATAGGCCTTTGTCATAGCGTTCAAGTGTGTGCAAAACAGATTCTGCAATTAGCAGGAATGGATGATAAGTACGATGGCCATACCGAAAAAATCGCCGGCATCAACCACATGGCTTGGCTGTTGGAGCTTCACGACAAGGATGGCAACGATCTCTATCCTCTCATAAGAGCAAAAGTCGATGTCCTGCTTGCCGATCCCAACATTAAGGACAAAGTCAGGTTAGACTATATCAAGCACTTTGGGTACTTCTGCAGTGAATCCAGCGAACATAATGCCGAATACAACCCCTTCTATATCAAAAGTAAATATCCGGAGCTGATCGAGCGTTATCAAATCCCTCTTGATGAGTATTTGAGACGCTGCGTCAAGCAGATCAACGGTTGGAAGGATCAGTTCGAGCGAATCAAATCCGAAGGCGCACAGCCACGCGTTCAGTCTTATGAGTACTGTTCAAGGATTATCGATGCGCATATAACAAATGAACCATTCTATTTTGGCGGCAATATACTTAACACTGCTCGCTACATCGAAAACCTACCGGATGAGGCCTGCGTAGAAATTCCTTGTTTTGCCGATGCAAACGGCATCCATGGACAACACGTTGGAAAACTGCCGGTACAGTGCGCCGCTATGAATATGACAAATATCAATGTCCAGCTGCTGACCATTGAGGCAGCTGCTACCAAAAAGAAAGAACATATCTACCAAGCTGCAATGCTGGACCCCCATACCGGAAGCGAATTAGATATTGACTCCATCAAAAAGATGGTAGACGAACTCATAGACGCCCACGGTCCCTATATGGCGCAATACAGATAAATTAAGAGGCTGCAAAAGTGCAGCCTCTTAATTTTATTTAGAATGTAGCAACATCCGGATTTGCTGGATCCGCGGACTCAACCTTAATTGCTGTCAGAACAGGTCCGATCTCTCCTTGATAGAGAGAGTACTTCTCGGCAGAAATTTTCGCTGTCACCATGACCCAGTCCCGGGGCGTCAGCTTTTGGGCATCCGGATATCTGCAAGGTACACCAAGAAACTGAATGTCATCAACACAGCAGGTCATCACAAACCGACCGGGAGCAAACATCTTGTTGCGATCACGGCGGAGCATGGCCACCTGTCCTTTGAACCGGACAGTCTTTCCGTCATATTTTTGAGGCTCTTCCGTTACATCCCGATACCACAGAGCATAATCCTCGTCCTTAATTTCGATCAATTGCGCGTTAATATCAAAAGGAAGCGGATCTTCTACATCGTCAAAAGCGGTTGAGCCATCCAAATAATCATACAGAATGTCGATCCGACGGTTTGCAGCCCGTACAAGCTTATGCAACGGCATGGTATCTTCGCCGGGCTTCAGGCGGTTAAATACCACCATTTGACCGCCCACCAGCTTGTCCATAACCAGATTGCGCATATTGGCATTATAGGTCATGAATGTGGTAGCATCTGCAAACATGACCTCCTGCGCCACAACCCAATCCTCAGGAAAGCGAGAATACAGGTCACCCACAAGCTGCATACCGTTCAGCTCCGCAACGACACGCTTTACCTTGTGCTTCTTGGCAAGGGCTTGCAGCTCCTTGGTGGTAACTGTCTGCTGATCTACGATTTCCAGAAACACATTTGGATGGGGATAGGTTGAAAAATCATATTCTTCCTCCCCTTCCTCGCAAACAAGCAGCAATGTCCGCTCCCCTGCATTAAAACGAGGATCTTCTAAGGTTTCCTGAATAAACTTCGTTTTGCCGGAATCTAAAAAACCGGTAAATACATAAACAGGTATCTGTACCATAACGGCTCCTTATACACCAAACACACAGACAATACCGTCCTGATCCAGCTGTGCGCCAATGACGCAAATCTTGCCAATCACCGAGGCGGAACCGGAACGGATGTTGATTTCTCCGGGGACATAGTCAAAGTGAATCCAATCGCCCTCTTTACCGGCTACAATACCCTTAGCACGCAGAATCATACCGAAACGGCCGGTCTCCAATGCAAGCAGATATGCCTGAATCTCTGCTTTTGTGAATTTATGTGTGGTTTCCACGCCCCAAGAGGTAAAGACCTCATCGGCATGATGATCGTGGTGGTGATGATCGTGACCGTGATGACCGCAGCAGTGATGCTCCTCATCGTGATGGTGCTCATGGTGACCGCAGCAATGATGCTCCTCATCATGATGGTGCTCATGCTCATGGTGACCACAGCAGTGATGCTCCTCATCATGATGATGCTCGTGATGGCCGCAGCAGTGGTGCTCCTCATCATGATGGTGCTCATGATGGTGCGCATGCTCCAACTCTGCAATTTCCGCAGCCAAGGAAGATGCACCTTCCATGGCTTCTACAAGCTGCTCAGAGGACAGCTCGTTCCAAGGTGTTGTTACGATGGCTGCTTCACCGTTATGTTCTCTGAGCAGAGCTACAGCCGCGTCCAGCTTTTCCTGGGAAATACCGTCCGTACGGGACAAAACGATGGTCTTTGCAGTTTCCACCTGATTGTTATAGAACTCACCGAAATTCTTCATGTAGACCTTCACCTTGCCTGCATCTACAACAGCAACCGTGTAGCCGAGAACAACTTCGTCATTTGTGACCTTTGCCACGGCAGCCTCCACATCGGACAGCTTACCGACGCCAGAGGGCTCAATGATGATCCGCTCGGGTGCGTAATCCCGGATCACCTGCTCCAGCGCTTTACCAAAATCGCCCACAAGGCTGCAGCAAATACAGCCGGAGTTCATCTCTTTGATGTTAATTCCGGCATCCTGCAAGAAACCGCTGTCAATGCCGATCTCGCCGAACTCGTTCTCGATCAAAACGATTTTCTGACCCTTATAGTGCTCAGCAATCAGCTTTTTGATCAGCGTAGTTTTACCGGCGCCGAGAAAGCCGGAATAAATGTCAATTTTTGTCATAAGATCAACCTCTTATCTATTATGGATTTGCTTTAGTATACCACCAATTCCAACAATTGACAACCGTAAAATTTATCGACAAAATCCCCTTGCATATCCTACGCCGTTTTCATAAGGTAATAGTGACGGTTACCCTGCGTGCGACAAGCCGTTAAAACCGCCGCTGCAGAGCTCCCTCGCAGCGGCGGTTTTCATCAATTCATCGGTATAATTAGCAGACTCCCCTTTTCAGGCTCTGCTTCCATATCATTAGCAGACAAAATTTTCTCAGGTGATGCTCTGTATTTCTTCGCCATATCCCAAAAGCCAATATCTCCAACTCTGCAAATCACCAATCCCGGTCGATCCGGATCTGCAGTCAACGCCTGCGTCGTTTGAATTTGGGATACCATTTGCATTTCCTGATCTGCCACTGTAGTGGTAATTACATTCAGATCACTTTGTATACTGATACCACTGCCATTTGACATGCATTGCGGCTTACCGCTTACAAAAACCGCGGCACGCACTTCCGCATTCTCCGACGCGGGTATTGACCACGCAACCTGTCCATTGGCAAATGCGCTTTGCAGGACACCGTCTGTTCCGTAGTATAACACCTGATACCAGCACAATGCATTCATGTCCACCGTATCCCCATTCCGTTTTATCTCTACGCCGTCACAACAGCAGGTTACATCCAAAACGCGCATCACTTCCGCTTGAACAGGTGCTTCGATCCGCTGAGGTTCCTCATGTACATCTAACACAGCATTGATTCGTAACGATTCTTTATCCATCTCCGTTTCATGGGTAGAGCTGTACACATCCTCAACAACCTCAAGCATGTGATATCCGCAAACCGTATACTGTGCAAGGACTCCTGCCTTCATGGCAATTTTTCCGTCCTCAACAACATCCACATCCAAAGCGGTTACAGCCAGATCTACACTTACCATTGCTTTGTCATCGTAATCATAATCCAATTCCTCATATTGTGAGAACGGGATTTCAAAATCATGACTGCAAAAGCTGCCATCCTCCGACACATAAAAAATGCTCAATACAGCCATGCCGCGGAAAACGACCTTTTCTGCCAAAAGCTTCTTATCGATCACTTCCGGTCGTAAAGCGCAGTACACCATTTGATTTATCGGCGGACAAGCAGCAGGCAACGATAACAGCTCATCCATGGCAAATGCTTTTTCCCCCATTTCCCCGGGGATACAGACAGGATATGTTTTCGTAAGAAGATGCAAATTCTTCGGCACTTCATCAGCACGGTAAACAAGCATATTATCCGGAACGAAGGCATCGATCACTGCTGTCACACCGGCCCGGTACATGATCTTGCGTGCAGATACCGACCGTGCGTCTGCAAAACGTAAATGACCGCACAAATTAAACTTCCCATCCCTGTCCGCTTTCGGAAATTCTGCCTGTATTTGAAAGGGCACCCATGCCTCCACACAGTGGGGCTGACTATCAGACTCCGACAGATACAACACCTTTGCCATCACGCCTCCGGTGGCTTCCAAACTGCTGCTGTGCCATTGTTTGCCCCGCAACAGTACCTGTCCCCAAGCGCCGATCACACGTCCGATCTCCGGCATATTATCAGGCAACTTGATCTCCTGCGTCAATTCCTGCTGAACCGTTTGATTGATCACAGGGCGCATGCAAGGAATCTCCTTTTTATAAAACTGCAACTCCATTTCATCACTCCTTATCCGGCATTGCTGATTCAGTCTATTCTCCGTAGGACAAGGTTATGCCTTATTTTCGGATACCAATTGAACAGCCGATTAAAACTACCGTAAATCCAAGGCAGTGTGAGAAAAAGCCACCCTCTAACCACAATCCAATCAAAATGCCGATGCCAAATGTCAGAAGTGAAAGCCCCCAAAGCTGATTATTTCGACACATAGGAAACACCCCCTGCCAAACAGTATGCAGAGGGTGTTTCAATTTAGAACTTTATTGACATATCAGTTGGCAGCGATCACTCTGTATTCCGAAAGAACAGCGGCAATAATCGGCACACAGACAGTTCTTCCGTATCCGGCATCCTCCACGCAAACAATAAACGCCAGCGGAGAGTTTTCGTCCGTCAGGAAACCTGCAAACATTGCATTGGGATCACGATCTACACCGTCACCGCCAACCTCAGCTGTACCTGTTTTTGCGCAGACGGTAAAGCCGGGGAAATATTCATCACCGTACTTGGTTGCCACATTGTTGCGCATAAACTCCTGTAATGTCTTTGCCGTTTCCTTAGAAATCAGTCGTTCACCGGTCTTTGTTTGGGAAGTATAGATAGGATCATCCCGCACCAAAATCTCATCCACAATGTAAGGCTCTACCTCTACACCGCCACGGGCAATAGCACCAAGGAAATTCAGGAACGATACCGGAATGATCTCCACAGTATGCTGGCCAACTGCGCTCCATGCCAACTCTGTTTCGTTAGTGGGCGCATCGTAATTGCCTTTTGCCGTGGTAATGCCATCAAAAGTAATACTGTCTGTCACACCGAATTTCGCGACATATTCCGCCATTGTATCCGCGCCAACGATTTGTGCCAAGGAAGCAAAGCCGCAATTGCACGAGTTGCGGAACGCCTGCTTCAGGGTTTGTGTACCATGAGATACCTCACAGGTTACATCGTAGCCCGGAATATCATAGGTGCCGCTACAGGTAAATTCCCACTGATCGATATTCTCCACTGTTTCTAACGCAATCGCAGCAGTTACGATTTTGAATATTGAACCGGGGGCAAAGGGATAATCCAAGAACTTATTATAAAAGGCTGTATCATAGGATGAATCAAACATCTCCGGCAGATGATCCGGATCAAAGGTCGGTGTTGACACCGCACAGAGAATCTCACCGGTTTGATAATTGAAAACGGCAACCGTTCCCTTACGATCACCCAAAGTCTCTAATGCAACCGCCTGTAAGCGGGCATCAAGGGTCAGTCGCGCGACGCTTGTATAATCACCATAGGTGTACATACCGCTAAGGACATTATATTCTTCCAAACGGATTCTCGCCAATTCATCGGCAAATCTAGTGAGGGTTCGGACATCGATATTACCACCACGGTCACCGACCCAATGGACCGTAGACTTCCGTACATCCTCGCTGTCAGAGTACTTTGTCGTAGTTCTTGTATCCATAAGGATCGTATCATACTGATCCAGAATCACCATGCCGTTTAAACCTTTTGCTGTGCTGTTATCCGTACTATGGTATATATGAGGAGAACCGGTTTGCTGCACCCAATTTGGAGATTGAATCATATACTCCACAACAAAGATACCAAATCCGGCAAGAAGCAAAAATGCGATAATCAACACGATTCCACCACGACGGGCAACTCTATTCATCCTGATCATCCCTTCTTTTGAGTAATTTCACAGCAAAGCTGGCATTTTTTCTAGTATCTGCAGCTTTGACAAAGGCAAGCAATCCCCATGCGCACATCATGCTGGAACCTCCGTTTGACACAAAGGGGAACGTCACACCGGTTAACGGTACAATATCCACCGTGCCAAGTGCGTTCAGGATGGTTTGCACAAGGAAGATACTGGCAGCAGCGCAGCTGCCAATGGTATAGAAGCTACTTCTGCCAACCCCAGCCGAGCGAATTGCAAAAATCGCAAAGGCCACAATCAGCAATATCAGAATCGATACAGTAATCAGACCCCATTCCTCCGAAATCGTTGCTACAACCATATCAGAGTCGGCAGCATACACACTCTGTCCTGCTTTTCCGCGTCCGGGGCCCAGTCCAAGAATACCACCGGCAGCCATGCACATCAGTGCGCGGGTTTGCTGGTAACCGCCGCCATAGGGATCCTCCCAAATATGTCGCCAGTTTTCAAAGCGTGACAATGCATGGGGCGCAACACTAAGCAAAACAACACAGGCAAGGACAAGGGAGGTAATTGCCAATGCAAGCGTTCCTACGCTGCCGGAACGCATAAATGCAATAACAAGAAATGTGCAGAAAAACACTAAGGCTGTACCGAAGTCATTCATAAGCGCCAAGCAACCGCAGGCCGTAACGGAATACGCAATAAACATAAACAGATTCCGTTTCGTCACAATTCGGTCCATTGCGGAAACACCGGCAAAAATAAAGCAAACCTTGGCAAGCTCCGAAGGTTGAATAGAAAGCGGACCTATAATCAGCCACGCCTTTGCGCCATTGATTTCTGTACCAAATAACAGTGTGATCAGCAGCAGACCGATACCGGCAACTGCTGCAAGATAGCGCATCTTTTTAGCCCGTTCCAAATCCCGAAGTGCCCAACCGATACACAGGAAAACAGCCAGCCCAAGGATAATACTGATTAGCTGCTTGATCATCTCACCGGGTAATGTCGTTGCCACGGCAGCCATACCCATGGTACACAGCAAAAAGGCAATGGTTTCAATTTCAAAGGAATTACGACGGATCATGACGTAAAAGAGAAACAGCAGCCATTGACAAACTGCAATTCCGCCGAAGCCGATTAAAATATCCAAAGCATTTTGAATATCACTGTTTAACAAAAAAGCCATGCAGCACAGGCATTGGAATACTGTCAGGAAAATCAGATTGGAAAAGGTGGTCAGGACAGAGGATGCCTTCGTGCGAAGCTGGGCAAGAATTTGCTCCTGCTTAGCTGAAATCGGTGTAAATTTCAAAGAAACATCACCAACGCGAATGGTATCACCGGGCTGCAGGGCACGAATCAAAACGCGTTTGCGGTTGACAAACGTACCAAATTCCGATTCCGTATCTGTAACCGTCCAGCTGCCATCATCGTAACGGGTTAAAACGGCATGATTCTTTGATACCTTCTCCGATTCGATAACCACATCGCTGCGTTTACAGCTGCCGATCACATTTTCCCAGTGGGTAATGGGCATGTCCGTCCCGTCACGCATAGTCAGCCATGCCCATATTTCAGGTTCACGGCGAAAGGTCAAAAGGGGCTTTACGCAGCGATACAGCAACAGCATCAGCAATACAGGCGCAACAAAGCGAAACACACTGACAAACACATAGTAGTATGTCTCATTTACCTGCTGCAGAGCAGTCAGAACTTGCATGCTAAAACCTCCGTTATAATTCATCCTAAATTCTCCAAATCACGGAGCATACGGATCTCTGCCCGATAGCCGGGCAGTTCGTTAGGTGTTTCCAATATCATCGGCAGCGTTTTCAAATAAGGATGATTTACAATATTGCGGAATGTATCCATTCCCAGATTTCCCTCGCCAATGCAGGCATGGCGGTCCTTGTGGCTCCCAAACACATTCTTAGAATCGTTCAGATGCAGCGCTTTCAGCTTGTCCAGACCGACAACCTTATCAAATTCTGCCAACACACCGTCAAGATCATTCACAATATCGTAACCGCCGTCAAAAATATGACAACTGTCAAGGCAAACACCGATTTGATCACTGCCTACGCCGTCAATAATAGCTTTGATTTCCTCGAATCTGCCGCCGACTTCACTGCCTTTTCCTGCCATCGTCTCCAAAAGCACCGTAACCGGATAACCGGGTGCTAAAGCTTGTTTCAGCGCATCCACGATCTGGCTGATACCGGTTTCTGTACCCTGTCCAACATGGCTGCCCGGATGGAAGTTATAGTAGTTACCGGGAAGCGCCGCCATGCGCCGCAGATCATCACAAAGAACACTTGCCGCAAATGCCCGAGCATCAGGGTCAGCGGTGCAAAGATTCATCGTATATGCGCCATGGGAAACCAGCTTGCCAAACCCCAGTTCCTTCAGCGCTTCCACCGCATTGGCAGAATCCACAGGATCCTCTTTTTTGGCCTGACTTCCCCGGGGATTCCGGGTAAAAAACGCAAATGTATTGGCACCGATAGACTCAGCTGTTTTCACCATTGCCAGATTGCCGGATGAAGCGGATAAATGACAACCAACATATAACATTTTGCTCACTCCTTTGTGCTTTGATGATACCATATTTTTTTGAAAAATGCAAATTTTCCATTCCGCAATTTACAATTCTGTGATATACTGTTCACAAACAGGAGGTGTACAACATGTTGGAAGCAAAAAGTCCCCGTTTGCGTATATTCTATATACTGGATTACCTGAAAAAGAATTCCCACGAGGAACACCCTGTAAACACAGCCGATATCCTCAAAATGCTGGAAGAATACAGCATTATTTGTGATAGAAAGACTGTCTATGCGGATATAGCCGCGTTGCAGGAATATGGCGAAGACATTGTATCGATTCCCGGCAGAAACGGCGGATATTATTACGCCGCACCTCAGAATTTTGAATTACCTGAATTAAAGCTGCTGATCGATGCGGTCTTGTCCAGCAAGTTCCTGACAGAGAGCAAATCACGCCGGCTGGTGGAAAAACTGTGCGAGCAGTGCAACGAACACGATGCAAACCTGATGAAAAGAACCGTTGTCATTGCAAAACGCGTAAAAAGCATGAATGAATCCATTTACTACAATATCGGCAATATTCAAGATGCCATAGTACAAAACAGGCAGATCACCTTCCGCTATTTTGACTGGGATCTGAAAGGGCAGCGCAAGTACAGAGAAAAAGAATACCTGGCAAGTCCCTACGGGCTTTGCCAGGATAATGAAAATTGTTATCTGCTTGCCTACACAACACGCCACGGTGTTACATCTTTCCGCGTCGACAGAATGACAGACATTGCATTGACCGATGATAAGAGAATCGACTGTCCGGAGCTGAAAGGAAAATCCCTCAGCGATCATGCCAATCAGCTTTTCCAAATGTATTCCGGAGATTCTTTGGATGTAAAAATGCGCTTCCACAGAGAATTGATCAATCAGGTCGTTGACCGTTTTGGCAAAGAAACCATGTTCATTCCCGATGGTGAAGACCACTTCATCTTTACCGCAAAAGTCGCTGTTTCTCCTACCTTCCTCAGTTGGATCATCGGTTTTGGAGAAAAAGCTGCCATTTTGTATCCTGCTAAGGTCGCCGAGCAATGTAAGCAGCTGTGTGAAACTGTCAGCCGGCAGTATCCTTAAGGGCAAAAGAATGAAATATCTTCTGCCATACCGCATTTAGCTCCTTTGTTGCTGCTGCATCTCCAATTGCTGTCAGGACATAGTGATAATTACCGTCATCAAGAACCGATACCCGTCCGATTTGGTCATTCCCTTCCCCTGCTGCGCTCCATACGCAATCATACCGTTTTAGCGTTCCGAGCCTTGTCTCCATGACCTGCAAATTGTCTTTTGAAAAGCCCGTAACCTCTCGCAGAGTTTTGTCAAGATCTCCAGAGGCGGTAGTGTGTAAACTGATGGTATAATCATCACACAAATAAAGTTTTCCGGAATTGTCATGCTCCATCACTTCCATGGAAACATTGTCCGGTAACGACAAAGAAATCTCCTGCATTTCCGGTGTTTCAGGTGTCCACACATCTTTTATTTCCTCAAAGGTTTCCTGACTTGTACACCCGGACAACAGCACAAGCACGAAGCAAATTGCAATAAATTTTTTCATAGGTTACCCCTCCCTGAAAGAATACAGACTGACTTCTGTATATTCAATGCAGATCAAGGTTTTAATATGCAAAAACACCGCTGTTTTGTATGAACAGCGGTGTTTTCCTTATAGACTTTCCAGCAATGCTTCAGCGCAAAGCATACCATCAATGGCAGCCGACATGATACCACCGGCATATCCTGCGCCCTCACCGGCAGGATACAGACCGAAAACCGATACAGACTCCTTGTTTTCGCCGCGAATCATGCGTACAGGCGAGGAACTGCGCGTTTCCGGCGCAGTCAAAATACTATCCCCGTCCGCAAATCCTGACAGCTTGTGATCCAGCTGCGGAATAGCCTGTTTAAGGGATTCTGTGATCTTCTTTGGCAGCACAGCATTCAGATCGCACCATGTCACACCGGGACGGTAGGTAGGCAGTACCTTTCCCGGACCTGTGCTGGGACATCCGGAAAGAAAATCTCCCAATTTCTGCGCCGGTGCAAAGTAGTTTCTACCACCGGCACAAAAAGCAGCTTCTTCGATTTCTTGCTGCCATTTTACACCGCCAAGAGGACCGTCATGCGGAAATTCTCTTGGATTTAAGGTAACAAGCAGCGCCGCATTGGCATTCTCACCGGCACGGCTTTGATAACTCATACCGTTGGTCACAACCCGGTTTTCCTCCGACGCCGCCGCTACCACATAACCACCGGGACACATACAGAAGGTATAGACCGTTCCGTCCTCTAAATGACTGACCAGTTTATAGTCTGCAGGAGGAAGCGTACGAGAATCCGTTCCGTATTGGGACAGATTGATCATCGTTTGCGCATGCTCAATCCGAACGCCCATCGCAAAGGGCTTTGGCTCCATGGCAACGCCTGCATCCAGCAACGCGGAAAATGTATCTCTTGCGCTATGACCGATGGCAAAGATCACGCGGTCGCAGGGAATCTCTTCTCCGTTTTCCATGACAAGCCCGGTCAAGCGACCGTTCTCCACGGAAATATTCTGCACTTGCGCGCAAAATCTCACTTCACCGCCAAGGGACTGGATCCTCCGGCGAATATTCTGAACAACAGTTAAAAGCACATCCGTACCCACATGAGGCTTGGCATCATACAAAATATCTTCCTTTGCGCCAGCATCCACCAGCTGCTGCAAAATCCAGTCGATTCTCGGGTTGTTAACGCCGGTATTCAGCTTTCCGTCAGAGAATGTACCGGCACCGCCTTCACCGAATTGAACATTGCTCCGGGTATCAAGTTCACCGGTTTGAAAAAAATGCTGCACCTTTTCGTTCCGGGTGACCGCATCCTCGCCACGCTCTAACACTAAAGGCTTTAGACCGGCAAGCGCAAGAACAAGTGCAGCAAACATTCCTGCCGGTCCAAAGCCAACAACCACCGGCCGCGTGTCTGACGCAACAGGTCCCGGCAGTTGATACCTGACTTTCGGTGCAATGGCTGCTCGCTTACAGCCGGACTTGCGCAATATCTTTTCTTCGTTTCCATCTACGCGAACATCCACCGTGTAGACGATCTTCACATCGGGCTTTTTTCTGGCATCCACAGAACGGCGAACCAGCTGCACGGACTTTACCGAGGAATTGGGAATTCTCAAAAGACGCGCGGCTTCATAGTGAAGCTGGGCAAGCGCATGCTCCGGCGGCATGGCTATTTCACGGATTCTGATCATACCGTTCCCTTTCCGGCATGTTCGCCAGCGCAGCAACCGGAGCTCCATGCCCATTGTAGATTAAATCCACCGCAGTCGCCGTCAATATCCAACACTTCACCACAGGCATACAAACCGGAAACCAGTTTGCTTTCCATCGTCTCCGGATCAAAATCGCAGGTATGTACACCGCCGGCTGTTACCTGCGCAGAGTCCATACCCATAGCCTCGGATATTGTGATCTCAAAGCACTTGATCGCATCGCAGATTTGATATAATTGTTCATCTGTAATATCCGCAACAGGACAGTTTGCCTGCACATGGGCAGTCTTAACGATCACGCGACCCAAACGATTGTGTAAAATACCAGTCAACAGATCCTCGGCTGTGAGGCAGGTTCTTCTGCGCTTGCACAAATCCGCAAAAACCTGCTCCTTTGTGTAATCGGGCAGGAAGTCCAGCCGGCAACTCCACCGACCGCTGCCTACACAGACATCCCGGGATACCTCAAAAATCACCGGTCCTGACAGACCGTATTCCGTAAACTGCACTTCCCCTTCGCTTTTCGCAAATAGCATATCACCCTGATAGACAGAAGCCTGACACTGGGCGCGAACGCCCTTTAAGGCAACAACGCCATTCCAGTCTGTCTTTAATTGTACAAGGGCAGGACGCAAACGGGTAGATCTATGGCCGAATCTTGAAAGAATCCGGTATCCGGACATACTGCCGCCCAACTTTGTTCCGGCAATGCCGCCGCAAGCTATGATCAGCTTGTCGCAGAATACTGTCTGCTCACCGTCATCTACGACAAAACCATCCTCTGACTTTGTCACCTTCTTGACCTCAAAACCGGTACGGAGCGTAATATTTGGTGCCTGTAATGCAAATCGTAAAACATCCACCACAGAATTCGCTTGATCAGAATAAGGATACACTTTTCCCGATTCCTCTGTTACAGTAAACAAGCCCAACTCCCGAAACCACACAAGGGTCTCCGCAGCTCCCATCCTTGACAGCGCAGGCAACACAAAGGACGGATCTTCGCCGTGGTATCGGGACGCATCGGCATGGATATTAGATAAATTACAGCGACCGTTACCCGTTGCCTGCAACTTTCTGCCGACACGGGCCTGACGCTCAAAAAGCTCAACCTGAACACCGGGATGATGCGCCGCCGAAATCGCTGCCGCCATACCGGACGCACCGGCACCTATAATACCAATGACCATAATTTCACCATCTTTCCTGCCTATTATACAAAAAATATTTCAGTTCTACAAGAAAAAGTTCCTTGCAATGAAATCCCGTCGCTGATATAATGGCAACGGTGATTGCATGGATCGAAATAATATCGAAAAAATCGCACAAACATCAGAAGATAAACTGCTGCTTGCCAAGGTCTACGACAAGATCAGCGCAGGCATCCGAAAGAATATCCCTTCCAATACCGCCTTCCTAAGTCCAAGAGAGCAGGAGCTGACAAAGTATCTTATCGGAAAGACGGAAGGTCTGATGTTCCACGGCGGATATGAGAATGCACAGCGAAAAATGCTGGTATATCTTCCGGATTATCTTGACGAGCAAGCGGAAGAAAACTATCCATTTGTGTGTCTGCGGGCAAAATTTTACGAAGGAGATCACCCCACCCATCGGGATTTCCTCGGCGCATTGATCGGATGCGGAATCGCCCGTGAGTGCATCGGAGATATTTGCGTAAATACCGACACCTGCGATTTTTTTGTTACTTCAGAAATTGCGCCCTACATTCTGCAGAACTTCACTTCCGCCGGGCGTACAAAACTGCAGGTAGAATCGATCCCAATCCACGATGCCTGTATTCCCCGGGAAAACACACAGACGATCAAGGACACCGTCGCATCGCTGCGGCTGGACAATCTCATTTCTGCCGGTTTCCGAATCAGCCGCAGTCAGGCCTTGACCGCCATCACAACCGGCCGGGTCAGCATTGACGGACTACCTTGCGAGAAGCCGGAAAAACAGGTTGACTGCGGTGCTACAATTACAGTAAGGGGTATGGGAAAGTTTCGTCTTTCCAATATCGGCAGCACAACCAAAAAAGGTAGAATATCCGTGGTCATTGACCGCTTTGTATGAGGTAATGCATTATGAAAATGGACGATGTCATCAAAAGAATTAACGAACTGGCAAAATTCGCCAAAGAACGGGAACTGACCCCGGAGGAGTTAGTGGAGCGAGATAAACTCAGACGCATCTATATTGACTCAGTAAAGGCCAGTCTTGTTGGCCATTTGGAAAACACTTATATTGTCGAACCCGACGGCACTAAGCACAAGGTGGGCAAAAAGGATTAATGTCCGCTTTGCCATGTCTGGGCCTTAGAGAACTTCAGCGGCGTTGTACCTTTGATTTTCTTAAAGACCGATGCAAAGTAATTACTGTCGCTGTAGCCGCAGCGCTCTGCCACCTCCGTAACGGAATATTTACCTGTGGATAAAAGCTGGGCGGCATTGTGGATGCGCACATTTGTGATGTATTCATTCACTCCCATGCCTGTAACTGCTTTGAACTTTCTGGATAGGCAGCTTTCGCTGAGACCGAACTGCTGTCCCAATTCCACAAGAGGCAATTCCAACTGATAATGGCTGCGGATATACTCGGCTACTTCACCGATCAGTTTCTCCGATTCTGTTACCGCAGGCGCTCTGTCACAATGGAGTCTGCACAGCAGCGTCAGCAGTTCCAAAATATAGAGTTTTGTCAAGGTGTCTCGATAAGGGTTCTCCTGCTCAAATTCAATTTGGATCTTACGCATCAGCTCCTCTGCTTGAGGTCTGGCTTCCTCCGGAATCTGAATCAGGCGAACACGGGAAATTTCCTGTAAAACCTCTCTGGTGGAGTCATCAAACACATCATCCGCAAAACTTAACAAAATCCGTTCATTCTGCAAACAGCTTTCGCTGTCGGATTTATGAATGACTTCCCTTGGAACAAATATAAAATCACCCGGTCGGAGATGAAAAATGTCATCTCCGACTAAATACTTTGTCTCTCCGCTGATCAAATAGTATAATTCATGCTGGTAGTGAAAATGGGTCAGCGAGGTTTTTCGGCGATTGGTAACCTTGTCATAAGAAATAGGCGGATCTCTGTATTCAATGATCATATTCTCACCTCCGGAATATTTTAACACGATAAACCGGCAAGGTCAAACAATATTTTCTTGTTTTTCAAAATATTAGGCAATATTTTCAAGGAAAACAAGATAAATTTGCTATAAACTGTAAATGTGAAACCAAAAAAATATTCAGGAGGTATTTATATGTTTACAAAACCTACCCGTTGTGAAAAAATCATTCAGTTTGGCGAAGGCGGCTTTCTCCGCGGTTTCGCAGACTGGATCATCCAGCTGACCAATGAAGCAACCGACTTTAATGCATCTGTTGTCGTTGTCCAGCCCATCGCACAGGGCATGTGCGCAAAGCTCGAAGAGCAGAACTGCGTCTACACCCACGTGATGCGCGGTATGAAGAACGGCGTTCCCACTGTGGAGAAGAAGATCGTGGATGTCATCTCCCGTACTGTCGAGCCCTTCAAGGATTTCGAGAGCTACCTGAAGCTGGCTGAGAATCCCGATTTCCGCTTCGTGATCTCCAACACCACAGAATCCGGTATCTGCTTCAGCGCAGAGGACAAGCCCGAGAACGCACCCAATGTCACCTTCCCTGCAAAGGTCACCCTGCTGCTGCAGCGCCGTTACGAGCTGGGCCTGAAGGGCTTCATCTTCCTGCCCTGCGAGCTGATCGATAAGAACGGCTCTACCCTGAAGAAGTACATTCTGGAGTATGCTAAGCTGTGGAATCTGGACGCAGGCTTTGCAGCATGGGTCGAGAGTGAAAACATCTTCTGCAACACCTTGGTTGACCGCATTGTTACCGGCTATCCCAGAGGCGAGAACATCGAGCTGGGCTACGAGGACAACATGCTTAACACCAGTGAGCTGTTCCATTTGTGGGTCATTGAAGGTCCTGCATGTGTCGGCGAGGAATTCCCCTTCAGCAAAACCGGCCTGAATGTGATTCTGACCGACAACATGACTCCCTACCGCACCCGTAAGGTTCGCATTCTGAACGGTTCTCACACCTCCATGATCCCCTATGCTATGCTGGAGGGCATTGAGACTGTCGGTGACTGCATGAACGATGAAAAGATGAGCGCATTCCTGCGCAGCTGCCTGTTTGAGGAGATCATCCCCACACTGGATCTGCCTGAGGAGGAGCTGCTGGACTACGCCAACAATGTGCTTGAGCGTTTCCGCAACCCTTACATCCGCCATCTGTGCTCCTCTATCTGCCTGAACTCTGTCAGCAAGTTTAAGGTTCGTGTTTTGCCCTCCATCCTTGAGTACATCCGCCGTAAGAACGAGATGCCCAAGCATCTGATCTTCTCCTTCGCAAAGCTGATCGAGTTCTATAAGAACGGCACTCCTATTGATGACGAGGCTGTTATCGCTACCATGAAGGCTTCCAGCATTCCCGAGATCCTTGCAAACAAGTCCCTGTGGGATGAGGATCTGAGCTTCCTGTGCGAGGCTGTGGAGAACGCTTCCAAGGAGGGCGCCCAATGGTAATCCATCCGTTGGACAATGTTGAGGTCAATTTAGAAAACGGTCATAAATATGCGCTGCGAGATATTGCCTGCAATGAGACCATCATCAAATACGGCAATCCCATCGGTCACGCCACCAGTGATATTGCAAAGGGCGAGCATGTTCACAGCCATAATATGAAGACCAACCTCAGCGGCAATTTGGAGTACACCTATCAGCCCAATTTCAAGCCTGTAGAACACATTGAAACCGATCTTACCTTTATGGGTTATGTTCGTAAAAACGGTGATGTCGGCATTCGTAACGAGATTTGGATCATCAACACCGTCGGTTGTGTTAACAAGATTGCCAAAAAGCTGTCTGAGCTGACCGGTGCAAAATATTTTGAGCATCCCTTCGGTTGCTCTCAGTTGGGCGATGATCAGAGTGTTACCCAAAAGATTCTCCGGGGTCTTGTAAATCACCCCAATGCTGCCGGTGTTCTTGTCTTGGGTCTCGGTTGCGAAAACAACAATATTGCTGAGTTCAAGAAGGTACTTGGCACATGGGATGACGAACGCGTTCGTTTCCTGATTGCACAGGAGTGCGAGGATGAGATCGCAGAAGGCGTTAAGATCATCAATGAGCTGAAGGCCTATGCGGATACCTTCCGGAAGGTTCCTGTTCCTGTCTCCAAGCTGAGACTGGGTCTTAAGTGCGGCGGCAGCGATGGCTACAGCGGCATTACCGCAAACCCCTTGGTCGGCTCTCTGTCTGACAGATTGATTGCCTACGGCGGCAGCTGCGTCCTCACAGAGGTTCCTGAGATGTTCGGTGCGGAGCATCTGCTGATGCAGCGCTGCCCCACAGAGGAGCTCTTCCAGAAGACCGTTCAACTCATCAACAATTTCAAGGATTATTTTACCCGTCATAATCAGGTGATTTACGAAAATCCCTCTCCCGGAAACAAAGCCGGCGGTATTACCACCTTGGAAGAGAAGTCCTTGGGCTGTGTCCAAAAAGGCGGTTTGAGTCCTGTCTGTGATGTACTGGATTACGGCGACACCTTGACGAAGAACGGTCTGTCTTTACTGAACGGTCCCGGCAATGATCTGGTTGCTGTTACAAATCTCATCGCAGCCGGTGTGCACATGGTTCTGTTTACCACCGGTCGCGGTACACCCGCCGGCGGTCCTGCACCCACAGTAAAGATTGCTACCAATCACGATCTTGCCGTCAGAAAAAAAGGCTGGATCGACTTTGATGCCTCTCCCCTGCTGACCGGTACTTCCATGCCGGAACTGACCGATCAGTTCATGGCCTATATACTCCGTGTAGCTTCCGGCGAGGAGACTGCTAACGAGCGAAACGGCTGTGCGGAAATTTCCATTTTCAAAGACGGTATTACCCTGTAATTCACAAAAAAATGTTCACTGCCAAGGCAGTGAACATTTTTTGTTATAAAACAGTAATCAATTCTTCCTTAGGCTTGCGAATCTTCTCCCGAAGTATATCTTTATCAGAAGCATACCCCAATGCAATCACTAACCGCGTGGTGGTATCGACTCCGCAAACAGAACGCAGCTTCTTGTCATTAAGCCAGCCGAGAATACAGGTAGACAAACCTTGCGTATGTGCTTCCGCAGTCAAATAAGCAGTTAATATGCCAATATCGATTGAGCGGTAATCATTGTGCATCACCTTTGCACCCATTGCTGCTCTTTTAGAATAGGCGCTCTCCGAAATCACCAAAAAGACCGGCACATCAGCAGCAAATTTATTCATACCCTTTTCCGAAACAGCATGATAGACTGCCTTTGCATTCTCGCCCTCGCACACAGTAATATGATAGGGCTGGCTGTTACAGGCAGAGGGGGCTAAGCGACCGGCTTCCAAAACAGCTTCCAGTTTCTCAGGCTCCACCGGTTTTTCTGCGTTGTAGCTGCGGCAGGACTGACGACCCTTTGCAATTTCAAGAAAATCCATATTACACCTTCTCAATGGCCTGCTTCAAATCAGCAATCAGATCCTCTGCATTCTCAAGGCCACAGCTCAAACGGATCAGGTCTGCACCAACACCGGCGGCATCCAGCTGCTCATCTGTCATCTGACGGTGTGTTGCGCTGGCAGGATGGAGACAGCAGGTACGGGAATCCGCAACATGGGTCTCAATGGAGCCAAGCTTCAAGTGCTTCATAAATGTTTCTGCCGCCTTGCGACCGCCCTTCAAACCAAAGGCGATAACGCCGCAGGAGCCATTGGGCATATACTTCTTTGCAATGTCATAATACTTGTCATTCTTCAGGCCGCAATACTTGACCCATGCAACCTTTTCATTGCTTTCCAAGTATTCCGCAATTGCCTGCGCGTTGGAGCAATGCTGCTTCATGCGGAACGGCAGACTTTCCAAGCCGAGATTCAGGTAAAATGCACTCTGAGGAGACTGGATAGAGCCAAGGTCGCGCATCAGCTGCGCAGTACACTTGGTAATAAATGCGCCTTCCAAGCCAAAACGCTCGGTATAGGTCACACCGTGGTAGCTGTCATCGGGAGTACAAAGACCTGCAAACTTTTCAGGATACTTTGTCCAATCGAACTTACCGCTGTCCACGATACAACCACCCACGGCAACACCGTGACCATCCATGTATTTAGTGGTGGAATGCGTCACGATATCTGCGCCCCACTCAATGGGACGGCAGTTAACAGGTGTTGCAAAGGTGTTGTCAATGATCAGCGGAACACCGTTTGCATGGGCAACCTTAGCAAATTTCTCAATATCCAGAACCGTCAGCGCAGGATTAGCGATGGTCTCGCCAAACAGCGCCATGGTATTGGGACGGAATGCTGCCTGCAGCTCCTCCTCTGATGCATCGGGGTCAACAAAAGTAACCTCAATGCCCATACGCTTCATAGTGACACCCAACAGATTGAAGGTGCCGCCGTAAATTGCAGTAGAAGAAACGATATGATCGCCGCAGGACGCAATATTGAACAGCGCATAGAAGTTTGCAGCCTGACCGGAGCCTGTCAGCATGGCGGCGCTGCCGCCCTCCAGAGCCGCTATTTTTGCAGCAACCATATCACAGGTGGGGTTCTGCAAACGGGAGTAGAAATAGCCGGAGGCCTCCAAATCGAACAGCTTGCCCATATCCTCAGAGGTTGCATACTTAAAAGTTGTGCTCTGGATAATGGGAATCTGCCGGGGCTCACCGTTGGCAGGACTGTAGCCTGCCTGAATACACAGAGTTTCTGTGCGAAGTTTCTGATCCATGGGAATCACCTCATCATTAGTTTCATAACATTATTCTAAATCGCATATACGCCTTTGTCAACCAAAAGCAGGTGGTAATCTGTGGTATTAACAGTTCTCGTACATTACTGCAAGCCTTTTTGCGGATTTGGCAAGAACATCAATACCTTCGTATACATTCTCAGGCGCATAATTCTTCAACCAGGAATCGGCTTCTAACGTAAAGACACCCGAATAGCCGTTTCTCTTCAAAGCACGGACAACGGCATCGAAGTCCACATTCAAGGTAAAAGGCGCCATGTGGCTGTCATGCCACTTATCTACATCATGGATGTGCAAGCAATGCAGCTTATCACCCAAGGCATCGATCATTTCCACTGCAGAGGTTCCAAGACCGCGCATCTCGGCATGACCGATATCCAGACAGGCGACAAAGTCCTCGTCATTGACTGCATTTAAGTGGGCAAGGAAGCTCTCCGGATTGGAACAGGCTGCAAAGCAAGCCTCATCTTTTTCCTTATCCCAGCACCACATATTTTCCGTAGCGATCTTTACATTGTGGGACTTGGCAAACGGCAGCAGTTCAAAAAACATCTCTGCATTCTGCTCCGGAGTATAATAATTCCATGGGTGGATGATGCAGTACTGACCGCCGACCTCAGCCGTGCACTCGATCGCGCGCTTCAGGTAATCCAAAATGCGAACCGTGCAAGGAAACGGCGCATGGGACTGGTTGCAGGTAATACCGTTATCATCGGCAACCTTTTTTAGCTGACGGGCAAAAGCAAGATACTCGCTCCCTCCAAGGGGATGACCGGTTTCCTCAACAATGCCATCATAAATCTTATGCCGGCACATTTTGAACATAGAAAAATCCCAATGGTCAAATCCAGCCTTTGCCAATGCCTCAACAGCCCGTTCTTCGCCGAGAATCGCCGCTGAGGATCCAATTTCTGTTGAAGTCTTCATAGCATTTCTCCTTAGAAAATTTACCTCATTGTATCGCATTCGACAAGAAATTTCAATACAATATTACGACAATTCTCCGGAAGCGAGCTGGGCAGGCAAGCAAGCTTTATACCGCTGCAAAAAGCGCTCAAATCCATCCATACCAGCCGGATCAGGCTCTATGCAGTGATAAGACGCCGTTGCAAATACCACATCCGTCAGGTAGCGTTCTAAAGACTGTGACTCATCTTTATGCAGCATAAAAGCTGCCAACAGCGCCATGCCCCAAGGACCGCCTTCACCTGCCGTTTCCATTGTTGTGATCGACACGCCAAGGGCATCCGCCATAATTTGCTGACCGACAACCGGCGTTTTCAGGAAACCGCCGTGAGCAAGGAAGCGGTCTGTTTCCACCTGCTCTTTTTCTTTCAGCATGTCCATACCGATCCGCAGAACCGCAATTGCACTGTAAAGATGGGTACGCATAAAATTGGCAAGATTCAGCTGACTGTCAGGAAGGCGCAGGAACATGGGTCTACCCTTTTCCACACCGGTCATGGTCTCACCGGCAATATAATTATAAGACACCATGCCATCGCAATCCGGCTGACCTTCCAACGCCTTTTTGAACATAGTTGCATACAGCTTGCTTATATCAAAATCGAATCCCATTGCCGTAAATGCATCCGCAAACAGGTGAATCCAAGCATCGATATCCGATGTGCAAGTATTGGAGTGTGCCATAGCAACCGGCTTTCCGTCAGGTGTTGAAACCACATCAATCTCCGGATAGAAGCCCTTCATAGGCTTTTCCAATACCTGCATGGAAAATGCGGATGTTCCGGCAGAAATATTTCCGGTTCTTGGTGTGATCGCACAAGTAGCCACCATGCCGGTGCCGGCATCTCCCTCAGGCGGACACAGCGGAATACCGGGCTGCAGTTTACCGCTCTCATCAAGAAGCGCTGCGCCCTCCTTGGTCAATACACCGGCGACTGCACCGGCAGGAAGCACCTGTGGAAGTACATCCCGGATTTTCCAAGAGAAACCGTAATCAGAAATAAGCGCGTCAAACTTCTCCAACATTTCGGAGTCATAGGAACCCTCTGTGTCGCGGTAAGGGAACATACCGGATGCCTCACAAACACCCAACACACGTTTGCCGGTCAGCAGATAATGAATGTAACCGCTTAATGTTGTCACCTGAGCAATGTCTTTCACATGGGCTTCAGCATTCAGAATTGCCTGATACAAATGGGCAATGCTCCAACGCTGAGGAATATTAAATTGCATCAATTCAGACAGTGCATCCGCAGCCGGCCCGGTAATGGCATTGCGCCATGTACGGAACGGTGCCAGCTGCTTTCCGTTGCTGTCAAACACCAAGTATCCGTGCATCATACCGGAAACACCGATCGCGCCGACCTTTGTCAGGTCTGTCTTATATTTCGATTCAAAAACCTTCCGCAGTTCCGTATAGCAAGCTCTGACACCTTTCACAGCATCGGTTATATCGTATGTCCAAACGCAATTTTCCAACCGGTTTTCCCATGCAAAGCCACCGGCTGCGATCACAGTATGATTTTCATCAATTAAAACTGCCTTGATTCGGGTCGAACCAAGCTCAATGCCTAACACCAATTTTTCAAGATTCATATTAAGCTTCCTTTCAACAAAAGCCTCCCATTTGGGAGGCTTTTGTGAGTATTTAGATTGCCTTTGCGTTGGCCAGCAGATAACGCTCAGCCTCAGTATTCCAAAGGTTATTATGGGCCTTGCAGATCTTGTCCAGCTCCGCAAACAAGGGATCGGTCTTGCCGGCTTCTTCAAAATCAGCAATTGCAGTCAGCGGCAGATCAATGTGGTTGTAGATCAGCTTCTTGCCGCCGGGGATGTTGGGCAGATCCAAGACAGTATCCACAACAGCATTCAAGCCGCCTATATGGGTAACAAGAGCAGCAGGATTCAGCTTGCCCTCGCTCATCATCTGAATTGCTTCACGAAGGTCATCATTATTACCGCCGGAAGTACCCACGACATGGGTATACAGATAGTGAACATTGTACCAGTTAAAAGGTGCCTTAAACTGGCTGTCGGTAGGACCGGCAAAGAAATTCAGGCAGCCGTCAAAGCCAAGAATATCGCCGGCCTGCTCAATCAAAGGCTTCACAGGAGCAAAGCAAATGACATCGTCATAACCGGTGCCGCCTGTCAGGCTGCGCAGGTACTCGGTAGCGCCTTCCATCTTGGTATTAACATAGATCAGCTCCACGCCCTGCTTCTTGGCCTCTTCCACAGTATAGATAGAGGCAGCGCGCTCCAAACGGGCATCATCGATATCGGTGACAACCAGCAGGCTGGGACGGCGGTCACAGTGCAGAGCGTAGTCGATTGCGCCCAGACCCATGGGACCAACGGATGCCAACATTGCCATCTTGCCGCCCTCTTTGATGCCCATCTCGTGGACATAGGAGCCGGCCTTGGTGTGATACATAGCATGGAAGGTACCAACAACGCAGCTGATCGGCTCAGCCAAAGAGCCGTAGAAATAGGTATCAGAGTTATAAGGCAGCAGGCAGTCCATCAACAGAGTCTCGATGGGCACATTGCCGTACTGTGCAGAACCGCCGCAGTACTTATAAGAATAGCCGGGCGCCATCTGAGAACCCTTGTAGTAGTGTGCAGGCTGAATCGCAAACTTGTCGCCAACCTTGTACTTATGCTTCCAGTTGTCGCCAACAGCAACGATATCACCGCAGAACTCATGGCCCACAATTGTGGGATTCTCGGCGCAGTCATTGGGAACGCGCTTGTGGTCCTCGCCCTCCAGCGCAGCCTTATAGGTAGACATGCAGATAGAGTCGCAAATCACGCGGATCTGAACATCGTCCGGACCCACCTCAGGCAATGCGATCTCTTCCAGACGCAGGTCCTTCTTACCGTGGATTCTAACAGCTTTTGTATTCATAACAAACATCCTCCTTATTTCGATTCGTGTTCAATTAACTTCCATGTCGCGTCAATCAAATTGGCAAACAGCGGATTTTCCATTGCCTTAATGACAAAGCTCTGTCTCGGAGAGTTGATATCCTCACCGGAGATCTGGAACATACCGTATTCATCGCAAAGAGTACGCAAACGAGAAAGCTGAGCAGGTGTGTTTCGGGTGGGCATATAGGTAACTGCAAGAACGCCCTCTTCTTTCAGGCACAGGAACACATCGTCAAGATAATCATCCTCGAACTTCTGCGCCTTCTTATCACCGGTAACGCTGTCACCTACATCGCCTAAGTAAGCATAACACAAATATGCATCAATGTCACCACATAATTTTACCATTTCGGGCAGCTTGGGACATTCTTCGGCAGCATCAATGAAAATCTGCGGAACATAAGCACTTTTCAGGATGCCGAGCAAATCATAAGCATAGAAAGGATACTCTTGATCCAGCATCTGATCCTTCTGCTTTTGAGACAAGGAAATCCCCATCTGAGTCAGCTTTTCGATCATTGCATCGCCTTTGCCAACCAAATCCATCAGTTTCAGCGCCAAGGCATACATCAAATGCCGCTCAGTTACACCGCCATTATCCCATGCCATGGAAAGTGGCAGCACATCCCGGTCATAATCCAGTGTAATGCCGGGAACCATGTGGTTGATCCGCTCGATCATCTTTCTGTTGCGTTCATGACGGGCATTTTGATAAGGGCGGAAAAACTCTGTAAGAACACCGATCTTATCATGGGGCACAGACTGGATGGTCATGTAACTCACTCCGACCTGATCGGGGTTGTTGGTTCTTCGTCCCTCCAACCGGGTACCATCCATAGAAACACGACACTCCATACCAATGGTCACGGGGATGTCAATAAGCTTGGCAGCCTCCAAAAACTCCTCTGCGCCGGATATGGAATCGTGGTCGATAATACCTGCAGTGCAGAGACCCTCCATTCTTGCTGCATAAACCGCCGCTGTGGGCGAATAGGGAGAGAATGAGTATGTTGTGTGAATATGGTTGTTAATGTACTGCGGCACCATAGGCGGAAACACAGTTTCCGGAAGAATAGCCTTCAGATTGGCAATTCTTTCCTGCCGTGTAGGTGCATTCAGTTTTTCAAGAATTTGAATATCGATCATATTATCACCATCAGTTCAGCATAACCTGACCGCCGGTTACGGGGATTGCCTGACCGGTCTCGTACTTCTGCTCAACGCAGTACATGACCGCACGGGCAACATCGATCGGCAGGCAACCGCGATTCATAGGCACCTTCGCCTCGTAGAAACGGCGGACATCCTCAACAGTCTTTGCGCCGGGAACCTTACCTGCCTGCAGATACTGTACAAACAAGCCGCGCTCGGGATCGCTCCACAGAGGACCGTCCAGATAGTTACCGGGGCAAATGGCATTGACCTTAATGTTATATGCGCACAGCTCCAGCGCAAAGCTCTGCACCAAACCGATTGCACCAAACTTGGAACCGGCGTATGCAAAGTTCTTATTGGAACCTTCCAGACCGGACTTGGAGGACATTGCAATAATATCAAACATAGCTGTCGGGTCAGCCTCGTGCTGCGCCTGCATGATGATTGCTGCATACTTACAGGTCAGGAACAGACCGGTATAGTTAATTGCTGTAACAAACTCAAAGTCTTTCTTCTCAAACTGAGCAATAGGACCGGAACGGACAACACCGGCATTTGCAACCATAATGTCCAGACCGCCGAACTTTTCGACAACCTGAGCAACCATGTTTGCAACGCTTTCCTCATCCGAAACATTGACACCAACTGCCCATGCGCGCTCACCCATTTGGGCTGCAACACTCTCGGCAAGAGGCACATTCATATCCGCAACGACAATTGTTGCGCCCTCTGCATACAGCTCCTCAGCAATTCCCTTGCCAAAGCCCTGAGCCGCACCGGTAACGATGGTGATCTTGCCGGCAAGGCGACCCTCTCCAGCAGGACGGTTGTGGATATTTTCCTTTGCCAAGTCTTCCCATTTCTTCATATCGACGCTCATAGTATCTACTCCTTTATTTCAAGAATGTAAGTAATTTCTGATAAGCTTCTTCCCATGCAGGGTTATGATTGGGCTTCCAAGTTTCCACCTTTTCAGAGTTGCGAACAACCTGACGCAATTCGTCTATGTTCTTGATATCGCCCAATGCCATTGCCTGTGTCAGCAAGTTGCCGATAGCCGCACCCTCAACAGGACCGGTAATCACATTTCTGTCCAAAGAATCGGCAATCAGTTGATCAAGGAAGCGATTATTGATCGGACCACCAACAATATTCAGAGAATCGATCCGCTTACCCTTCATTTTTTCAAGGCGTTCCAAAGCAAACCGATATTTCAGTGCTAAGGATTCATATACACACCGGGCAACCTCACCAATGGTGGTAGGAACAGGCTGATTGGTTCTGCGGCAGAAATCTTGGATCTTCTTTTCCATATTGCCGCCATCATAGAACTCAGGTGCATCCGGATCAATAATGGAACGCAACGGCTGGGTTTGCTGTGCCTGCTGCACAACACCGTCCCAGGAAATATCGATACCGTTCTTCAACCAGTCGCGGCGGCACTCCTGAATGATCCACATGCCGATAATATTTCGCAGCGGGCGGTATGCGCCCTGAATGGTTCCCTCATTGGAGAAGCCGGCAGCTGCAGCGGCAGGACTCAGATCAGGCTCGTCCATTTCCACGCCAAACAGCGACCATGTACCGGAAGAGCAGAATGCAAAGCTTCCGGTTCCGGGAATCGCTGCAACAGCAGATGCGGTATCATGGCTGCCTACGGCAACAAATACAGCAGGATTGATACCGATCTCCTCGCAGATCTCCTTCTTTAGCTTTCCTCTAATTGTACCAGACTTGTCTATTTTTGTAAAGATGTTTGTAGGCAGACCAAGTGCCGAAATTATCTCCCAATCCCAATCATTTTTCGTAGGATTATACAATTGGGTGGTCGTTGCAATGGTATATTCCGTTCCCTTCTCTCCGGTCAGGAAATAACCGAGAAGATCCGGTGTCAGCAGCATGGTATCTGCATGTTCCAGAGCAACATCGCCTTCGCGCTTTCTGCGATAAAGCTGATACAAGGTATTAAAGGATTGGTTGACAGCAATACCTGCCCGGCTGTAAAGCACGTCGGCAGGAACAACTTTCAGCACAGCATCCACATCCTCTTGTGTGCTGAGGCGGTAGGCTCTCGGCACGCCAAGCAAGTGTCCGTTCTTATCCAGCAGACCGTAGTCAACGCCCCAAGTATCAATACCAAAGGAATCCAGTTCACCGTATCCACCCTGTCTGAACGCCAGCAAACCCTTCTTTAGTTGATTGAACAGATATGGCGTATCCCAGTAATAAACACCGTTAATTTCCACATAGTTATTCTCAAAACGATGCAATTCTTTCATTGTGATCCGTTCTCCGTCGAACTGACCGAGAATGGCACGACCATTACTGGCACCAAGGTCAAATGCCAACATATTTCTGATTTTAGACATATAATTACCTCCCGCTTTACGGCTCAAAGCTGCGGCGCATTACGCCGCAACTTTCAACCTAAAAGTATAATTCCGAAAAACCGGCACCACCGAAGTGGTGCCGGTCGGTTTCAGCCGTTTACATTATTGATAATGTTTCGTATGTAAATTAGCCTTCGTAAACCAGGTTCTTCTTGATCATCTCGTCGATGTTGTCCTTGTTATACCATGCACCGGCGATATCCACATTCTTAACATCAGTGCCTTCAATAGCGTTGATGCACTGCATGACGGAGTTGTAGCCGATGTTGTAGGAGTCCTGAGCAACGGAAACGACCAGCTGAGGACCGGTGGTAGCCTTGATCCACTGGATCTGCTTGGTACCGGCATCGAAGCCAGCGAACTTGATAGCATCGTACTTGTCACCAGCGCCGTTAACAGCATCATAAACCTGCTTTACAACGCCTTCGTTGCACATAAAGATAGCGTCAGCGCCCTTCTCATACAGAGCTTCCAGAGCATCCTTATAAGCATTGTTCTCATCGCCGGGCTTGATCTCATGCTCGAACTTGTACTTACCCTTGGTGGTGTTGTCTGCGTCAGCCAAAGCCTTGAACTTGTCCATAAAGCCATTTGCGCGCTCAACGCCGGTGGAGGTCTCGTCGTGCTGGATCACACCAACAACATAGGTATCGGTAGCGGCAGCAATGTCAGCCTTGATAGCCTCAAACAGCTTCTCAGCGCCAACAGCAGCTGCTGCGGTGTTGCTGGTAGCAACGTGAGCCTTAATGGGGTTCTTGCCCTCAGTGATGTCACCGGGATCCTTCAGACCGGAGTCGAAAGTGACAACAGGGATATTCTTCTCATAAGCCTGAGTCAGCATTTCGCCGAAGCCACTGCCGATGGTAGCCAGAACCAGACCGTCAACATTGTTGGACAGTGCAGTCTGAACCATGGTCATCTGGCTGGGAACGTCCTTAGCAGTCTCAGAAGCAGGACCCTGGAAGGTAACTTCATAACCCTTCTCCTGACCGGCAGCAACAGCGCCGGCCTTAACAGCCTGCCAGAATGCGTGGGATTCGCCCTTAGCAACAACAGCGATGGTCTTCTTGCCGTCATCCTCAGCATTACATGCTGCGAAGGACAGAAGCATTACGAGTGCCAGGAGCATTGCGATAATCTTTTTCATTTCATTTCCTCCTAAAGTTTATATTATAAGCACACATTGGGTGCACCTATACGAAATCATGCAGCAAACAGAATCTGTATTACTGCTTCTCAGCCGGGGCTTCGGTCTTCTCCACTGCCTCGATCTTAACCTTGTTCTGGTTATTGGTCTTGATGATGTCCATCAGGATCGCAACTACAACAATGACGCCGGTCAGAACGTAAGTAACATAGGTGGAGTTCAGGTTCAGGTTCATCTTAGCCAGAACGATGTTCAGGCCGTTACGAATGACGACCAGCAATGCAGCGCCGATCACAGAACCGGAAACAGAAGCCACACCACCGGCAGAGGAAGTACCGCCGATGTAAACGCCGGCGATGGCATCCAATTCCATGCCGTTACCTGTTGCGCAGGCGATGGTGGGGAATGCGGCAGACCAGAAGATCGCTGCAACACCGCAGGACATGCCTGCAAAGGTGTACGCAAAGATCTTGTACTTATCGGTGTTGATACCGGACAGACGGGTTGCTTCCTCGTTGGAGCCGATAGCCAGAATGTAGCGGCCAATTTTATTCTTGTACATTAAGTACATGCAGATCAGCATAAAGCCCAAAATCCAAACGATGGCAATGGGGAAGCTGTTCAGGCTGGAGAAAGTCTTGTTGTACCAAGTGCCGGTGGGGAAGAAAATATTCGGAACCTTTGCAATCAGTGCGGACAGGCCTCTGGAGACCATCATCACACCGAGGGTAGCGATAAAGGAAGGAATCTTCAACTTAGCGACCAGCAGACCGTTGATCAAGCCGCACACAGTGCCAATCAGGATCATAACAGGAATCGTTGCCCACAAAGGAATGACCTGCATCTCATAAAGCTTACCGGCCAAAACAGCGGATGCAATACAGACAGTACCGATAGACAGGTCAATACCACCTGTGGCAATAACGAATGTGACACCTAAGCTCATCACAGCGTAAGGAGCCATATTCTGAATCATACTCAAAATGTTGTACTTATCAAGAAAGTTCTTGTTAAGCAGTGTAAAAAGGCCGGCAAGAACAATCATTGCAATCAGCATAATGATGTTCTGCTGCAGCTTAAAAGGTTTACGCGCAGAATTATTCAGTCTCATAAGTCAATCCCTTTCTTGCAAGCAAATCAATTTCGCATAGTAGCGTATTTCATAATTTCTTCCTGTGTTGCATCTGCAATGTCCAGTTCGCCGGTAATACGGCCTTCGCACATCACAATGACGCGATCGCTCAAGCGCTGGATCTCCGCAAGCTCAGAGGAAATCATAATCACGGATTTTCCCTTAGATGCCAGATCCTCCATCAGCGCATACATTTCACTCTTAGCGCCAACATCAATACCGCGAGTGGGCTCGTCAAAAATGAAGATATCAGAGTTCTTCATCAACCAGCGTGCGATAATAACTTTCTGCTGATTGCCGCCGGACAGGTTCTTCAGAAGCTGCTCCATGGACGGAGTCTTTGTTTTCAGCAGCGCATTCGCATCAGCAGAAACGCGGACCATCTTTTTATTGTTGATCCAACCGAACTGAATGTAATCGTCAATAGAAGCGATGGCAGAGTTCTCTGTAACAGATTTTTGCAACATCAGACCGAAACGCTTGCGGTCCTCAGAAAGGTAGCAGATACCCTTTTTTACAGCCTGTTCGGGTGTCTTGATATTCACAGATTTCCCGTTAATGTAAATTTCACCGCTGTTTTTGGGATCTGCGCCATACAATGCACGGGCAACCTCTGTACGACCTGCGCCCATCAAACCGGCAAAGCCGAGGATCTCTCCCTTACGCAGCTTAAAGCTGACATTGCGGACTTCCTTGCCTGCGTTCAGGTTCTTGACCTCCAGCACCACGGGCGCGTCGGCAGGAACAGTGCTTGCCTCTTTCTTATCACCCATGATCACGCGGCCAACCATCATCTTCACAATATCGTCCTTGGTTGCCTCTGCGGTGTTGATGGTACCCACATATTCACCGTCACGCATAACGGTAACGCGGTCGGAGATACGGTTGATCTCATCCATTCTGTGAGATATGTAAATCATACCGATGCCTTTATCGCGAAGATCGTTCATGATCTTGAACAGCTCTTCTACCTCAGGCTGGGTCAGCGCAGCGGTAGGCTCGTCCAAAACAAGGAGCTTACATTCATGGGAAACCGCCTTAGCGATCTCAACCATCTGCTGCTTACCGACAGTCAGTGTTCCAAGCTTCACAGTGGGATCGATCTTTACGCCGATACGTGCAAACATTTCAGCAGCATCCCGGACCATCTTCTTATCATCGATAAAGATGCCCTTCTTGGGTTCTCTGCCGATAAACATGTTCTGCGCGACAGTCAGGTGGTTCATCATATTCAACTCTTGATGAATCACGCTGATGCCTGCGTCCTGAGAATCGGTAATACCGTTAAAATTCACTTCTTTGCCAAACAATTCAATTGTACCGCCATCGCGCTTATGAATGCCGCAAAGAACTTTAATGAGTGTTGATTTGCCGGCACCGTTTTCACCCATCAGAGCGTGTACCTCACCGGCCTTCAGTTCAAAATTAACACCTTTGAGTGCATGAACGCCGGAGAAATACTTATGGATGCCTTCCATTTTCAAAATAGTTTCACTCATCCAACATCACCTTTCTTGCCCACATTGGGGAGAATAAACAAATTTGAAACGTTTCGCCTGTAACCTATGCACAAAAGCCCAAGCGAAGTGCCAAAAGAAGAAGGTCGAATACTGTTAAAATAACCAAACCGCAGTCAATTCATCCCTTACTTTGTGTATACTATAATAAACTTTCACAAAAAAATCAAGCACTTTTTTCACTTTTTGTATTGACAGCACAAAATTGTTTTTATATTATATTGTTGTTATAAAAAGCGATATTATTTGATATTTTATGCGAATCGTTTCGCTTTTTCCGTCTGCGAGGTGATTTTATGGCAACAATCAGGGATGTCGCCCGTATGGCTGATGTTTCTATGGCAACCGTTTCCAAATACATTAACGGCGGTTCTGTGCGTCCTGATAAAGAGGCTGCTATCCGTGATGCCATAACTGCGCTCAATTACAGAGTCAACCCCTTCGCCCGACGCCTGAAATCCGAGCGAAGCCGTTCCATCGGCATTCTGCTTCCTAACATGACCGCCCCCTTTTATGGGTCTGTCATCACCTCTTTTGACAAGTCTGTCAGAGAGCACGGATTCCACACGATCATCTCCTGCTACGGCTCCAATCACGGACTGGAACGGGACAACCTTCTGTTTCTGATTTCCAACGGTGTTGACGGTCTGGTATACATTCCCGAGGATGTCACCGCTGAGGAATATTATGAACTCACTGCCCACAGTTCCATCCCCATGGTGCAGATCGACCGTATGATTCAGGGCGTGAACAGTGACGCTGTCCTTGTGGATAATGCCGATGCTGTTTATCAGGCTGTATGCAAATTGATTGAAAAGGGTCATCAGCGGATTGCTATGATCGCCGGGCCGAAATCCGTGTTTACGGCAAAAGAACGGCAAGTGGGCTATCTGCGCGCCTTATCCGATCACGGTATTCTGTTTGACGATCAGCTGATCATCAGCGACCAAAATGAATTTGCCACCGGTTATTACGGTTGTGAGTCTCTGCTGCGTCTGGACGCACCGCCAACTGCTGTTATAACCACCAACCATGATATCACCATGGGCTTGCTCACAGCCGCCCACGAACGAGGTCTGCGTATCCCCGAGGACTTAGATATCTTCGGTTTTGACTGTGTTGACGTTTGCGCAATGATGAACCCTCCCCTACCCGTTGTTCATCAACCGGAGGATGCCATTGGGCGTACCGCAGCAAATTATTTGATCGATCGATTAAACGGTTACAACGGCGAGGCAAGAGTCACAAGACTTCACTGTAAGCTGTCTCAGCGATGAATCGTATAAAACGCCATTGGCGTTCTTATAAATGTATATTGTCCGCAAATATTTGCGGAAAGAATCAGGAGGAAAAATTATGGCAAAAAATCGTTATATCGGTGATTATCCTGTAATCGGTATTCGCCCCATCGTCGATGGCCGCCGCGGCCCTCAGATGATGCGCGAATCTTTGGAGCCGCTGGTATGGGCTATGGCCGAGGCTGCAAAGAAGCTGTTTGAAGAGAATCTTTTCTACTCCAACGGTGAGCCTGTTAAGGTCGTTATGGCTGATACCTGCATCGGTCGCGTCCCTGAGACTGCAGCCTGTGCAGACAAGTTCAAGAAGGAAGGCGTTTCCATCACCCTGTCTGTTACCCCCTGCTGGTGCTATGGCTCCGAAACTATGGACATGGATCCCACTACTATCAAGGGCGTTTGGGGCTTCAACGGCACCGAGCGTCCCGGCGCTGTGTACTTAGCCGCTGTTTTGGCCGGTCATGCACAGAAGGGTCTGCCTGCATTCGGTATCTACGGACATGAGGTTCAGGATCGGGATCAGGTCACACAGATTCCCGAAGATGTCAAGGAAAAGCTGCTCCGCTTCGGTCGCTGTGCTGTCGCTGTTGCTACCATGCGCGGCAAGTCCTACCTGCAGATCGGTTCTCAGTGTATGGGTATCGCCGGTTCTATCATGGATCAGGATATGATGGAGAAGTACTTCGGTATGCGCGTTGAGTCTGTTGACGAGGTTGAGATTCTGCGCCGTATGGAAGAAGGCATCTACAACGAGGAGGAGTTCCAGAAGGCTTTGGCATGGACCAAGGAGCACTGCAAGGAAGGCCGCGACGATAATCCCGAAGAGGTGGAGTTCCTCGGAGAGAAGGTCCGCATTAAGTTTACTCCCGAAGAGAAGGAAAAGCAGTGGGAGTTCACCGTTAAGATGTACTGCATCATCAAGGATCTGATGGCCGGCAACCCCAATCTGCCCGATGCATTTGTGGAAGAAAAGGTTGGTCATAACGCCATCGCAGGCGGCTTCCAAGGTCAGCGTCAGTGGACCGACCATTGGCCCAACTGCGACTATCCTGAGGCGCTGCTCAGCTCCACCTTCGACTACGAGGGTGCTCGCGAGCCCTATACATTGGCAACCGAGAACGACATTCTCAACGGTATGGGTATGCTGATGATGCGTCTTTTGACACACCGTGCGCAGATCTTCGCCGATGTCCGTACATACTGGTCCGGTGAGGCTACCGAGCGTGTGACCGGCTACAAGCTGGAGGGCAAGGCTGCCGAATCCAACGGTATCATTCACCTGCTGAACTCCGGCGCAGCTTGCTTGGATGCTTGCGGCGAGTGCAAGGACGAGAACGGCAATGCCATTATGAAGCGTTGGTGGGAAGTCACCGACGAGCATATTAAGAAGATGACCGAGGCTACTGTATGGTGTGAAGCCGGTCAGGACAACTTCCGCGGCGGCGGATTCTCCAGCCACTACACCACCCGTGCGGAAATGCCCGCTACCATGATCCGTCTGAATCTGGTCAGTGGTTTGGGTCCTGTGCTGCAAATTGCAGAGGGCTGGACCGTGGACCTGCCTGACGAGGTTTCCGCCACTCTGTTGGCGCGCACCAACCCCACCTGGCCCTGCACTTGGTTTGCACCTCGCTGCGACGGCAAGGACGGCTCTCCCTTCAAGACCGCATACGAGGTAATGATGAACTGGGGCGCTAACCACGGCGCTATCTCCTACGGTCATATCGGCGCTGATCTGATTACTATGTGCTCCATGCTGCGCATCCCCGTGTGCATGCACAACGTTCCCGAGGACGATATCTACCGTCCTGCATGCTGGAATGCATTTGGCATGGACAAGGAAGGCCAGGACTACCGCGCCTGCGCTACCTACGGTCCTATGTACAAGTAATTTTACAAAGCAAAGTGGCGGTCCTATGACCGCCACTTTTCAAAACATCTGGAGGTTAACACTATGCTGAAAAACATCCCCCCTATCCTCTCCCCTGAACTGCTGAAAGTTCTGTGTGAAATGGGCCACAGCGACCGCATCTGCATCGGCGACGGCAATTTCCCCGGAGCAGCTATGGCAAAGGCCAAAAACGCAATCTTCCTCCGTGCTGACGGTCACGGCGTACCCGAGATTCTCGATGCAATCCTGCAGGTCTTCCCTTTGGACGCCTATGTGGAAAAGCCTGGGGTCCTGATGGAAAAAATGGATTGCGACAAACACCTCAACATCCCTGTCTGGGACACTTATAAGGAGATCATCGCAAAGTATGACGATCGGGGTGCTGACGCTGTCGGCAACATTGACCGCTTCAAATTCTATGACGAAGCAAAGGATTGCTACTGTGTCCTGCAGACCGGCGAAACCGAGATCTATGCCAACATCATTCTGCAGAAGGGTGTTATTAAATAACTGTGGATAAAGTAATTTCTGTCATTCAAACTGCCCTGCCGGTTTTTATTGCGCTGTGGATGGGTATGCTTTGCAGGCAAAAGAGCTTCCTATCCCGGAGCGGAATTGACACGCTGAAAAAAGTGGTTGTCAATTTAACATTACCCTTTGTTCTGCTCAATGCCTTTGCAACTGCGCAGTATTCTGTACGCACTATTATCGTACCGATACTGATGTTCATCGGATGCTGCGTTGCATTGGGTCTTGGCTTCCTTATTGCCCGTATAATGCGTGTAAAGAGCCGATTGGCGGCATTTCTCGCCTCCGGCTGTGAAGCAGGCATGTTGGGTTATGCTTTATTTGCGCTTCTGTTTCCAAATCAAAGCATTTCCGGTTATGCAATTCTTGACATCGGGCAAACTCTGTTTGTTTTTACCCTTTACAAGATCTTGATATCCGGTGACCGAAACATAAAAACCATTCTTGCAGATATGGCAAAAACACCGATCCTGTGGGCAACCGCTCTCGGTGTCCTCATCGGCGCAACCGGATTCTACGGGCAGCTCCGGCAGTGGCAGGTTTCCGGAATCTTGGATTCTGCTACCAGCTTCCTCAGTGCGCCCACCGGCATGATCATTCTTTTGGTGATCGGCTATGACCTGATCCTTAAAGAAATTCCTTGGAAGCATACCATCGGCATGATCGCCATGCGGCTTTTCGCTATGGCAGTCGGTATGGGTGCGATCATTATCGTTAACCGCACCTTGTTGGGCGGTATGATCTTTGAGGGTGCCGTGCTGATGATGTTCATTCTGCCGCCGCCCTATGTGATCCCTGTATTTGCCGACGATCCCGGTGAGCGGAATCATATCTCTGCGTCCATCTCCGCGATGACTTTACTGACCATCCTTTTCTTTGCAATTCTGCTGGTCATTATCTGATGGCTACATAAAAAGCAAGGCAGGACTTCCCTGCCTTGCTTTTATTATATTAATAATCGCCAATGTACATAAATTCCGTGCCGTCACACCAATGAGCCGCAACACTGAATGCAAGCTCCGGTTCCAAAGCTTCAATCTCGTCCAGCTCACCGTTCAGGTAATCCTTGATAATCCTGCCTGTATACTTGATACGCTCAATCGCGCCTGCATGACGGTGCATCAGCCGCTCAAAACCATTTGTCTTATAGTCGCGGTGCCAATACCTATAGTGCAGCTGATAGAGATTCTCAAAGTCTGCCACGATCTGCGGAATCTCCTTGTCTGCAAAATTCTCCAACCAAACCTTATCCCCTGCTTTATAACGATTCCGCAGTTCGGTATGGATTCTGCACTTATGTCGCGCCGCTTTGAATACCGCAGTAAAGTATTCCACATCGGGATGATCTGCATATTGCTCAAACACAGAAAGTCCGTTCGTAAGAAGCTCCGCGCCCTTAACCATATCGAAGCCTTGAAACAGGGTGTTAATCAGCGGATCGCTCCACAAAATATGCTTACCTGCCCGGACTGAGCCCTCGTAGCCGAAGAAAAAGTCGCTGACTGCGGTTGCCAGCTTTTTGGTCATGCCGGTAACAAATTCGCTGACGCCCCAGATATCGTCCTCAGTACAATCTTCACCCAGCCAACAATACTCAGAGAACAGGCTGAACATGGGCAGTCCGAGGAAATAGTTAGTCTCTGCGCCATCATTACCCCAAAGAGTAATGATCACATCCTGCACATTTCCGCAGAGACATTCCTCCATGGCAGGCTTCATGGTATCGTAGGTATATGTATGGTTACAAACAAAGCCATCCTGTGTCCAAATACCACCGGCAAAAACAGTTCTGTGGCCGAAGGAGTTATGCTTTTCGATATTCGTCCTGTAAAATGCGTTATAGGTGTGGTAGTAGTCCCAGAACACCATGTCACAATCCGGCATTGCATCGATTGCATACTGCGGAATTTGGACATTCTCACCGTAGCCTTCCGTCTTGTTCTTATCGGCGATATCATAGTACATATCGCTCCACATCATAGGATGGAAACCAAATTCATCGCAGATCGCTACCACACGCTCCAAGTGCTGATTAAAGATCGTAAAACGATCCTGATAGCCGTTGCGCCGCAGGAACTTACCTAAGCCAAGATCTCTTGCCTCATCGCAACCGATATGGATGCGGTTTGTACGAAACGCCTTGCGGCAGGTTGCGATACAATCACGGATCAATTCGTAGGTTTTTTCTGAGCCGATCAGCAGCACTCTGCCGGTATCAGCATAGACGCCGCTGGTGGGAAAGCGCAGGAACTGCCCCATATGTCCCAAGGTTTGAATGCAGGGAATCACCTCAATACCAAGAGAGAAGGCATAATCGTCGATCTCCTTCAATTCCTTCAGGGTGTAGCGTCCGCGCTGGTAACCGAAGAAGGGATATCCCTCCACCTCATAGGTATCTTCCGTGTAAAGCATCAGCATATTCATGCCAAAGGCAGCCATGTAGTCCAGATACTTCTTTACTGAAGAAACCTTCATTACACCGCCGCGAGAGAGGTCCAGCATAGGACCTACCGTAGTAAATCTGGACTTCTGACGAATATCAAGGCTGGTTTTCCCCTCAGCGATCGCCTTGGCAAGGAGCATATAACCTCTTGCTCTTGCAGGAATCGTATCCGCGGAGATCATTGCTTCTCTGCCGTCAAAACGGACAGCTAAGCCCTCTCCCTCTGTTTCCGTGATTTTTCCTGAAAATGTACAGCCAACAAGGTCGAACACAAGTTTTCTAATATCCACAAAATCGCCTCCCAATGTGTTTATGAAATCATAACACATCAGGAGGCGATTCTCAAGTTAAATTAATGCAGGAAATCATTCTGCAAATTTTTGCAGAATTACTTCTTGACCTGTGTAAAGTTCCAAGGCTTCTCGCGCTTCATGGTCTCGAACTGCTTGGTGTCCAGCTTCCAGTCCTCACCCTCACGGAACTTCTTGTTGAACTTCTTGGTCAGAACACCCTTTTCTTCCAAGTGGATGTAGCATGCGCGGTCGCAGGCTCTGCCACAGATAGAGTTACGATAGAAGTGCTTTGCCGCAGGATAGAAGAAGGTATTGTCCAAAATCTTCTTGGCCAGCTCCACATCAATATCTGCCTCACCGGCGATAATTGCCAAACGATCCTCAAGATTCATATAGGCATCCGGGGGCATAAAGGGGTTCTTGCTGCCGTTAGCGCCGTTGTAGTAAACAGCACAGCGCCACTTATCCATAGAACCGTCATCGGCAAGGGCCTTACCGGGGCAAGCCTTCAGGCACTCACCGCACTGGTCACACAGATTGGCGGTGCACAGCTCGGTAGGCTCGATCTCAGCATCGGTCAGGATAAAGCAGTAACGGATAAAAGGACCGTACTCAGGAGTCAGCAGAGAGTTGATCATGCTGCGCTCTCCCAAACCACACTGAACAGCACAGTTCAGGAAGTCGATCTGATTCTCGGCCTTAATGCCGCGAACAATGTCGGTATAGTCCATCTCAGGATTGGTGCTACCTTCCTCGTTCATGATCAGCTGATTTCTTCTCTGAGGAATGGCCTCAAAGCCCTCCTCCTCGATCAGGTTGCTGATATTGATCAAAGCAAGAGGCATCACAGTCTCTTCCAGATTCTCCACGCCCATGGTGGTGTACTGGTAGTAGGTAGTACCTTCCTCAATACCTCTGTAAGCGCCGCGAAGTACGCGGAAGCCCAAACCGATCACAGTTTTTGTTTCGGGGAACACCTTAAATACAGCATCATCTGCCGCAAACCGGCTGGCAGGTGCAAAGCCAACAACGTCTACATCGTAGCGGCCGGCAAGTTCAATAATCTTATTTCTCATATTCTGCCAACCTCCTTCAGGTGCTTATAGCAAACCGTCTCACACTTCTTACCGCAGATACAGGGCACATAGCCGAAATGGGTATTGGGCAGGATCTTCAGGCTGTCATAAATTGCCAGCGCGCTGTCCTTATCGAAGCGCTTTTCGCCATTCAGGATTGCCTCACGCTCGGGATGATCCTTCAAGAACTCGTCATTGATAAAGGGATTGGACTTATGGGCGCCTCTGTAGTAAACGCTGCACTGCCATGTATCCACGCCATCCTCGCTGACAGCCTTACCGGGACAAGCAGCGATACAAGCACCGCAACCGTCGCAAAGCTGCTCGGTGAAGGGCTCATCGTACTCCAGCTCCATATCGGTAATGATAAATACGAAGCGCATATAAGTACCGTACTTAGGAACAATGACCTTATTGTGCAGGCCGACACTTCCCAAGCCGCAGACAACCGCTGCCTTATTGTAATCGATGATAACATCCGGCGCGGGCTTGCCTTCGGCAACAGGGCTGGCAAACTGCAGCTCGTAGATTCTGTTAACCTCAGGATTCATGGTCTTGTCGCCCTTGACCTTGAAGCCGGGAACACTTCTCTGCAGGCAAGCATCGTAGCCCTCATTTTCGATCATACCGCCGATCTTCAGCAGGAAGATCTCAGCAAAGGTCTCATCGATGTACTTAACACCCAAGTTGGTGTAGTTGTAGTACTGACGCTCGTTATCCATAGCATTATACAGGCCTCTGGGCACTTTGATACCAAAGCCGATAATGCTCTTTGCATTGGGCAAAATGGAGTAAGGATTGTGCTGAGGATCATCGTTGCGGAAATACTCCGGATTGCCGATACCGCAGACGGATGCGCCAAACTCCTTGGCTTTCTGTTTGATAAATTCTGCATTCATTGTCTGCACCCCCATTATCTGTCCATCTTCCAGGCCTTGCCTGTTCTAAGAGGTTCCTTAAATCTGCCTTCCATGCAACCACCCTTACGCTCCAAAACGCTGGTACATGCACGGATACAGCCGCCACACTTTGCCATATTGTAGCCAACCCAGCTGGGGAAGTACTTTTCAAGGGCTGTGTAGACCTTCATAACTTCCTTCTCATTGGCATCGTCGGTAATGCCTTCCAGCAGATCCAGCATGCCGTTCTCGTTCTTATCAAAGACTTCCTTGGGAACGAAGGGGTTGTAGTATCTGCCGCCATGGGTATAGAAAGCATAGCAGCGCCACATATCAATGTCGCCCCACTCCAGGATCTTGCCGTCCAGATTAACAGTAACCTTCTTGTCGGACTTCAAGGAAGGAATGCAGCCGCCGGGACATTCTCTGACGCAGGCACCGCACTTACGGCACAGAGGTTCACCGGAGTACATTTCATCGTATTCCAGTTCTGCATCTGTAAAGATAAATGCAACACGCTGCAAAGGACCGAACTCGGGGGTCAGCAGCATTTTGCTCCAACCGATCTCGCCCAAGCCACAGGCAACCGCGGCAATACGGAACTGGAACTGCAGATCCGGCGGAACCTTATCGTCGGAAACCTCACGGGTGAACTGCACGCTGCGGTGGTGATTGGTCTTGCTCTTTGCGTGCTTGCTGACCTCGATCTGCTCCTCGGGAGACAGGGTGTTTCCGGGGCTGCCGTCCATATCGGAGACAACGCCACGGGCACCGGTGTTACGGTACACAAAAGCTTCGTAGCCGGCATCCTCGATCACGCGGCCCACATGGTGCAAAACCGCAGGTGCATAGATCTCGTTGATGCCGCCGTATGCCATGGAAGGATACTGATAGAACTGCGTACCCTCTTCAATACCTCTCTGCACACCGCGGGGAATGCGGAATACAAAGCCGATGCAGCTCTTGGCGTTGGGGAACAGATAACGAGGATCCATTTCCTTAGGCGCGCCGTCCCAGCGCGACATAGGAGCGATACCACAGTTATCAGCGCCGGCTTCAAGTGCTGCCTTTTTGATCATCTCACTTGTTAACATTTAAGCTGACCTCCATATGTATACTTTTCAGAGTTAATAAAATACCATATTGACTATACCAAATCCGTTTGCTATAGTCTATAATAGAAACGAGAAAAAATATAACAAAATAGAGATGAGTGAGAAATATGCAGATTTCAGATATCAATCCTCATATTCGCTATGCCCGTATCCACAGGACCACATTTCATGCCAATGACGATATTCGCATTTGTTATGACTGCCGCGTATTTTTCTTTGATAACGCATCCGGATCCATTCGGATCAACGGTGTGGAATATCCGATCTCAGGAAAGACCGCCATCTATCTTCCGCCGGAGACCCAATACAAGTTCGATGTAACTTTTCATACAAACGGCAAGGCAACTGTTTTGGATTTTGATCTGACAAACAACAACTCCAGCATCCAATCATCCCTTGGCACAGCTGTCCTGAAAAACTTTAATAAGGCGCTGGTACCTCCGTATACATTGCCTGATGAGCTGTCCCAGCCAATTGTCAAGATCATGCCGCAGCTGGATCACATGCTGACCCAGTGTACAGACAACTTTCTGTTTCGAAAGCCCCATTTTCGCGAGGCCTCCTCTGCGGTGTTGAAGCTCTGTCTGCTGGAGTTCATACACCAAAGCAACAGCAGCGGCTGCACAAAGATCTGTGAAGAGGTCATAGCCTACATACACAGCAATTATGCAGATGCCTCCCTAACCAATCAGCAGATCGCTGACAAGTTCAATTATCACCCCAATCATCTGAGCAATGTCATCAGACAGGAAACAGGCATGTCCCTGCACAAATATCTGATTACCTACCGCCTGCAGATTGCAAAAAACGATCTTCTTACAACGCAGTATGATATCGGCGAGATTGCACAGCGCTGCGGTTTTTGCTCAGAAGCGTACTTTATCAAAAAATTCCGTGAAAACATAGGTACAACGCCCAATGTATACAGACGGCGTAAAATACACACAGAATTTTAAGTGCATGCAGTGTAGGCTTCACCTACACTGCATGCTTTTATATTCCCGGATCAAGTGGAACAGCTCCGGACTTAGAAACGCCAAAGCGATCAAGTTAGGAATTGCCATGAGTCCGTTGACCGTTTCTGCCAGCATCCAAACCGTTTCTGTCTTTAAGACTGTACTGACAACAATGACGATGGCCTGCATAAAGACAAAGGGTTTCCACGCTTTTTCCCCAAACAGATACTGTGCGCACCTGCCGCCGTACAGTCCCCAACCCAAAATCGTTGCGAACGCAAAACAGCACAAGGACATCGCAATAGGAACGCAGACCCAACTGCCATACACACAGGAAAAGGCATTTGTTGTCAACACGACACCCTCATCCAATCCAAAGGGAATGGAAACACCGCTGCAAAGGATCACAAGCGCCGTTAAGGTGCAGATCACGATGGTATCCAAGAACACCTCAACAATCCCCATAAATCCCTGTTCAGCCGGGTGGGATACCCGGGCAGAACCGTGGGCAATGGCTGCTGTCCCCATCCCTGCTTCATTGGTAAACACGCCTCGGGATGCGCCGACCCGCAGCGCCACAAAGGCAGATCCGATCACGCCGCCGGTCACAGCTTTTGGCGCAAATGCGCCCTGAACGATATCCGTAACTGCCGCAGGCAACGCATCAAATCGCATAATCAAAACGCCAACACACAAAAGAATGTATAACGCAGAAACATAAGGCACAAGCCGTTCCGCAACTGAGCCGATCCGTTTCGCGCCACCAAGAAGCATAACAGACAGCAACGCAGCAAGGAAGATACCCATAATGAGATCTGCTGACCGCGGCATGTCTGCGCCAAATGCGGACACAGCGCTGTGAAGCCCACCGATCACCGCGTTAATCTGCGTTGCATTTCCTACGCCGAAGGCCGCAACTACCGCAAAGAAGCAGTATATATACCCCATCCATGAATATCCTTGTCCGATTCCGTTTGTAATCATGTACATCGGTCCGCCGACCCACTCCCCTTCTCTATTCACCTGTCGGTAACGAACTGCCAGCGTAGCCTCCGCAAATTTGATCATCATTCCCAAGATGCCGCAGACCCACATCCAAAACACCGCACCCGGACCGCCAATTGCAATCGCACCGGCAACGCCGACGAGATTACCGGTCCCAACTGTGGCAGCCAAGGCAGTGCACAGAGCCTGATAGGAGGACACCCCGTCTTCATTTGACTTCCCTTTTCCTGTCAATCTGCGAATGAACGCCCGAAAAGCCTGTCCAAAGCAAGTAAGCTGTGCAAATCCGGAACCGATAGTTAAATAGACACCTACACCAAGAATCGCAAGCAGTGCCGGGATCCCCCAGACAAATCTATTGATATTCTCCAAATACCTGACCATATCTTCCTCCATACCAAATAAAAAAGCAGCCTCTCCTTACGAGAAACTGCTTTTGTGTTATTCCCATTTCGACCAAACTTCCGGGCAATACCCCAGTGTGACTTGCCTTCCGTTCCGAACAATCGGTGTTCGCATCAAAGCAGGATCATCAAAGACCTTATCCTCTTTTGCGCGAATATCATCCATGTACCGCATCATGGTGATCTGATCGGACTTTCCATCCCAATCGATCAATTTATCAATTCCGCCTACGCCGGCAAGCACGGCATCAAACTCTTTTCCTGACAGTCCGTACCGAAGCAGGTCCACATACTGGTATCGAATCCGGCGTTCCTTAAAATACCGTTCTGCTTTCTTGGTGTCAAAGCATTTACTCTTTCCGAAGATCTGAATATTCAATATGTCACCTCCATCAAACATAGACCACACGCCGGCAATGTCGGACCTGCAAGCGCACGCTCTGCGCCGAATAATTCCGGGATGCTCTCCGGGGAACGAGTACCGGCGCCGACCTCCAAAAGCGTACCAACCATAATTCTCACCATGTTGTGTAAGAAACCGTTTCCAGTAATCAGGAAGCGAATCTCTTCTCCAACACAGGAAATTTGAATATCCATAATGGCTCGTACTGTGGATTTTTTTATGTTCTTATTGGCGCAAAACGCAGAGAAGTCATGTGTGCCAAGAAACTGCTCTGCCGCTTTTTGCATCTTGTCCACATCCAGTTTTTGAGGATGTGTGTATACAAATTTTCTGTCAAACACACAAGGCCTGTCGCTGTTCCACAGTCGATAACAGTACGTCTTGGTTTTAGCGTTCAAACGGGCATGAAACCTTTCAGAAACATTTCTGCAGGAGTATATGCCAATATCCTCCGGCAAATACATACGAAGATTTGCCAGAATCTCCTCGCAGGACATGGTGCTGCTGCAGTGAAAATTGGCAACCTGTCCCACCGCGTGAGTGCCGGCATCCGTACGGCCGCTGCCGGTAATTTCAACAGGTTCATTCAGGATACGGGAAAGCACCCGCTCCAGCTTACCCTGAATGGTATTATCTCCTTCAGACAACCGTTGCCAACCTTTGTATCTTGTACCGTCATAACAAACATCAAGACGCACATTCCGCATAGGATTCCAACTCCTCCATTGCTTCCCTCTCATTATCGGCAGAGAACAAAAACTTGCCGCAGTGATCGAACACCTGAACATGACCTCTTACATTGCGGATAGAATACATAACCATCACCCTTTCGGTTTATCTGGTTATAGAATACCCACTATTTGGTCCTATCAGGCGGACATTTTAATCAACGAACCACTTCGTATCCGGCATTGGTAATTGCCTGTATAACAGCCTCTAAGGACGCATTGCCGGTAACGGTGACCTGCTTTTTCTGCAGATCCACCACCGCATTCTGAACGCCCTCGATTGCCTTACAGACAGACTCCACCCGAGCCTGACAGTGGGGGCACATCATGCCCTCTACATGAATAACTGTTTCCATTACAGATTCCTCCTCAATCGTTGCATTAACATCTTTTGATTCCTGCGTTATCTGCGTATGTTTTGAACGGAACAACCGCAGCCGCAGCGCATTGGATACCACAAAAAACGAGCTCAGGCTCATAGCTGCCGCGCCAAGCATCGGACTTAGCTGGAGTCCAAACGAAGGATACAAAGCGCCTGCTGCTACAGGAATGCCGATCGCATTGTAGAAAAACGCCCAAAACAGATTCTGCTTAATATTACGAATCGTTGCCTTGCTGAGAGAAATTGCCTCGCAAACACCGTATAGAGAATCGCGCATCAAAACAATATCCGCAGACTCCATAGCAATATCTGTGCCGGCGCCAATGGCCATACCCGCATCCGCAGTCACAAGTGCAGGCGCATCGTTGATTCCGTCGCCAACCATCAGTACCTTCTTGCCGTCCTCATGCAAGGTGTCTACCGCTTTTGCCTTTTCTGTCGGCAGCACATCCGAAATCACACGGGTGATACCTGCACTCCCGGCGATCGCTGCAGCGGTTGCCACATTGTCACCTGTTAACATTACTGTTTCGATCCCCATCGTCTGCAGCAGCTTTACAGCTTCTGCAGATTCCGGTTTCAAAACATCTGCCGTGATCAGCGCGCCAAGAAAGATGCCGTCACAAGAGGCAAAATACAGCGGTGTTTTTCCGATTCTGCTGTATTCTGATAAATCAGGCACTTCAATCCCCTGTGATTCCATCAGGCGCTGATTGCCGCCAACATACCGAATTCCTTCAATACAGGCAGCAACACCCTGACCGGGAATCGTTTCGAATGCATCTGTCTGTTTTTCTGTGATATTGTCCGTAAAGCGAACAACCGCCTTGGCAAAAGGATGCTCAGAGGGAAGCTCCAAGGATCTCGCAATACATAGCAATGTGTCCTTATCGCATGCCCCTACGATTACATCCGTAACAGACGGCTTTCCTTCCGTCAGCGTGCCGGTCTTGTCAAAAACAACCGTATCTACCCGGTGCAGCGCTTCCAACGCCTGTGCATTCTTAAACAAAACACCAAGCTTTGCGCCCTGACCTGTCGCAACCATAATCGCCACCGGGGTTGCCAAACCCAAGGCGCATGGGCAGGAGATGACCAAAACGGCAATTCCCGTTGTCAACGCAAATTCAAAGGTTTGTCCTGCAATCAGCCATGCCGCAAAGGAAACCAGCGCGATTGTCATAACGACAGGCACAAACACGCCTGCAACCTTATCTGCCAATCTAGCAATCGGCGCTTTTGAACCGCCGGATTCCTCAACCAAGCGGATAATCTGCGACAGCGTGGTATCTTCACCAACCTTCTGTGCGCAGATCTGCAGATACCCCTCCGTGTTGATCGTTGCCGCGCAAACCGCATCTCCCACAGATTTCTCTATGGGTACGCTTTCTCCCGTCAAGGCGCTTTGATCCACCGCACCTCTGCCGTTTACCACAACACCGTCTACCGGAATACTGCAACCGGAACGGACTACTACCACATCCCCAGTTCTCACCTGCTCCACAGGAACCTCCTGTTCCTGTCCGTCACGCAGCACTACTGCCATTTTCGGTTTTAGATCCATCAACTGACGGATCGCATCTCCGGTCTTTCCTTTGGCCCGTGCTTCTAAATATTTGCCGAAAGTAATCAATGTCAGGATCATGGCGGCAGACTCAAAATACAGGTTATGACTGTAATGCATAACCGTGGTCCAATCTCCGCAACCTACGGAATAGGACATTCTGAGCAATGCGATC
>JAZKXW010000005.1:0-2761 GCA_045611825.1 Faecousia sp.
ATGGAAAAGTATTATCAGCCGGAAATCGAAACTGCATCCCGGGAACAGATTCTGGCATGGCAGAATGAACGGCTTGTAGAGCAGGTAAAGCATGTTTGGGAAAATGTGCCTTACTACCGCAAGAAAATGGAAGAAAAGGGCGTCACTCCCGAGGACATCCGGGGCGTGGACGACCTGCATAAGCTGCCCTTCCTGTGCAAGGACGATTTGAGAGAGGGCTATCCCTACGGTATGCTGGGCGTGCCTCTTTCCGAGTGTGTCCGTATCCACTCCACCTCCGGCACCACCGGCAAGCGTGTGGTGGCGTTCTACACCAAGGAGGATGTGGAACTGTGGGAGGACTGCTGCGCCAGAGCCATTGTGGCTGCCGGCGGCACCAAGGAGGATGTGTGTCAGGTGGCATACGGCTACGGCCTGTTTACCGGCGGCTTCGGTCTCAACGGCGGTTCTCATAAGGTGGGCTGCCTGACCCTGCCTATGTCCTCCGGCAACACCGGCCGTCAGCTCCAGTTTATGACGGATCTGGGCGCCACCATTTTGTGCAGCACCCCCTCCTACGCGGCTTACCTTGCCGAGAGTATTTACGAGCGGGGTATCCGGAACGATATCAAGCTGAAAGCCGGTATCTTCGGCGCAGAGGCATGGAGCGAGGATATGCGCCGCGACATCGAGAACAAGCTGGGTATCAAGGCCTATGATATTTACGGTCTGACCGAGACCTCCGGTCCGGGTGTTGCCTACGAATGCTCCGAGCAAAGCGGCATGCACATCAATGAGGATCACTTCATTGCCGAGATCATTGACCCCGACACCGGTGAGGTGCTGCCTGAGGGCAGCAAGGGCGAGCTGGTCTTTACCGCCATTACCAAGAAGGCGTTCCCTCTGCTGCGCTACCGCACCAAGGATATCTGCGTCCTGAGCCGGGAAAAATGCACCTGCGGCAGAACCCATGTAAAGATGGCAAAGCCTATGGGCAGAACCGACGATATGCTGATTATCCGCGGCGTCAATGTGTTCCCGTCCCAGATCGAAACGGTGCTGATGCAGCAGGGCTACGGTGCCAACTATCAGATCATCGTGGACCGTGTCAACCATACCGATACCTTCGAGATCATGGTGGAAATGACACCGGAGATGATCTCCGACTCCTTGGCAAAGATCTCCGCCGCCGAAAAGAAGCTTCTGGAGGCTATGCGGGATATGCTGGGTATTTCTCCCAAGGTCAAACTGGTAACGCCCAAGTCCATTGCCCGCAGTGAGGGCAAGGCTGTCCGTATCATTGACAAGAGAAAAATCTAAGGGGGAACAAATATGAGCATTCATCAGATTTCTGTATTCTTAGAGAACCGGGCCGGTCAGCTGGCAGAGATCACCCGGCTGCTGGCCGATGAGCATGTGGATATCCGGGCGATCTCCATTGCCGAAACTGCGGACTACGGCTTGGCCCGTATGATCGTGGACGATTGCCAAAAGGCAAGCAGCGTCCTGCTGGCCCACGGCGATATCCTGTCCATGACCCCTGTGTGGGCAGTAGAAGTGCCGGACCGTCCGGCAGGCCTTGCGGAGCTTTTGTCCGTGCTGGCGGAAAAGAACATTGCCGTGGAGTATATGTACTCCCTGTTCACCCACCGCAACGACATGGCATACATGGTCATGCGTGTGGACGATGAAGCGGCTTTCACCGCCGCTCTGCAGGAAAACGGCATCCGCATCATGTCCGCCGCCGAGCTGGATCTGAAGTAAACAAAAAGCATGGGCTGCAAATCGCAGCCCATGCTTTTTTATAATGGACAATTGACAATGGACAATGAAAACTCTCCACCGCACCCACAATACCTTCCCCCGGGGGGAAGGTGGATTTTTGCGGAGCAAAAAGACGGATGAGGAACGGCGAAATCTGAACATTGAGAATACGTCTGTTGCAAAGCAAAAAATGTTACAATTTACGCCCGTATTCCTCATCAGTCACGGCTTTGCCGTGACAGCTTCCCCTCGGGGGAAGCGATTTCCAAAACCCGATTCAAATAATTCAAAACCCGTTTTTTGTCACCGCTCCATAAGGGCGCTACCAGATCCTTTTTCGCGCCGTCCCCGGTGATCCGGTGCACCACCACCGATGCCGGCAGTACCTTAATACAGGCTTTCAGCCAAAGGGCATACGCTTCCAGCGTCAGGCAATCAAACCTGCCTGCCCGGTAATCCTTTTCCAGATCCGTACCTTTCAGCACATGGAGCAGATGGAACTTGACCCCGTCCGTTCCTGCGGCCACCGCCTGCCGGGTGGTTTCCACCGCATCGTCCATACATTCTCCCGGCAGACCCAAAATGATGTGGGTCACCACATGGATACCGGCAGCCTTCAGCCGCTTTACGGCGTCGAAATATACGCCGTTTTCATAGCCCCGGCGAATGTAGGCGACGGACTCCGGCTTCACCGTCTGTAAGCCAAGCTCCACAAATACCGGCTTTTCCTCGTTCAGCGCCTTCAGCAGCGCCACCACATCGTCCCCTAAGCAGTCCGGCCGTGTGCCGATGGCAAGACCCACAATGTCATCAGGTTGCATAGCCTGCCGGTACAGCGTTTCCAAAACCGGCAATGGGGCATAGGTGTTGGTAAAGGACTGAAAATAGGCGATGTACTTGCCGTTTTTGATCTTCTCTGCTACCCGACGCTTCGCCAGCTCCAGCTGATGCCCGATATCGCAGCCCTTTTCCGCAAAGGCGCTGCCGCCGTCGCTGCCGCAGAAAATGCAGCCCCCAA
>JAZKXW010000006.1:0-12028 GCA_045611825.1 Faecousia sp.
CCGGGGAAAGGCAACTTCCGCGGCGTGAAAACACCTTGCCGCCTCCGGGTACTGTCCCATGGCCAAATAGGTCTGTCCACGCAGAAGCGCCGCTTCTTCTCCACGGGCTGCCGCCAGCAGCTCCAGCCGTTTTTCCGGCGCCGCCGCCTTTGCCATGGACCGCGTCCACAAAGCCTGCCTCCCCTACCCCAAAAACCGACCTCTCATCGACCTCGCAGCCCAAAACTCCATTCGCAACAATAACACCGCCCTTTGCCATCAGCTTGCGCATTCAGATACGGCGGCAACGAGGTGATCTCGTTGCCGCCTTGTTTCCATATGTAGCTTATTTGACCTTACTCAGGGGCTTTTTCTTCTTCAAAACAGGCGCAATCACAAACGGAATGTAAATGGCGATAGGTAGAATTACACCTATGTAAGCATACTGAGACTGAATAAAAGCATTAAACAACCCGTGAAGAATGATGGCCATTGTAAGCAGACCAAAAGTGCCGGTATAGAAAAGCTTCTTCCGGGTCTTCACATAAGAAACGCCATATCCCACCAAAGAAGTGCAAATGCCGTGCAGCAGTGCGGAAGAGAAGCCTCTCATCAATGCCCAGCCGATGGTAACTGCTTCCGTGTCCACCACAAGAATGTAGAAATTCTCAAGGATCGCAAAACCAATACCCAGCGCCATTGCCACATTCATCAGGTCTTCCTTTTTATGGGAGATGACAAAGCCGAAATAGATGATCGGCAGTGCCTTTAAAAACTCTTCCACAAGGGGCGTGACGGTAACTGTAACAGCATAGGTGTTGTACTCTGCCCCATAAAACAAATCCCGCAGCAGGTAGTTTATCTGGGCAGCCAAAAGGCAGATCACCTGACCGATGAGCATGTACAAAATGGTCATCCGGGGTTTTTTCTCCAGCAGGAACAGCATCAAGGTCATAGGAACAGCTGAGCAAATAAACAAAATGTATAACATATCAGCGCAACCACCTTTCCGTTCCTTCTTTTGCAAACCACAGCACAAACAGCGCGCATACACCGCAGAGGATGCTGACGATGCCATAAACGAGGGTTTGTCCATACATTTTGACAACAAAGGTAATCATCACAAGGACTGTCAAAAGTATTGTTGCAAGATTGTACTTGCGGATGGCGGCCAGAATGCCGTCCTCTACATCGGGAATGATCAAATGTTTCAGGTTATAGTAGGATGCCAGCATAGCAGGCAGGAACAAAACACCATACATAACCTGCATTTGCCAGCCGATGCCGGAAATCAGCATCAATATCAGAATCACAATAACACCTGCCGGGGCAGCCAAGGCAATCAACCGATATTCTTGGAGTGCCTCTGATTTGTCGTCACCCAGACCATCGATTTGACCAAAGGATGCGGAGAACAAAAATGCGAACATACCGAAAATGCCCAGTAGACCAATGTGGAAGCCCTCGGTCAGTTCCCGCAATATCTCTTCAGGTGCGGTGAGCTGCAGTACAAAGGAAAACACATTGCCCAGCGCCATACAGCCAAGTCCGCAAGCAACGATTTGAAGGAACAGGGCACTCCTTTTGCCAAAGGAGATTACTGCGCCCCAAATGGCCGCTGCCAAGAACAAAAGGGTCATAATCAGTTCAGAAACAAATTGAAAAGTTCCCATTTTATCCTCCTTTCACCGAGAGCTTAATAACATCAGAATATGTGTAGATAATTTCTCTTGTGCCATCTGGCAAGGTGATCGTTTCCATCACCAGACATCTGTATTCCGCACCGTCCATCACATTTGCGGCACCGACAATATCACAAGTTGCGCTTGTTGCATCAATAACGGACGTCCATTCGTACGACAGGGGCAGTCTTCGCATCCACTGATATTCCAGCTCGCCGCCGTTTCCGACAGCCGAAACTCCGATTTGCGCAAACTTGCCGACCTGTACTTCAACGTTGCTCTCCAACAAGGATACATCGATCGCTCCGTACTGACTCAAGGTTTTTGCAGTTTCCGGCGGACTCATAATACTGTATCTGTTCACGGCTGTTGCTTGATTCTTAAATGCACGAACAACATATTCGTATTCAGTACCGAATTCAAGCTTCGTGTCCTTATCAATAAAGCTGGTCACACCGTAGGGAACCGTTCCCACTGTGGAATAGGCTCCCGTGAAAGAGTTCTTTCTCAGAATTGCATAGCTGATACCCTTTCCTGCATCAGATTCAAACTCTTCCCAAGTGATGAGGTTTGCGGGAATCCGATTACCATTTTCATCGTGGGCATCGTATCCTCTTGCGCTCACATTTGCAGGTACGCGGGGATTACTGGAGCAATCACCAACTTCATAGGTAACAAACGGAACGTCATTACCGTTCACAGTAACAAAGAAGGTCCTCAGACGCCACTTAAATCCGTAGCCGTCATCTGCCGCCTGATAGGGTAAATTACGAACACTGCCCTCGTAAGCAACACCGTCTGCATCGACGCTAACCCAGCCTTGGCTAAAACCGCCGGTCGCACCGCCGCCTCCGCCTGCTCCTCCAACAGTAATCGAGCCCTCAAGGTAAAATCCGTGTGACCATTCCTCTTCTTCTTCTATCTCAATAGAAGCACCTGTAAGACCGGTATTGTAATTGGTTCTGATCCATTCGTCAGAGGTGAAGATGTCTTTCTTGTTCTGCGCATAGATGGATTTGATGGTTTCGTCATTATAGTTGTAAGTGGAGGGATCGCCATCGGTGTGTTTAATAATATTTCCGCCAATCGTATCCTTGTTGTACTTCGCTGCGGCACGGTCATATTCCGGTATTGTCATCGTGGAGTAAATTTCCTCGTGTATGATTGGGACGCTGTAAGTACGTGCTACCAATCCCTCACCGGGTTTATGCACAAAGAGTGTATATGTGTAAACCTCAACGGGAACGGTGGTTACGACGGCAAGGGTTTCCTTGGTTGCAGAGAAGGATGTGGTCTTTGTTGTGGTAGTTTGTTTGGCAAAGCTACCCTGATACCCTGCTTCCAATTCAAACTTGACGATCGATATATTAAACTCGCCTTTAAGACCTGCATTCCATTCTCTCGATATACCCTCGCCCGTGGAAGAGCTTATGGCATAAGTGGTTTGACCCGTAATGACATAGTCCATATCATCATAAAGGAAGTCAACAAATGCCGGTGCAGCTGCTATAATTGCCTTTAGCTCGGGATCTGTAAAGGACATTGTCCAACCGTCATAGCGAAGAACACCGCTGTCGTAATCCGTATTGGCCAGAGCAAATGCACCAACATGGGCACCGTTTACATTTGTTTGGGGGACATGTAAATAAGAAAAGGTTCTGGTCATTTCAACGGCTTGCGGATGGTTATAAATCGTCATGTCGTTGTTATTATCATAGATAATAAAGATCTCATCACGGCAGACAGCAGTAGGAGTTGCATAAAGCATACCGGAATAGCAATTCAGTAACACATGCCCCTCTTTCATATACTCTGCCCGATTTCCCTTTGCAAAGCGCACCTCATTCTTGCAGGTGCCGGAAACAAGCAGCATGCCGTCATAGGACACCATGTGGGAGGAGTCTTCTCTTTTGCCCGTGAATCGATTGGTTCCGTCATCTGCCATTTGCTCGGTTTTAATCACCGATGCCGGTACTCTGAGGGTTTTTTCCAATTCATCGACAAGGGATGCTTGAATTGTAGACACATTGGTAGCACGGAAGCTTTCTTTCAAATCCGCGTCCAAAACGACAGTAATATCTGTAACTTGGGCGTTGCCTCCACTGTAGGATAACCCATTGAGGCCGCACAGTACAAGATCGGTTGTGCTGTCGTTGTTTATATTACAGACGGTGTTTCCCACGCGGTAAATTCCCGGAATCTCCGTCGTTACTGTTTTCCCATCAGAGCCGCCAAACAAAACACGGACAGTCGCGTTGGATGCTCTTGAAAGTTTGGTATCCAGCTTCAGTTGGGAAACACCGTAAGAGGTGGTGGTAATAATATCATCGTACTTATCCTGGTTCAGGTTACCCACCGCCAAAGACAAAAACTTTCCGTCCGTATTTACGGAAATATCCTTGGCAAGCACCCAATTACCAGCGTTCTGCCAAGCGTTTTCCTGCAGGTTGTTAAGAGAAAACACCTGCGTTACCATACTGATTATTCCGGAAGTATTTACAGGATAGGTCACCACGATTTCGTCAGGCGAAATTCCCATCTCATTTTCGTTTCCAGGCAGGAAGTTGCCCACTGCAACATTGAGTACACCGGCATAGCTTTCCAAATCCGGCAAAAGGCCAACGGGAAGCGTGGACAATTTCTTGTAGTTTGCGGCAGAGAGTTTGTCCGTCGGATCACCAACGGAAAAATAAATATGTTGTCCCTGGTTATCTTTCATAGCGTAAAGTATAACCACGCCGTTGTTTCTGGTGTCCCTCGAAAAATCACCCGTTGCAGACACCGAATATTGTATGTCGAACTCATAGGGTAATCTGCTGATTTGCTCTGTCGTGTTTACACTACCGGTGGGGCGAGGTTCATCACCAAAAATATCCGTGTTTCCCTCAATGTAACTCCATATCGTTCCGCCCGGAGCGCTGCAATCGTAATATACAGCCTCCATAAGGGTGTAATTATCCACCCATGCAGTACCAAAGGGCGATTTTGGTACATCACCGTTGTCTGGATCATATCCTTCAATGGTATCCAGAGAAATGTCAAATCCATAGTCAGACAGCTTTTGATCGGTTTCTGTATCACCGGTATCTACAGTATTTGTCTCTTCAGCGGAAACAAAAACGGATGTAATCGGGAGTAAAGATACCACCAGGAGCATAGCAATCAGAAAGGAAATTATTCTTTTCATTTTACTTTCTCCTTTCTCACAGTGTTTTTCTTATTCTTCAGATAGACTGCAACACCGGCACCGCCCAAAACAAGAACGATACTGCTTATCACATAGAAATTGGGTTCAAAGAAAATAGATGCCAGTCCCGTTGCCTTGTCCGTTTTTACAGAGCCGGTATAGCGGTTTAAGGATACCTGACTCGTGCTGACTACCTGATTACCCACGAATAGGACCTCAGAATCCCATTTGATATTGCCCGCTGTAGTGGAACCGGACATTTTTTCGACTTGAATGTACATCGGCCGCCAGTCGTCAGAAGTCGAACCCTTTGTGGTTTTCTTCAAAATTACGGTGTCTAAATCACCAAGACTTTGCGATGTTTTGATGTCAAAACTCACCTCGCTGCTTGAACGCAGATTGCTCACCGTACCCAGCGAAGCAGACTGTCCGCTTTTATCCTTCAGCAGCAGTTCCACGGAATCATTTGTGCTGTCAAGGGGATTATCTGCCGTTACGACCTTAACACGATAAATGGTATTTCTGTTGGCATAGTATGTTTTGTTTGTATTATCAATCCACTCTCCGATGGAGAAACTTGCCAACTGGGTCCAACCGCTGCCATTGGATTTTTCAATTTTGATGTATTCAAACTTCACACCGTCAGTACCGCAGCTGGCATTGAGGGCATAGATCTGCCCCAAGTCTGCACAGCTAAACTCAAAGGTATCTGTTCTGTTTCTTTCATAAGCATCGCCTTTGATCATCTTCGCTGTATTGTTCAGCTTGTGAGAGCCATTGGTTCCATAAAAGGTAAAGTTAACCTTTGAGGAATTGGTTCCGTTTTGAAAGCCGTTGCAGATTTTAGTGGTGACCTTGTATTTTACATTGTCTGCCGCACTTACAGTTTGAGGCAGTGCTGTAAAAACGAAAGTCACAATCAACAACATCAGCAAAAGCCTTGCAATATGTTTTTTCATGTCCTTTCCTCCCAATTCTGTTTCTCGCTTTGGAAGATTAAATGCGTTTCTTTATCTTTAAAATGTTCTGGCCATCTTTGTAATCATAGGTGATCTCGTCCATACTCTTTTTCACCATATAGATACCAAGACCGCCGATTTCTCTTTCCTCTGCGGAAAGGGTTGTGTCGGGGTCGGCTTTTGCAAGGGGATCATAAGGTACGCCTTTATCAATAAAGGTAACCACTACAGCGAGTGGATCTTCCGTAACCTCCACACGAACGGTAGCTTCTCCTACATCGGGGTTGTAGGCGTAGTGGGCGATGTTACCGAACAGTTCATCGATGGCAATATCGATCTGCATCTGTGCTTTCATCGGGCAATCCAGCGCTTCAAGCTGCACGTTTACAAAGTCCGTTACGGCTTCAATGTTTTCGATTTTTGCTGCTATCGTCAACTCTTTCACTGTGCGTCCTCCCGTCCGTTGTATTTTAAGCTAAGCATCGTAATATCATCAAACTGCGGTGCTTCGCCAACAAAGGCATCCACATCACGCTTGACTTCATCACAGATAATCTGCGGTGATGCATCCTTATATTTTTCAAGAACGGTATGCAGGCGATCTTCTCCGTAAAGCTCTGTGTTCAGATCGGTCGCTTCGGTAACACCGTCGGTGTAGAGATAAATGGCATCACCGGGTGCAAGCTCCAACTCATTCTTGCGGTAGCGAACACCCTCCATACCTGCAAGCACAAAGCCTGCACGGGTTTTGAGATATTCGTATGTGCCGTCTGCGTGCTTTACAAGGGGTGGATTATGTCCTGCGTTGGCAAAGAGTACCTTGCCGGTCTTTACGTTCAGAATACCCATCCAGGCAGTAACGAACATACCTGCATCGTTACCTTCGCAGAGCTTTTCGTTGGCAACGGTGAACACCTGCTCAACGCTCATGCCCGACTCGGCACAGCTCTTTATGATGGTCTTGGATTGCATCATAAACATTGCCGCAGGGATACCCTTGCCGGATACGTCTGCTATCAAAAACGCAAGGTTATCTTCGTCCACAAAATAGAAATCGTAGAAGTCGCCGCCGACCTCTTTTGCCGTATGCATGGTGGCGTAGATTTCAAATTCTGTTCTGTTGGGGTACGGCGGGAATACAGAAGGCAAAGCCGAGTGCTGAATCGCTTTTGCAAAGGCAAGCTCTGCATCTATGCGTTCCTCCGCTTCCTTGATATAACGCTTCAAGGTATCGACCGTTGTGTTAATATCGTTTGAGAGAGAGTCAAACTCCACGTGGGAGCGAACGTCCACCACGGTGTCGAGCTTGCCCTCGGTAATAGCGGAGAGTGAGGTGTTTACCTTGTGAATGTTCTTTACAACAAGCTTACGCACAAGGAAATAAATCAAGACAAACAATGCACCGAAGATCACGATCTGAAGCACGGTGAACACCTTGAGAGATACGTCACGGGAAACCATTGCTTCGCTGTGCGGATAAACGGCGATAATCTTGAATCCTTCATTTTCGTCGAACATACAGAACGCACGCTCAAAGCGGTACGCGGTGACGGTTTCTCCGTCCTTTTCTACCTCTCGTCCTATGTAGATGCCTTCCTCGAACATCGTCTTGTTTTCAATTTCAGCAATATTTTGGGTCATAGCCGTTACGATGGTAACGGGCTGACCACTGTTGTTGGAACGGTCGCTGACGATGTTCCACTCGCTGTCGGTAACAATGAGGAATCCGTCCTCACCAACGTGGCGGTTTTTAACTACCTCGGTTACGGCAGTTTCCATCGCCTCATAGTAAGCATCCGTGTCGTAGCCGACTTGAACGAAGCCGCCGTAGGCAAGGCTCACGCCTGCATACTTACGGTAGATACTCTCATCGTAGGCGATGGGCTGATAGTCTTGAACACACTCTGTGAGTGCGCCGAGCAGTGCCATAAACTCAGCAGGCTGATAACCATTGGTTGCCATATTGAAGCCGACAAAGTTTTCGTTTGAGCTTGCTACAATGATGCCGCTTGTGTCTACGTAATTGATTTCGCTTACGTTATATTTGCCCAACATCTCAGCAAGAAGCTCATTGGTAATTTCCTGCGTGCCGTTCAGTTCGGTCGCAACGGCATGCGTGATCACCAAAAGATTTTTATCCGATGTATCTGCGATATCCTGTTTTACATCCTTGATATATGTATCAAGAAGGTTTTCCGCACTATCGGTGAAGAGTTTTGTTTGATAGCCCCACAGAAATACCAGGGTAATCACAAAAGCAATAGCCACAATGAGGAACAACCACTTTTGGAAGGAAGCCGATAATCTTTTCTTCGTATTAGTCATATCAGTTGCCCTCCTTCTCAATACGGATGCAGGTGTCGGTGTATGCGTAGGCGGAAGTATCCTTCTCTGTAAGAGCATCAGTGCTGTCGCCGCCGCTTACCTTCATTCCGTCAAGCGCAAGGTCTTTGGAGAAGAAGGTGGGAACGTCGGGATTCATACGGTCAAGGGCAGTAAGTGTCAGTGAGCCGCCGGAGAACTCCGCCTTGTTAACCAGTCGGCAAACACCGTCAGAGCCAAATACAAATTCCCCTGTTTCAGGATTCATGCCTGCCAAAAACAGATCAACTGCACTTGCATTTACAGTACCACCGGTCATAGCAAAGTATTTTGCATTCATTGCGTCATCGTTGCCGTAAACGTTAATATTACCGCCAGCGATGGTCAGCTTTTCCGACGATATGATACCAACGCCCAAAGCGGCGGCATTTTCCTCTTTGATCGTAATGGTACCATCGTTAACTGTGAGGTCTTTTACACAGTACAAGCCGTAAGACAGAGCCGAAAACTCCGGGTCGTAATGAACCTCTATATCACCGCCGTTCACGGTCAGAAGCTCTTGCGCCCAAAGGCCGACACCAATAAAGCTTGCAATCTCATCCTCTGCGGTTTTGATGTAGGTGTCGATGTTGCCCGATTCCACCGTGAGTTCATCGGCTTTGATACAGCTTGCTCTTGCGCCAACGGCAAGGCTGCCTTTGCCCTGAATTGTCAAATCAAAAGCGGAAATGCCATTTACCGGTGCCTTCTCGCCCATACCAATTTTGTTTTCACCCACAAGGTTAATGGTTATGTGTTCAATTGTGGACACAATAACTGCCTCGGCATTGGGATCAGAAGATTCTGTGATGTTTGTACCATTCAGTGTCAGCGTGCCGGAAGTCCCATCGCCAACATAGCTAACCGTTCCATCACCAAGAATATCTGCTTGATTTCTTGTTGTAACCTTGACACCTGCAACCCACAGTTCAAAAATGGAGTAATTCTCATCATAGGAGACACATCCTGAAAGGGGTGTAATTATCATTAGCATCACCAGCAGGATGGCGATGCTCTTTTTCACCGTCATTTTCATACTTATTCGATAGTCAGAATATCAATGAAACCGGTAACTTCAAAGATTTCATTGATGGTTTCGTTTACGTTCTTAATAATCATCTCACCCTGCTTGTTCATTACCTTCTGAGCCGCGAGAAGAACACGAAGTCCTGCGGAAGAAAGGTATTCAAGTGCGGCAAAGTCAAGCACGAGCTTTTCAATGCCGTTAATGCTTTGCTTGAATTCTGCTTCAAGCTGGGGAGCTGTTGTTGTGTCAAGTCTGCCTGCGATGGTGATAGTCAGTTCAGTTCCGTTAAGATTCTTTTCGATGGTCATGGTAGTGTACCTCTTTCTGTATGATTTTTTTAATTATTTTTATGTAGGGTTTCTTTATCGAGCATATCAAGCGAGTCAGCCACATCAATCATAGTAAGCTGCCAGCCTGTTACGTTCATGGCAGTCAATGGGAAATCGGTAATAGCGTTTAATGCGATTGCGATAGCCATAGCTTCCATCGGAATGCCAAGCTGCGCAAAAACGACAGTAAAGCCCATGATCGCGCCACCCGCAACGGGCGGTACGGCAAAGGAGATAAGCCATACGGTTATGTATGCCAGAATCAACCACACGGGTGTTATGGCAATCCCGTAGTTTTCAGCGAAGGTCAGCACGATGGGGATGAACATGGCAAATTCACTCATCTTGAACAAAACCTGACCAAAAGGAATACCGAAGTCCACAAGGTTTTTATCGATACCCAGCCTTTTGTTTGCATCCTTCACGTTGGTTGAAAATGCCGCGGCAGAGGATGCCGTAGTGAGTGCAACAAGGAAGGTGGGCAAAATCTTTTTGACAAGCACGGCAGGCGAGACCTTTTTTCTTGCCGAGATCCACAAAACCATTCCCACAAGATACACGCTAACAAGCAGGAAAATGATGAGGATCATTTTATACGAGCCGAGAATCTCCACAATGGTGCCGCTTACTATCATATTGGTAAAGATTACAAATACAGCAAACGGAAGTGCCTCCAGCACAACACTCATTACCGCCTGCACGAGAGCGCTAAGCTGTTCCACAACAGTAAACACTCCACTCACCTTTGAGGAGAGCATCAACATCGCAATGCCGAAAATGACGGCAATAAATATGATCTGAAGCGAATTGCCGTTGATAAAGGGCTCAAAGATGTTGGTAGGTACGATGTTGTAGATCAGATCAAGTACCTTTGTAAAGTCCGACCCTGAGACACCACCCAAAGTCACCTTATAAAACAGCGTGGCAATCAGGGTAAGACCGAGACCTGCAATCGTCATATAGCCCAAAATGGCGCCAATCGTCTTTTTGCCTATTTTGCCAAGCGTTTCCGTGTTTCCCATTGAGCAAATGCTGCCGAGCACCGAAAGGAAGATAAACGGTCCCGATACCGCCGCGATGGCTCCAAAGAAGAGATCTGCCAAGGGAGTTAAGAAATTCTCGGAAAGACCAGTTCTCGCACCTTCGGGCAAGAGCGTGAGCAAAAGCCCTGTGATAACCGAAAGAACGATAGCCACGAGCATCTTGAGGGTGCCCGACATTGGCTTTTTCTTCGGGGTGAATACGATATAGTTTTTGCCGTTCCTGTAGCTGTAGGTAGGCGCAAGACCGATGCCCGCCAAAAGTCCGTTTATCACGGCACTGTCGGCGTCCTCTTTTTCAAGAGGGTTAAAGCCCTCCCCCTGAACGGTCATTTCCACTCGTATGGCAGAAAAGCGCTTTATACATTTCAGCTTGTAGGTAGCATCCTCGCCGAATTTTGATTGATACTCCAAGAGTACTTCCTCAAATGTGAGTTTTAGGCGGAGAGCCTCGCGCCGATCAACCCCCGCCGATGCGAGAAACTTTCCGACTTCCTCACAAGCGAGGTCAATATTGCTGTTTGAAAAATTAAATGTTTCCAAGTTACCACCTCGTTATTTGATTTTTACGGTCACGAGGTTGGTAAATCCATCTTCGCTGATTTCCGTATATTCAATACTCTGCGACGCGTTCTCGGCAAGCTTCAAGGACAGCATATTATCCGATTCCCTCACGTCAAAACGCTTTCCATCGTATTTGATGAGCATAGAAAGTGTCTCTTCGTCCTGCGAATATTCGAGAGCAACGCTCAACTGAAATTCTCCCGAAAGCTCGGGGAGAATGATCTGTACGCCAAGCTCCTCAAATACTGCCTGGGCACGCATAATCGCCCTCTGTGCAACCTGATTCTTTCTGCCGAATTCTTCAAGAGAGGTATTGAAGCCGATAAAATCGAAGTCCTTTGAGGTGATAACGGTTTCAAACACTTTCAGATGCTTGATAAAGCGTATTGTCTTTTCACGCTTGGGGTTATCGAAGATTTCCTCGGGAGTTCCGTCCTCATAAACGCCGCCCTCGTCCATATAGAACACACGGTTGGCGATCTCACGGGCAAAGCGCATTTCGTGAGTAACGATCATCAGCGTCAAACCACGCTTGGCGAGATCCTTTATAACCGCCTGCACCTCACCTACCATCGTGGGGTCAAGTGCTGAGGTCGGTTCATCAAGGAGTATGATCTCGGGCTCCATAGCAAGAGCACGGGCAATAGCAACACGCTGCTTCTGTCCGCCCGAAAGCTCGTCAGGGTAATTAAAGGCTTTATCCGCAAGACCAACGGTGCGAAGAAGCTCCATTCCTTTGTCGTAGGCTTCCTGCTTGGGCTTTTTCAGCAAGTCCATAGGTGCCGCCATAATGTTTTCAATAATGTTCATGTGATTGAACAGATTGAAGGACTGGAACACCATACCCATCTTTTGACGGATCTTATTTATGTTACATTTTTTATCGGTGATACATTCTCC
>JAZKXW010000007.1:0-39664 GCA_045611825.1 Faecousia sp.
ACGGGGTGTCATCCTGAGCAAGCGAAGCGCGTCGAAGGATCTTCTGGCCTTTCCCTTGCCGTAACAGAAAAGATTCTTCGACTCCGCAACCAAAGGTTGCTCCGCTCAGAATGACACTTCTTTTTGGATTTCTCTTGCCCGTGCCGGGAAGCCCCGGCAGGCAAACTCGCTACCAACCTGCGAGAAATGCGTAGGGCATCCTTTTGTCAGCCCGGTAACGCACAATGTACAATCCATTTCGTAGGGGCGCATCACGATGCGCCCGAAACACCCGACACCGCCATTGTCCATTGCGTATTATTTCCGTCCTGCTTCGGTGTGGCACAGCTTGCCGCGCCAAAAATGGGGGCTTGCATACTGCACCTGACAAAGACCTTCCACCGCCGCCGGCACAAAGCCGTCCCAGTCCTCGGAGGTAATGACAGGACCTTCTCCTGCCATTACCCGGTCACCGGGAAATATCCGCTGAGGAGATCCGGGCATCACCAGATAAAAGGTACGGACCTGACGGTGACCTCTCACCTCTTCTGTCAGCGTATCCTGCCAACCGAAAAAGCACCCCTGCTCCACCTGACGGCAAACAGCTCCGTCCTGCAGCCGGTAAACCGTCACCGTATCCCGACATAAGGGATATCCGGTCATGTGCCCACCCCCCGGTAGATATCCAAGTAGATACCAGCCGCCTCGTAAACAGCCCGGCGGCAGGTGTTCTCGTCGTAGCGCACCGACACACCGCCTACCGCTGCGCTGCGCAGACCCTGCCGCTGACGGCCGTCATAAATGGCCTCTGCCATAGCGCACAGCGCCATTTTCTCCGAAGCCTCACCCGGGCAGCTGACCCGGCAATACCGCTTGATCCGCGCAAGCTCCGCCGCCGCCTGCGCCGCCACGCCGGGAAACGCCTTTTCCGGAACGGAACTGCCCAGGTAGACAGCGGTATAAAATTCGTAGTCGACCATAGGCAGAACCTCCTACGATCAGCCGCCGATGGCGATATCCTTCAGAACTGCCGCCTTCAGGGTGTTCTTCAGGGCAACGCCTGCGATCAGCTCTACCTCACCGGTCTTGACTGCGCCGGGAGCGTTCAGGTCGGGCATGTAGCCAACGATGACGCCGTTGCCGGTGGGAGAGATGCCGTGGAAGCCGTCCAGACCCATGCAGACGGCGTAAATGGCGGTCTTGCCGTCCACAGTTTCAATGACATCTACAGTCTTTTCGCCGTCAAAATACTTGCCCATATCCACCATGGGGATACCGGCGTAGGTCTCCACCACCCGACCGAAATCGTCCTTGGTGCGCTCATAGTAGCCGGCGCGACGGGCAATAGAGCGGAGCTTCACCAGCATATCCCGGTTCATGAGCAGCATGGAGGGCGTGCCGTCCACAGTGGCCAGAAAAGCATCCATCTCGTCCAAAAATGCGTTGTAGTTCTCGTCCAGCTCCGCAGAAGTGACCAGACTGACCTGACCGGTCAGCTCATTGGCAGAACCGGCCAGCAGCTTCTTCAGGCCGTCAAAAGAGCCGTTGTCGGCATCGCCGTTGATGACCTGATGATGGAAGTAGTTGGCAGTTGCCTTGATCTTCTGCTCCGCCTGAAATGCCACCTCATCGGCAGCGCCGGCGGTGTTCTGCAGGACGCGGTCCACCTGAAATGCGCCGCCCATGATCACCGCGCCGGTGGTCTTTTTCTCCCGGATCGCCTCACCGGGCACATACTCCTGACCCACGGTACGCACCGCGGCGGTGGCAGGACTCTTCAGCTGAATGTAGCCGTAAGTCAGCGTAGAGCCGCCGGTGCCGGGGGAAATGGCGTTGTCAAAGACCATCTGATCCAACAGGAAAGAGCTGCGGCGGAACATGTCCACCACCTGCTGATCCACCTTGTCGGCCATACCGACCTTTGCATCGCGTAGTGTAATTGCCATAGTGTTTCCTTCTCCTTTAAGTAAAAAATTTTTATTAACACCTGCTAAGCAGGAATTAACCAACCATGCCTTATTTCTTCTTAAATTTCTCCTTCAGCGCCTCTGCCAAGGTCTTAGGCTCGTCGGGCAGATAGCCCTGAACCGTACCGGTGGCGGCGGCATAGACAGGCGGCGCAGGCAGCTCAAACAAATAGCTGCATTCCTTTTTCAGCTGACCCAGCGCCTGACAGATGGCCTGTTCCCGATCCTCGGCAGCTGCCAGCGCATCCACATCCAACAGCGCCCGAATGGCAACGGTATTTCGACCGCCGGCCTTGCTGACCGCCTGCTCTAACGCGCTGTCAAACCGCACCTGCGCCAATTCCTTGGCATGCTGCTCCTGCGTCTGCGCCTGCCGTTCCAGGATGGCAGACACCGCCGCCTCTTCCAAACCCAAGCCTTCCAAAAATTCCTTTTCCATACCATTTACCTCCTAAATTTTTTGTACGGGCGTGCAATGCACGCCCCCTACACCCCTAACGCACCATGTCAAAACCGTGTTGTAGGGGCGACCATTGGTCGCCCGAAACACCCGAAGGGTGTCATTCCAATCGTCGCGCAGCGACACCGCAATTGTCCTATTGCGGTGCCCGGTGCTCTCGTCGCCGTCGGAGCGGCTTCCTCGCTCACCGACCGCGGCAACTCGCTCAGGTCGCTTCATCTGCCACAGGCAGCGCTCCCATCGCTCCCCATTGTCCATTCTCAACTGCCCATTGTCCCTTTCTCTTCCGGCATGAACTTTTTGCGGATCTCCGCCCGTTGCTCCGGGGTATCGGCAGGCAGGTTAAACCGCCAGCCCAGCGCCACCTCCGGCGCCAAAAGACCCTGTTTTACCATATCCATGTAATTCTGCCATGTCTTTTCCTCGTCCCGAACCACGCCGTTGCCCCAATCGATGACCAGCCGGACATCCCGGGGCTGACCCAGCCGGTACAGTCTGCCCAGCACCGTACACAAAGCCGCCGCCTGCCGCAGCGCCTGTTCCCAAACCGCCTGAAAATCCATAGCCGTCAGGTTATGCTCCTGCTGGCTGGAGGAGATCTCCGTAGCGGTCCGCTGACTTTGATTTACATCGCAAAGCATACCGCGCTGAAGTCCGATGACCGTTTCCACCGACCGCAGATACTCCTGTTTTCTCTCCAGATAGCTCTGCTGCCGCAGCTGAGGTGAGAAAATGCTGACCCCAACCCGTTCCGGATCTTCATCCAAGCCCACAAACACATGCTCCTGCAGCTGACCGTCCATCAGCAGATCCTTGGACACCAGGATCCGGCTCTCTCCCCGTTCAAACTCACCGCACAGCTGGGCCTCGTTCCGGTCGATGTTCCGGATCAAGCCCTCCGCGGCGGCATAGACGGAAACCCCGTCGGCAGAGCCGTCCACGCAGTTGACCATGGGGGTTTTCAGCTGCACCAGCCCTACCGAGCCCACCGGCTCCGGGTAGGTGTACTTTTCCGGCAGATCCTTGAACTCGGGGCAAAGGGTCAGCGGCACCGGCTGTCCCACCGTATCCGGCGCAGCGCTGCGCAGGAGCTTGTTTTCGATGGTCAAAAAGCCCTTTTCGTCCACCGTTCTGCGTTCCAGCAGGGTATAGTAAAATTTCCCATCCATACTGGCAGCCACCGTACCCACATCCGTAGGCTCTCCGCTGGCATTGCGCGCAAAGATCAGGATCCTGTTCCGCGGCACAAGGGCAAAGGAAAAGCCCTGCTGTTGAGGCACAGGCTTGAGGTAGCACGCGCCTCCCACCAACGCCAGCTGCATGGCGCTGACACACACCTTGCCCAAGGACTCTGCCACCTGCCGCAGAAAGGGGTCATCGCACCGGACGCTGTACTCCCCGAAGATGCTGCGGCAGAGCTTGCTGACTACGGTGTAGGCAACCCGCTGACAGGGGTTGGCGTTTTCCTCTGCCACGCCGTAGTACAGGCTGAACCAGCTTTCCATGGCGGTTCGCATGGCTTTTGTGGTTCTGTCCGTACAGCCAAATACCTTTTCGTAAGAATAAATGTTCATAAAACCTCCCAAAAATAAATGCATCCTGCATAATTACAATCGTCGCGCCGCGACACCGCAATTGTCCTATTGCGGTGCCCGGTGCTCTCGTCGCCGTCGGAGCGGCTTCCTCGCTCACCGACCGCGGCAACTCGCTCAGGTCGCTTCATCTGCCACAGGCAGCGCTCCCATCGCTCCCCATTGTCCATTGTCCGTTTCTTTCCAGCACCGTGGCGCAGAAATACCGCAGATCATCCATGGCGTGGTCGTTCTCCTTCACCGGCGCTTCGGAATCCTCCTGCCAACGGTAGAGGCCGAACTCCCGGATGCAGTCCCGGCAATCCCGGGTCACCTGAATTTTTCCCTCACGCAGCAGCCTTGTGACCAGCCGGATCCCCGGCAGCACCGCATTTCTCGCCTTCCGAACGGAGAACCGGCCATGCTGCCGTACCGTGGCGATAAAGGACGCCGCCGAGGGGTCTACGATCAGCTTCTCCACCGGCAGATTTCCTGCCAGCGCTGCCACCGCATCATAATGCTCCTGATCGGTGCGGATGCGGCCTGAAGCCCGTCCGTCGTAGTAATACTCCCGGATCCGCACCGCCTTCCCCTCCGACAGGCACCACAACCCGGCAGAAAAAGGGTTTAATGTACCGTAGTCCACGGAAATAAAATCCCGCCCGGTTTCGGGCGGCTGCCTTGCGATATGCTGCTGTTCGTCAAATTCATAGACAAGCCCCTCGGCGGCGCACCATTGTCCCAGCACGAACCGGCGGTAAAAAAGTCCGGTGTAAAGCCGCTCATACCGCTGCCGCACTTCCGCCTCCAGCCCCGGATTGTCCGCCATGGAGAAGTGGATGCGAAGCAGCCGTTTTTCTTGGGCTTTTTGGATCCACTCCCGGTAAAACCAATGCTGGGGCGAGCCGGGGTTGCAGGTAAACCAGAGCTTAGACCCGGGCTCGGAGCATCGGGCAGCCGCCTGCTCCACAAAGCTTCGGGGCATCAGCACCACCTCATCCAAAAGCACCCCGGCCAAGGTCATACCTTGGATCAGCGCTGCCGACGCCTCATCCTGACCGCCGAAGAGATAGTAAGTATTTTTCCGCCCGTTGGGAGCGATGACGGTCAGCCGGTTTTCGGACCGGTTCTCCCGAAACCGGAACACCCCACCCAGCCATTCAGGCAGCTTAGACACGATGTTACGCCTGAGAGAGCCTACCGTCTTGCCGCAAAGGGCAAAGACGCCGTTTTCAAACCGGGCCATAGACCAAAGAAAAAAGCCATCGGTCACAGCGACGGTCTTGCCCGAACGGACAGCCCCATCGCAGACGATGGCATCGAAAGACGCATATTCTTTTTGATTCCACCAGCTCATGGCCAGCAGCTGCTTGTTGCTTAGCTTGCTGTATTGCACCCACACACCCCCTTTATAAATGGACAATGCCGGGATGCCCCGGCAGGCAAACTCGCACCAACACAGGGCATTTGTCTTTTTTGCCCCCTGCCCGCCCGGTAACGAACACAATTGAAAATTGAAAGTTGAAAATCATATTTGTAGGGACCGGCGTCCTCGACGGTCCTTGTCCACCGCACCAAACCCAACATTGTAGGGGCGATCATCGATCGCCCGTAACACCCCAACGGGGTGTCATCCTGAGCAAGCGAAGCGCGTCGAAGGATCTTCCGGCCTTTCCCTTGCCGTAACAAAAAAGATTCTTCGACTCCGCAACCAAAGGTTGCTCCGCTCAGAATGACACGGTTTTTTCAACTTTCAATTCTGCATTCCGCATTATTATAATCCGTCGCGCGGCGACACCGTCATTCCCCTTGCTTTGTTGCCTCGAGGATGGCCTGCAAAAGTCCATTGTCCGGCTGCTCCACCGCCGCGCCGTCGAACAGGCCCATGGCCTTGCCCAGCAGCTCCAGCGCCTTTAGCTTATCGTAAAACTTGATCTTCAGACCGCCTGTGCCTTTCTCCACGGAGGCCACAGCCGCCGTCAGCTCCGGCGGCAGCTGGTCCAGATCCCGAACCGTTGCCTCGCCGTCCCGGACGCAAATAAATTGCGGAAGCCGCGCAAACCCGATGGCCGCCAGCTCCCGCAGGATCTTCTGTTGTGTGATCGGTTCCATGCCGTCCTCCGTTTCCGGTTGAAAATAGAAAGTGGAAAATCACGCGCTCCCCACTCTTGACGCTACTATCATACCACACCCAAACGGAAAAATCTTCCCGTTTTTTTCCCAATCCTTGAAAAACCGCAGATTTGTCGGGCAGCCCCGGCAGGCAATGCAATGGACAATGGACAATTGCCAATGCAGAATGCGGAAATTCCGTGTCATTGCGAGCCAGTGATCACACTGGCGTGGCAATCTAACGCACAATCTAAAAAATGTGTCATTGCGAACCAGTGCGCACACTGGTGTGGCAATCTAACACACAATCTAAAAAATGTGTCATTGCGAACCAGTGCGCACACTGGTGTGGCAATCCGTTTCCCCTGCGATCATTCTGCATTCCGCATTCTGAGAAGTCCGTCACCCTTGCCAAAACCGCCGTCTTATGGTAAAATGGAAAAAAACACCGTAGGAGGCAACTATATGTCCATCCACGAATCCGGCGAAATGTACTTAGAATCCATCCATGTGCTGACCAAGACCCGTCCTGCGGTCCGGGCTGTGGATGTGAGCGAATATATGGGCTACTCCAAGCCCAGCGTCAGCCGCGCTGTAGGACTTTTGCGGAACGGCGGCTATATCCTTGTTGATAAGGACGGCTACATCACCCTGACGGAGCTGGGGCTTTCTGTGGCAGAAAAGATTTACGAACGCCACACGCTATTGTCTAACCTTTTGATCCGGCTAGGGGTCAGCCCGGAGGTCGCCGCCGAGGACGCCTGCAAATTGGAGCACGCCATCTCGGACGAATCCTTCAACGCCATCAAGGCCTACATAGAAGCCCGGGAAGCACAGGCAGGCAATGCAATGGACAATTGACAATTGACAATTGACAATTATGTACCGCACCGATTCCACATTGTAGGGGCGATCATCGATCGCCCGAAACACCCGAAGGGTGTCATTCCAATCGTCGCGCAGCGACACCGCCATTGTCCATTGTCCATTGTCCATTCAAAAAGCGCCATTCTTCCGAATGGCGCTTTTTCTTATTCTCTTTCCAGCTGCGCCAGAAATGCAGCTCTGTCGGCAGCCTTGTAGAAGGCCGAGCCGGCAACCAGCACATTGGCGCCGTTTTCCTTGCAGATCTCGCCGGTGGTCAGATCCACACCGCCGTCAACCTCCAGATAGCAGTCGGGATTTCTCTCATCGATGAGCTGCCGCAACGCCTTCAGTTTGGGCATCATATCCGCCATAAACTTCTGACCGCCGAAGCCGGGCTCCACCGTCATCACCAGAATCAAGCCCACCTTGTCAATGTAAGGCAGCACCGCCTCAAACCGGGTGTTGGGCTTAATGACGATGCCGGGCTTTACGCCCATCGCGGCGATCTTATCCAATGCGGCGTGAATATTCTCCGGAATATCGGACTCCACATGGATCGTCAGAATATCCGCGCCGGCCTTGCAGAAGGCTTCCACATAGCGGACAGGCCGTTCGATCATCAGGTGGACATCCAGCACGCAGTCGGAGATCTTCCGGATTGCCTCCACAGAGGAGTAGGCAAAGGCGGACAGATTGGGGACGAAGCAGCCGTCCATCACATCCACATGAAGCCACTTGGCGCCATCTGCGGCAGTGGCGGTGAGATCCGCCTGCAAATTCACAAAGTCAGCAGATAAAATCGAAGGTGCAACAATAGCCATAGTATTCTCTCCTTAACCGTTCCAATGATTGATGTACTCCCAGAAGGTATGCAGCATATCCATTCTGGGGCTGTTTTTCACGACGCAGAAATAGACCTTGTCCTTGGTACCGAAGTGGTTTTTCACCAGCGGCAGATTGGAGATATCCACGCCGATGACCTGCTCGTTGTAGATCATCAGCCGTCCCTCCTTGCCAAGGGCGTCGATCTGCTCTTGGGTAAAGAATTTTTTCAGATCCAGATAAGGACGATCCTCTTCGTCCTCCGGCCACAGGGCGTAAATACCCTCCTCGTTGCTGAGGATGTAGTCCAGATCCTTGCCGGCGCACATGGCGTGGATGTTCATCACATTGTACTGCCGCTGCTCATAATCGTCGATATTGGTGTTTGGACCGCTGCGCAGCGCCACATCCACAAACTTCGCATCCTCCCACCGAAGGATGGGATTGCCGTATGCCTTCTGAAAATCCTCCGTAAGCACCTGAATCGCGGTGTCGTCGGTCTTCAAATTCATACCGATGCCACCGAGGAGCAGGTTGGTATGGGCGTTGACATAGGTGGTGACCAAAACACTGATGAGCAGCAGGCTCATAAACACCACGATGATGATCCAGCGATAATAGGTCCACAGGTGCTCTGCCTTTTCCCGAACGGTCATCCCCTTCAGGTCATGCTTGAGCTTGGCAAAGCCCTTAAGCTTGGGCTTTTTTTCCGTTGTCACAATTTCTTCATCCATATCCGTTCGTTCCTCAAAAAAATTATAAGCCATCTCCGGCAGGGATGTGCATCACGCGTCCGGAGTGCCCCACCGGGGTGTCACGCAAATCGTGTTATATCTGTTATTATATCACAGCCATTCCAAGACCGCAATTCTCATTTTGTATGATTTTAGGCAAAAAATGTCGCCATTTTGCAAACGATTTGTAAATTCCCTTGCAATTTCCCTGTTTTTGGAGTAAACTGGCGTATATACACCCCGTCCACGCTTCCCCTATCCATGTTATAAAGAGGTATTCCGATATGGGCTTATTCAATTACGATTCCAAACTGATGCAGACCTTGGGCTTTATTGCCGATTTGTTTGTCTGCAACCTGTTATTTTTAATTTTCTGCCTGCCGGTGGTGACCATAGGCGCAGCCTTTTCCGGTCTGCACTATTCCATGCGCACCTTGGCGGACACGCAGGATGACCGTAGCGCCATCAAGCAGTTTTTCATTGGCTTCAAATCCGGCTTTCTGTCTGTGACGCTGGTGTGGTTCATCTGCCTGACGGTGATCGGCATTCTGACCTACACCACCTATGTCAGCTTTGTCAACTCCCACCTTGGCATATTCGTTCCATGGGGCGTACCCTTTGCCTGCCTGTGCGTGGTGCTGGTGTACACCTCTACCCTGACAGTGTTCCATTCTCAGTTTGGCTGTACGGCAGGTCAGCTGCTGCGCAACGGCGTACCGGTGATAATCCTGAGTCCTATCCGCAGTCTGCTGTCTGCAGCCCTGACATGGGCGCCGATGATCCTTGCCCTGACCCGGTTTGACCTTTTCCTGTATCTGACACCTCTGTTTTTGACGGTATGGTTCTCCACCGCCTTTATGCTGATCAGCCTGATGATGCGCAAGCCCTTCCGGCTGCTCATTGACCACCACACCGGACAGGATGTGATCGACGAGGAAAACCGCCGCAAGGCCCGGGAGGAAGAGGACGAGATCGAAGCCGAAGCCAAAGCCAACCTCGCCGCCCGGAAAACAACGGACAATTGACAAGTATGCACCGCACCGATTCCAACGTCGTAGGGGCGACCATTGGTCGCCCGTCGGGCGATTCACGAATCGCCCGTAACACCCCAACGGGGTGTCATCCTGAGCAAGCGAAGCGCGTCGAAGGATCTTCTGGCCTTTCCCTTGCCGTAACAAATAAAGATTCTTCGACTCCGCAACCAAAGGTTGCTCCGCTCAGAATGACACTTCTTTTTGGATTTCTCCTGCCCGGCCGGGAAGCCCCGGCAGGCAATGGACAATTGACAATTGACAATCCATTTCGTAGGGGGGGAGCGATGGGAGCGCCGCCGGTGGCGGATGCAATTGGGGTCCCCGCAAAGGCGAACGGCCTTTGTGGGGAGAGGAGAAGCCAAGATGCTGGTGGAATTTCCTGCTTGCAGGAAATGGAAAAGTGCATCTTGTGCTTCGACGAAGGGGCGATTCATGAATCGCCCGAAACGTCCCAACAATTCTTTCACGAAGGAGCAAATTATGATCACATTAACCTTACAAGTCCGCAATGCTGCCGGCGAAGTGCTGGCAGAGCGCTCCGGCGAAGGACAGGCAGAGCTGTGCTACTTGGAAGAATATCAGGAGGGTGACCGCATCGTCCTGCTATCCTCCCAGCACCCTGTCCATGTCCATTGGCAGGTGGACGATGTGCTGCGCAGCAGCCTGTGCTACCTGACCAAGGATATGGAATACCCCGTCCCCTTCGGCGAGCGCAAAACTGTCTACTCCAACCGCGCCTTTACCGGCGTGCGCCACTTTATTTACGCCCGGGTGGCAGAGGATTTCGAGGTCAAGACCTACCGGAATCTTGCCGTCAACATCTGCGACCAGCACCGCATCGAAGGCTGCTACCCCCACGCCGACGCCAATGTGGAGACCCGTGGCGAGGCTGTCTTTGAAGCCAAGAACGCCATCGACGGTGTCTACGGCAACTACAGCCACGGCACATGGCCCTTTGCTTCCTGGGGCATCAACCGGGATCCCAACGCCTGCATGAAGCTGGACTTTGGCAGAACCGTGGAGATCGACCGCTTAGGCATCTGCCTGCGCGCCCACTTCCCCCACGATTCCTACTGGACCGAGGGTACTGTCACCTTCTCCGACGGCAGCACGGAGGTGCTGCAATTTGAAAAGACCGACCGGGTGCAGTACTTCTCCATTGCGCCCCGGAAGATCCAATGGCTGACCTTTGATAAGCTCATCAAAGCCGAGGACGAATCCCCCTTCCCTGCCCTGACCCAGATGGAAGTCTGGGGCAAAGATCTGTAAGCGCGCCGGGATGCCCCGGCAGGCAAACTCGCACCAACACAGGGCATTTGTCTTTTTTGCCCCCTGCCCGCCCGGTAACGCACAACGTAAACATCTTCTCGTAGGGGCGATCATCGATCGCCCGCTTATCGAGCAATGCTCGCCCCTACACCTGAAGGGTGTCATAAAAATCGTCGGCACCGCCGACACCGCAATTCTTCTTTATTATTTATTCTTTATTCTCTAACACACAATCCCAAATCCATTTGTAGGGGCGACCACTGGTCGCCCCTACACCCGATGGGTGTCATTCTGAGCGAAACCGAAGAATCTTCGCATTCCGTCTGCCTGACGGGAATGGTTCTTCCCTCCTGTTCGGAATGACACCTCTTTTTTGTACGGGCAATCCTGCGATTGCTATGCAGCCACTTGCTTTCGCAAGCGGTTTGTGCTATAAACTATATAGGAAGCAATCCATCGTTTTGGGAGGCCAAACAGATGCCGAAATTGAACAACAGATCTTACATATTTAAGCATTTGCATTTACAAATCATCGGCACCATATTGATCCTGCTTTCTGCGCTCTTGCTGCTGTGGCGCGGCAGCGCAACCAGCAATCAGGCTATTCCGGCATTGGTTGCGCAGGTGTATTTTGACGGGGAGTATCGGATTGCCGACGGTCCGTGGCAGCAGATCGTAAAGGGGAAACATATTCCGGCAACAAAAGGCGATGTCACCCTGCGCGGCAATTTCCACATGCTGACCCCCGATGGCGAATATATTGGTGTTTACAGTGGTGATATACCCATTGCGCTGTATACAGACCACATCAATTTGACGTTCTACGAGGGTGAAAACGAGCCTTATGTCATGGACATCGAAAATCCTTTATTTGGCAGCTCTGCCTGCGGTGTAGCTTGGTCTGCCCACACATTCACGGGTGGAAGCGAAGCGCCCATCGAGATCCTGATCCATAACCCCCACAACTTCGGAAACGAAACCGCCATCGATACGCTGCTGTCCAATGTGGCATTATGGTCAGGCCTTGATTTTGAAAAAAGCGTTCTGGAAAGCGGCGCATCCCAGCGGGACATCGGACTTTTATTTATTATTGTTTCTCTTTTGTTTTTGGGAACTGCGTTGTTCTCTACCCTGATACATGTAAAGAACAGCAAACTCATTTGGGTGCTCGGCATCGTGATTTTCTTTGCCGGCACATACCTGTCTTACAGTGCTGACGGTGTTTCGTTTTGGCGCGAATCCTTTGTTTCCAACACAACGATGTTGGGTTGCTCGATGATGCTGTATATGCTGTTTCTTTCCATCGCACTTGTGCATCTTCTGAATGGCACAAAAACAGTCGGAACCATTACCGTTGCTGTTCTGGGGCTGATCGATGCGGTATTTTTTATTTTGCCCGTCTTAACGGATATATTCTTTTATGATACGTGGCTTTATTGGGCGGCTTCACAGATCCTTGCAAATATTGTCCTGTTCAGCTGTCTTATCAGAGAGTTTTTTGCAGCAAAAGGAAGAAACCGTTTCCCTTATATCTGCTCGATTTCTCCCCTTCTCTCCTTCGGGCTCGATTTTGTTATGATCGACCTTGGTATCTGGAATGCCGGAGTTTCCTCCAAATATGTGTTTTTCGTTTTCTTTGTTGCGGCAATCGTGATGGTGCTGAAAATCATGCCAAGCAACTTCAATGCGCTTGCCAAGGCAAAGGAACTGGAAACGGAAAAAATGGTTTTGAATGCCCAGCTTGCCGAAAGCCGCATTTCCACGATGATGAGTCAGATCCGCCCGCACTTCATTTATAATACCCTTGGAAGTATCGAGCAGCTTTGCGAGTTGGATCCGCCAAAGGCCGGTGAGCTTGTTCATAATTTTGCGAAATACTTGCGAGGCAATTTTGGAGAACTGGATAATCCGAGACCGATTTTCATGTCGCAGGAAATGGAGCATGTGCGCCATTATATCAATATTGAACATGTGCGTTTTCCGGATATGACGTTTTCCTTCGAGATGAACTCCGAAGATTTCTGTTTGCCGGCGCTTACCGTGCAGCCGCTTGTCGAAAACGCAATCAAGCACGGCTTGATGAAGCTGGAAAAAGGCGGTTCTATTCGTGTAATCTCCTACGAAACGGATACGAATTACTGCATTTGCGTGGAAGATGACGGTGTGGGCTTTGATACAAGCAAGCAGCTGGACGAGAAGCAGCACATCGGCATTCGCAACATTCGTGATCGCCTGCAAGTCATGGTTGGCGGTACGCTGGAAATCGAAAGCACGCAAGGTGTTGGCACAAAGGTCCTGATCACCATACCAAAGGAGGGCAAGAAATGATCGCAATCGCCGTAGACGACGAACCCTTGATGCTGGGTGCGCTTACGAAAGCCATTCAGGCATCTGCCGATATTGCTTCCGTTGCAAGTTTTTCCTCTTGTGAGGAAGCCCTCGACTTCATCAAAAGCAATCCTGCCGACATTGCCTTTCTGGATATCCATATGCGCGGTATGGGCGGTCTCTCCCTTGCGGAAAAAATCATTGGGTTTTGTCCGGAATGTAAGATCGTGTTTTGCACCGGTTACGAGGAATATGCAATTCCGGCATTCAAAATCCATGCCGCCGGGTACCTGCTCAAGCCGATTTCCGCTGCCGATGTGCAAGCGGAGATTGACAACATCAAGGGCATAAAACAGCGGGAAAAGCCGCTTACCGTAAAATGCTTTGGCAATTTTGAGGTGTATATCAACGGAGAAAAGTTGGTATTTAAGCGCTCAAAGACCAAAGAGCTGTTTGCTTTTCTGGTGGATCGAAACGGCGCAGGTGTTACGGTTGCGGAAATCGGTGTTGCCCTTTGGGAGAAGGATGAAGCGCAAAAGAACCAAAACTATATCCATCAGCTATTCCGTGATTTGCGTCACTCTCTGGAAGCTGTGGGTATGAATGATATTTTTCAGCGAAACAATTACTTCTACTCCATTGTTCCTGAAAAAATAGACTGTGATTATTACACATACTTAAAAACCGGAAAACCCGAATTTCGCGGTGAGTATATGACCCAGTACAGTTGGGCAGAACAGACCTGCGGACTCCTTTGGAAATAAGCGATCCATTGCCGGCGTGTTTTGCCGTTTTGAATCCGTAACTTTTTGATCCACAAAATTCCCGGAATGCTGATGCATTTCGGGAATTTTTATGCGGTTAAGCTGCGCGTCGTTTTTTGTAAGTAATTTGTAAGAGTGCCTGTGATAGAATGCAAATACAAACAAAATCGTCATGGAAAAGGATACGCATCGTTTGGTTTTAAAAAGAAAGGATTGACGTAAATGAAAAGATTGATTGCTGTTTTGCTCTTGATGGCTATGCTGTGTGCCATGCTGTGCGCTTGCCAAACAGGCGGGCAGGATCCGGAGGATCGGGAAACAAAGCCCACCGCAGAAACCCCCGATCCGAATACGGAACCGGAAACGGATCCCACAGATCCTACCGACCCCCAACCGGAACCTGCGCCGGTCCCTGTGGACATTGAAACCACCGGCGGTGTGGTGATCGTAGGCAAAATCGGCTTTGACGAAAAAGGCTGGCACATCGTTCCCGAACAGCCACTGAATATTACATATACATACTTCTTGGATAAGCCCTCCGTATTTCCCGAACAAACCCGCATCAGCATGCTGAACCCCAAGGATGACGGTATTGACAAAACGGTATATCTTGGTCAAACGGTTACCGTGTCCGGTGCGTTCCGGTTTGTGCGAAATGATTTTGAAACGCTGTTTTTGCTCCCCTACACCATTACCATAGGCAAGACCGCAGAGGAAAGCTATGGTGACTCCACGCTTCAAAGACCGGAAGAACCCGTTGATCTGTACGATCCCTCCAAGCCGCTGCCGGCATGTATGGAACCGCGCATTGCAAACGGTGCGTACATTTACAATCCATTTATGCTTTCCAAGGAATCCTTACAGAACATGGGCAACGATTTTGCGTTGTTTTATTGTGACTTTGTGGAAGCAGTTCTGACTTATCAGAGTCAGGTGCCTTGTCCGGAAAAGGTATATGCGGAATTGCTGGGTTCTGTGATATATTATGATTTCCCTCTCTTCGACGCGTGCGCAAAGCCCTTTGAATTCTTTAAGCATTACAATGCGGAAACAAAAACGGTCAGCATAGAGTATAAATACAGCGAATCGGAGCACCAGAGGATCCTTGACCGTCTCCTGAATGCCGCAAATGCAATGCTGGCAACCGTAACCCCTGAAATGAGCGATGTTGAAAAAGCGAAAAATATCTATCACGCGCTTTGCACACGCATGGTTTATGACGACAGCGCGTTGGAAGAATTTGAAAGGAAGAACAGCTATTACGCATACCTTCACAACAGCGGTGTATGTGTCACATTTGCCAATGTTTACAACCAGCTTCTGACCCAAGCAGGAATCCAAACGACCCTTGCAACCTGTGACTATGATGCCACAATGGGTCATGTGTGGTCTGTTGTTACACTGGACGGTAAGGATTATTTCTGCGATCCTACCTTTGAGCTTTCCTACGACCGTGGTGGCGGCTACCGTTATTTCGGTATGAACTATGCCGACAGAACCAAGGACGGTCTTGGAAAAGACGGCATCCGAGTGGGACGATATTTCACGCATGCGGTCACACCGGATATGCTTGCGGAACAATCTTTAAGCAATTAAATCAATACCTTGTGCTGCCAACAGCCTGTCCCCAAAAGGTCAGGTTGTTGGCAGTTTTTTCCCTTTTCGCCTTCCGGGTTTGTAAGAGCTTTGTAAGAGCTTTGTAAGAGCGCCTGTTATAAAATATAAGTTCCACATAAGAAGCTTTGTTGAGAGGAGATGCAGCATATGACGGATAAAGAATTTAAGCGGCTGAGAAGGTCTCAGCTGATCGACATTATCTACCAACTCCAACTGCAAATCGACAAGCTGACAGAGCAAAACCAGGCATTGGAACGGGAATTGGCGGACAAACGGCTCCACCTGCGCAATGCCGGAAACATTGCCGAGGCAGCCCTTGAACTGAACGATTGCTTCCGCAGCGCACAGAATGCCGCAGAGCAATACTTAAATGAAATCAAGGCCATCCGGGAAGAAACCGAAGCGCGCAGAGAGAAGATCCTTTCTGAGGCTCAGGCGGTGGCCGATGCCATTATTGCGGGCGCAAAAAAGACACAGGGCGATTACGCTTCTGCAATCGAAGCGATTTTGCAAGAATACAGGCAGAGCGATTCCAATCACGGGTGATCGATATGTTACACAGAAAGGAACAGGAAGTATCTCTTCCCACAAAGCAGCAGGTGGAAGCCGAGCAAAAGCGATACCGTCGGCAGAAAGCTTATAACAAAGCCCTCCGGGGAACCATATCCGTTTTAACGATCGTGGCTGCGGTTGCCGTGCTGATTGCAACGCTGGTATTGCCCGTTCTCCAAATTGAGGGAACCAGCATGGAGCCCACATTATCAAACGGCGACATCGTGCTGCTTGCAAAAACCACCCGTTTTGAACGTGGCGATCTTTGCGCATTTACATGGAACAACAAGCTATTGGTAAAGCGAGTAATCGGTCTACCCGGCGACTGGATCGAGATCGATACCGATGGCACCGTATATCTTAACGGCGACAAGCTGGATGAGCCCTATGTGGAGCAGAAGGCGTTAGGAGAATGTAATTTAGAGTTTCCCTTTCAAGTGCCGCAGGAGCAGTACTTCGTAATCGGAGATATGCGGGAAAGCTCTGTGGACTCCCGGAATACAGTCATCGGATGTATTCCGAAGGATCAGATCGTCGGCAACGTTTTCTTTCGGGTATGGCCGTTTAAAAGCATACGGTTTTTTTAACAAAGAATTGTATTGATAAAAGGGCAGGCGTTTATGCGTTTCGTTGAACAGTATTTGTTACAATTGCATACAGAAAAACGACGATGGCGATGTGCTGTAGCGATTGTAACAGCGCTGTCAATCCTCGTTGCGCTTGTCACCGTATGGAATCTGCGCATGACAGGCATAACGATTGCCAACAGCGCATCCTGCGGATATGCCGAGCACCGACATACAGAAGCCTGCATGCGGGGAAATGTCCCTGTTTGCGGTCTGCCGGAGCATATCCACACAGCCGGATGTTACTCCGACCCCAAAGCCGATACCGAAACCATGCTGGATTGGCAAAACATGTTTTCCGATTATCCGTATACGGGTGTGCTCCGTGAGGATTTGGTAGGCATTGCCAAAACTCAGGTGGGATATACGGAAAGTCCGCTGAATTTTGAAGCAAGCGACGACGGTGTGCGACACGGTTATACGCGGTACGGCGCATGGTTTGGCGCACCCTACAACGATTGGTCTGCGATGTTCGTGTCGTTTTGCCTCCATTACGCAGGCGCAAACGCAGCGGAATTTCCCAAAAGTTCCGGAGCCGCAATGATGGCAGAGCTTTGGAAAGCGCGTGAGAAATACATTCCGGCAGGAGACTATATTCCCCAAAGCGGTGATATCGTCTTTTTTAACAATAACACCGCCGGCATCGTCACAGAGGTATATCATGCGACCTGCAATGTGATCTGCGGTGATCTGCAGAACGCTGTTACCGGCAAGACATTATTCTTGCGTGACCCATCCATTGCCGGTTGGGGCTCCACGGAAACCTTGGAAGCATCACCGCCGGAGAAAGCGCCGGAAGCCGCAGCAGATCCATCTGCGGATACTCTGCTGGACATCTCGAAGGGCCCGGCTGTTTTCATCATGGAGGGCAATCCTCCGCAAACCCAGCGGCAGCGCTTCTCCCTTCGAGCTGCCCGTGCGGCTGTGGAATTGGTCCCTTATCTGGAGGCCAACGGCGGCAACTATTTTTACACCTTGCTGGACCTCAATAATGTGGAGCTGCCAAAGGACAACGATGGCAATTACATTGCCGAGGCCCAAAAAGGCTACAAGCTGACCATCACCTTTAACAGCCCGAAAGGCTTCCTGCCGGGAACCTATCAGTATCAGATCCCCAACGGATTGATGGTGGATGGCGGTGAAGGCGAATTTATTCTGAAGGACGGCACGAATGTTGGCAGCTGGGTCGTGACGGACACCGGTCTGATCACGCTGGTGTTCAACGAACACATGAACAGCCGTACGGATATCACCATCAGCTCCACGCTGGGCATCCACTTCCCGGAGCAGGAAGACCCCATTGACTTTGATGGTTTTATTTCCGTCAAGGTAGAACCGCCCGTCCTGCAAAAGGACCCCACCGTGTTGTCCAAATGGGGTTCCCCTAACGGGAATGCCGGAACCATCAATTGGACGGTTCGCATTGACGGACACGCAGATTCCCAGATCCCCGGAAATATTCTTACCGACCAACCCACCCTGAGTGATTGGAGCCGACCCCATAGCTATCGCCCATCGGATATTGCCGGCGGTCTGACCTTCGGTGTTTCCGACCCGGCAGGCGGATGGCATGCATGGACCGTGCATGCTGATGACCCGCACCTGATATGGGACGAAACGGGATGGTCCTATAAGATCCCTAAAACCGTCACCTGCGACTATTGCGGAGAACTGGAATTGGGCAACAATGGCTGGATCTATCTGATCAATTATACTTCCACCCCCACCCAACTCAACACCCCGGGTACGTTTGACTACGAAAACAAGGTCACCGTGGACGGTCAGACCGCATGGGGCTGGAGTAATTTCACCCACGTTGAGATCGAAGCCGAGATCGTAAAGACCGGCTCTTTCGTATCCGATGCCTCCGGCGGCGGCTTCCTTTGGGAATTTCAGGCTACCATACCGGGACGACCGGAGGGGCAGAAAGCGGAATATTCCTGGTTCATTATGGATGAGATGCGTCTGATGAACGCAAGCGGCACCGTCATCGGCCGTGCGCAAAACGACGTCCATCTGTCTACTGTAATCGCCACTTACAACGGAGAGGTCATCTACATCCCACGCATTCAGGATGCGACAGACAAGGATCTGTTCGCTTGGGACAATGCTTGGACCGCAACGGAAAACGGCATCAGCTACAACCGGACGATCAATCTCCTCTGCCGTTGCCAATGTACCCCGGAAACCTGCCACTGGACAGGCTGTGGAGACTACTGGTTCCAGAAAGATAACGGAGAATGGGCTTCCAACGGTTTTTGCCAGTGTTGGACCGAAACCCAGAACATGACATTCACCTTCGTTTACAAAACCAAGGACCTGTCCTTGATCAAGGAATACGGCTCTCTTCACTATCAGGTAAATAACCATGCCCAGCTATACTATATGCCCGATGGCAGCAACTCCGTCCGGGTTTCCTATGATGACGCAACGATCACCATTCCAAACCTGTTCGAGAAGCAGCTGACCCATGATTTTGACGGTTATACCGCCCACTATAAGATCACGGTGAACGAAGGCAAGCTGGTGCTGACAAACGGCTCGCCGTTAACCATTCACGATGTTATGACGGACACCTTGGCTTACATCAGCGGTTCCCTTGTTATCACCACCGAAAACGCAAACGGTCACACAAGCATCCTGCAGCAAGGTGTGGACTATACCGTTACCTATGACGGCACCGGACAGCAAACGGACGCTTCCGGCAAGAAGGTGCATGTGCTGGATATTGTGATTCTAAATCCGCAGCCGGTTATGTACATCCTTGATTATGATACGACGCTCATTATGCCGGAGCAGATCACAGGCGGTGTCAAGTACAGCAATTCTGCGAATATTACGCTTTGGGGCGAAAAGATTTCGGATGCCGCTTTTGAAAAGGTGTATGCCGATATCAACATTGCCGCCAAGAGTTATTCCGTCGAAATGTTCAAGACCTGTGCGCTGACCAATCAGCCGCTTCCGGGCGCAACCTTCGGCCTTTACAATGCGCAGGGCGGTCTGGTCACCACCGGTATCACCGACCGGAACGGAAAGCTGACATTCCAGACCGACATTGCGAAAGGCATCGTTTTGCAGGAACACCAGCTTTACTATTTGCAGGAGATCCATCCACCGCCGGCCTACCGGCTGGATCATACAAAATATTGGTTCTGCTTCTGCAGTAATGCAGGCGGTGCTTGTATCGAATGTGAAAAGCTGATGCTCGATGCAGAGGCTGTCCGGATTCCTTTCGAGGAGATCGGTCTGATCCACATTACCAACCACCCTGCCGATGTGGAGCTGCCTGCTACCGGTGGCATCGGCACACCTGTTTATATACTATGCGGACTGACGCTTGCAGTCGGCTCGCTTGTATACGGATTCCGCTTGAGGCGCAGATACGAAAGGAGGTCAAAGCATTAGGCCTCCGCAATCGGCGCAAACATCTGAAAGATGCGCCTGACGGATTCCAACAAATCCATTTATGTAAGAAAGGAAATTTGACATGAAAAAGTTTTTATCCATCCTTATGGTACTGACAATGGTTCTCTGTCTGGGCATTCCCGTTTTTGCAACAGAGAACACCGGCTCTGTTACCATCACCAACGCAACCATCGACGAAACCTACGAAATCTACAAGATTTTTGATGCCAGCATCAGCAAGGACGCTGCCGGTGAAACCAATGCAGTTTCCTACAGCATTGCGAAGGACAACCAGTTCTTTGCCGCGCTGTTCGGCGCAGACGGCGCCACCGAAAACACCTACTTTGTGTACAATGTCAACACCGGCTCTGTTACCAAAAAAGAGGGTGTCAACGATGCCGAGCTGATCCAATACCTGACCGACTTGGTTGAAAACGGCACATATACCACCGCTTCCGCCCCTGTCAAGGCTACCGGTGACGAAGTGAAGTTTGATAACCTGCCCTACGGTTATTACCTGATCACCAGTTCTCTCGGCACCACCGTAACCATCAACTCCAACACCCCTGATGTTCAGGTGATCGACAAGAACCAGAAGCCCGGCAACGGCTTTGACAAGCTGATCCAGAACGGTGTGGACGAGAACGGTGATCCTATCTGGGCCGACAGCAACTCCGCCAACATCGGTGACGAGATCACTTATAAAATCACCTTTGAAGCAACGAATTACGACGGTGAAAACAAGATCAAATATTACCAGATCCATGATGAAAAGGGCGATGCGATCTGGGCTGAATTTAACAGCTTTGAAGTCTATGTGGGCGGTGTGAAGCTGGAGCGGGGCTACTATCTGTCCCAAGGCGGTGTAAATACCGATCACTGGGAATATTTTGGCAACTGGGAGGGAACCGAGAAAAACCGTAACAATGCGCAGTGGTATCTGGTGCATCTGGATTATGACAAGTTCCGCATCACCATTCCTTGGCTGGAGAACCACACAATGACCGATGTCACCAACGGTGAAACCAACTCTTATTCTCTGCACTTCGCTGAAGATGCCGCCTCTAAGTTTGATTCTCCTGTCTCCGTAGAGATCATTTACAAGGCAGTGGTGGAAGCAAATGCCGCCATCGGTGATACCACCCACGGCAACCGCTACAACAAGGCTTACGCTTCCTGGACCAGCGAGCACGAAACCGGCTCTACCAAGCCCGAAGAGGTCGTGACCTATGTTTACGGTATCGGCTTATTGAAGGATGACATTGCTACCCGCCAGAATCTGGCCGGTGCCAAGTTCCGGCTCTATAAGGACGAGGCATGCACACAGCCTGTATATGTGATCCCCACCAAGATCGACGGTGTTTACATTGTGGACAGCTTGGGTACCGTTGCGGAGACCGTCAGCGGCATCATGCAGGAAACCACCCGTAAGCTGTACGAGGCATATCTGGCAGACTATTTGAAGGACGACAACGGCAACCCCATCGAAAAGAATAACCTTGTTGTCTCTCAGGTCAACGGTAAGCTGGCGATTTTGGGTCTGAAGGAAGGCACTTACTTCCTGAAGGAAGTAGAAGCTCCCGATGGCTATAATGCGCTGACCCAGCCTGTTAAGTTTGAGGCCGGCAAGGACATCCGTCCCTTCAGCATCTTTGCTGACGAGAACGGCGATGTTGCAGACATTCAGGAAGCGGACGGCATCCATAGCGAAAACCGCTACGACCTGACACATGCGGTCGTACACAACAGCAAGGGTGTTGTGCTGCCCTCCACCGGCGGCGAAGGCACCTTCTGGCTGATCACCATCGGCACTGTGCTGGCCATCGGCTTTGCCGTGTTCCTGATCACCCACAAGAAGATGTCTGTTTACACCGACTGATTCTTAATGTACTAAAAACCAAAGGGAGGAGAGAAGCTCTTCTCTCCTCCCCTTCCAAACATGACAGAAAGGAGATGCCTATGAGAAAACATAAAACCGTGATATTTTTGACCCTTGGTTTTTTGGTAGGTATCTGCATTCTGTTATATCCTGCCTTCAGCGATTACTGGAACAGCAAGACCCAAAGCCGGGCAATTACAAACTATGAATCTGTTTTGGAACATTTAAAACCGGAAGACTATGCCGCTATTTTTGAAAAGGCCCATGCCTATAACAAAGCCCTTTACGAAACGGATTTCCCGCTGAAAGACTGCAAGCAAGTGCCGGGCTACCGGGATACCCTTTCCATCACCGATAATGATATGATCGGCTATCTGAAGATCGGCCGCATTGGCGTGGAGCTTCCCATTTACCACGGCACGTCAGACCATGTGTTAAATAAAGGTGTCGGTCATTTGGAGGGAAGCAGCTTGCCCGTGGGCGGTGAAAATACCCATTGTGTTATGTCCGCTCACAGAGGACTGCCCAGTTCCAAGCTCTTCACGGATCTGGATCGCATGGAAAAAGGAGATACCTTTCAAATCGTTGTGCTGGATCAAGTCCTGACCTATCAGGTGGATTTCATAAAGATCATCGAACCTAACGATATTTCCGATTTGCAGATCATAGAAGGCGGCGACTATTGTACCCTGTTCACCTGTACCCCTTATGGCATCAATACGCACCGGCTTTTGGTGCGAGGCGCAAGAATTGAAACCATCGAAGAAAAGCCGGAGCTTTATGTTTCCAACGAGGCATTCCGCATGGAACCGCTGCTGGTAACCCCGGCTGTTGCCGCACCGATGCTGCTGGTGCTGCTGATCCATCTGCTGGTAAAATACCGGCAACCGCCAAAGAACCCCCAAAAGAAACCCGAGGAAGGCGCCCCGGAGTCTGCGCCGTAATATTCTCCTCTTATGGGGAACCGTGAAACTGATTCTGTCCGGCTCCCATTATGAAAAGGATAATTGCATATAACCGGATCACATTTTGAAAAATCGTCAGGATTGCAGCCGGAATCGCTGCAATGCCGTGAATCTTTCGATAGGAGTATTTATGAAAAGACAGCTTTTGACCGCAATTTCCCTTCTGCTGATGCTGGCTCTGTTGTTTGGCTGCAGCAAGCCCCAAACCGAGCCGACTCCCACAGAAGATCGTAATCCGACAACGGAACAGACTGACCCGACCCCCAATGGCGACGGCAATGTGCCACCGGAAGAGCACACCCCCTCTTACTACATAAACGAGGTCTATTCCCAGCAGATCGGACGCTACTATACACCTCTTTGGGAGCTGTGGGATGCAAGCAAATACTTGGATAACGGGCTGAGTCTGCTGCCTTCTTACTATTGTGTGGGAAATCCTTTGGAAAATGTGGGCTTCGGCCTTGTGGATCTGGACAAGGACGGTTCGTGGGAGCTGGTCATCGGTGCGATTTCAAATGCGGACATCAATCCTTCCGTCTTTGAGATCTGGACGCTGGTGAACGGCGAGCCTGTGCTGCTGGCCCAGAGCAACTCCGATAACCGTTACCTTCTGCAGTATGCGGAAGCGGAGCAAGCGTGGTATGTTGTCAACGAAGCCTCCATCAACATTGCTTCCGATGCCACCTATTACCTGAAACTGAATAAGGGCGCACTTCAGATCGTACAGGGAGTTGTGTTTGATGCCTTTTACGACGAAGAGAATCCTTGGTTCCTGACCCATGATCTGGATTGGGACGTTTCCAACGATACCCCCATTGACGGAGAATCCGCCGCCGAAATTTTGGAATCCAACCGGCAGCTTTATAAGGCGCTGGAGTATATCCCCTATACGCAGTATCTGTCAGCAGATACGCAGCCTTCTCAGACGACACCGGCGCAGCAGCTGAACAAAAGAGCGGAAGCGCTGTCACAGCGCTTTGGTTTGGACATCCGGATTCCGGCGCAGGAGGAATTGGTGTATAACAGCTACGATGCAACTGCCTTGACCGATCTGATCACGATCCGTTATACTCTGGATGTTCTGGAGAATACCCTCAGCCTGTATCCGGAGGGATTCTTCCGACAGTTAATTTACGGTCCCATCGAATCCGTCCGTCTTGAACTGGTTGGCAGCCTGACCGTACAGGAAGGTTCCGGCCTTGATCCCAACTCTACAAGTGCTTTTGCCCATAACAGAGGCGATTATTATCTGATCGTTCTGAATGGCTTCTCTATTTATTCCCGTACGCTTTTCCATGAATTCTCTCACCTCATCGACGCACGACTGAACTGGGATGCTCGCAATCGGGAGGATGCGCTGTTTCGTGAGACCGCTTGGCAGGCGCTTCAGCCGGAGGGCTTCCACTACACCATGAGCTATATCGATATCCCTGATGCGCTGCAGCGCTTTGTGGACTCCGGTGATTTCCTCAACCGGTATTCCATGAGCTTCCCCACGGAGGATCGGGCAGAACTCATGGCGACGGCAATGGAAAATCTGTATCAGGCGTTTGAAGCGGATTCCGGCAAACGAGCCAAGCTTCAGTACTACGCAGATTGCATCCGCGACTGCTTCAACACGGAAGGCTGGCCGGAAACACTGCCTTGGGAACAGGTGCTGTAAAAACAGCAACCCAGGCAGATGCCGCACAATCTCAAATCTTCCACCGCACCAAACCCAACATCGTAGGGACCGGCGTCCTCGACGGTCCTTGTCCACCGCACCAGAGCCTCCCTTGTGTAAAGGGAGGTGGGCGAAATCTTTGATTTCGCTCGGAGGGATTGTCATTGCGAACCAGTGACCGATGTCACTGGTGTGGCAATCTCACAACAAATGCACAATTACAATCCGTAGGGGCGATTCATGAATCGCCCCTACACCCCTAAACGCACAATCCCTGTAGGGGAGGGTCTTGACCCTCCCGCGGGCGATTCATGAATCGCCCGAAACACCCCACCGGGGTGTCATTGCCGGGATGCCCCGCAAAACCCATAAACATATGCACCCCAAAAGTTAGACACTTTTGGGGTGCATCTCATATATTCACTTACGTATTTAGAATATGCGGATTATCTGCTGATACTGATGCCTGCCACACCCAGAATGATCTCATTGGCAACGGCTTCGATCTTGATACTTGCAAGTTCCTTGCCTGGATCGATTCTGATCCGCTGCACAGTAGCGTGGTTGAAATTGCTAAAGTAGAAAATTTCAGCTTCGGTGGTCAGTGCGGATGTGAGCCAGTCGTCAATGTTTAAGGGGTAAACCAGCTTTGTATATGTGGATGTGCCATCGGCATAGGTAACAGTTATACGGGCGTTCTCCACATAAGATTGCATACAATATGTGCTGGCAATAAAGAGAACCGCGACCTCCTGTCCCTTTCCGCTGAGCGGAACGGTGATGCTTGTGGGGAATACATCATAGATGGAAACACAAGCCAGATTTTCGTTTTCTGCAGGTGTCGCAAACGGTATGCCGGAGGGCGAGTGAACTATGCCGCAGGAATTCCTCAAGAGAGAATCATCCACATAAACCATATGACGGCCATATTGATTCCAGTTATGGGAGAAGCGGCCGTTCTGGAACAAGCCCATAGAAAATCCCTTAGGTCTCGGGCTTACATAAGCCTGTTCATGGACATCCTTCATATTGCAGTTGAAGAATTCGGTGATGTCAACAGGCTCAAAGGGCTTTTCTTCCAGCGGCTCTTCCGCCACATCCTCGTTTACGATCTGGTAGTCGGCCGCAAGCCAGGCATCATATTCACCGGATACGGCGCGAATGAAGAGCGTGTGATCTCCTGCCACATCCTTTGCTTTCGCGTAAACCTTATTGCCAACGATGGTGATGTCCTCAAGGGTCTCCGAAACGTCAAACACCTCGACCAGGTTACCGTCCTTCACTTCAAAAGCAAGTCTGTTACCTGCAAGGACGGTATTGGGAACGGTGACCATAGGAACAGGGCTACTGCCATGCATGACGCGAAGCTGGAATCTGCCCACCTTGTCCACATCGAACATAAGGAAGCTGTTGTTGGGAGCGGCCACGACCTCGTAAGAGACCGGCTCGCCGTCAAGCAAAACGGTTTCAATCTCGCCGGAGCGCATAGGAATCCTGATCCGCTTTTTCTCAGTTCTGTCGCACTGGATATTGAAGATCTCTTGATTGCCTCTTCTGGTATAATGCAAAGCGATATCCTTAAGGGTCAGGCTTGCGTGTTCCCATTCATCCGGGAAGCCGGGTTCGATGTAAACACAATCATCCAGATAGTTGAGTCTAATGCCGAACAGACCTTCGATCACAAGACGCAGATAGGTACTGGATACATCTGAGAAATCCAGATCGCCAAGGTCAGATGTACCTCTTTCGGACTGAATGTGCGGTGCCATACCGGGATTTCTGCCTGTGAAATAGCAATCCGCAATTCCATCCAGAAGCTTTTTGCCTGCTTCCTTAAGGCCCAGCTTAAAGTACGCCAGCGCCAAATGGGCGTTTTCTGACGGGAATATTCCACAGCCTGAATACTGCTTGGGCAGCCAGTTAGAGGAGTAGCACAGTCTTCCGTCCGAGCCGGGTGTTACAATATTCTTGATGTGATTTTCTGTAAACTTCAGTGTTCGGTATGCCCGGAAATCATCGATCATCTCAGAATCGATCACATGGTATACGGTGGCAAGCTCCACAGACGGATGGATCAGGCAGTTGCCGATTGTGTCAAGGGATTCTGCGATAACGCCGTCGTTTGCCAGCCATAATTTTTCGATCAAGGCTTTCCTGATCTTCTCCGCGCGCTTTGCGAAGAGCTCGCCATCACGGCCGATCCTCTTTGCGATCTTGGACAAGACCAAATTTGCCCGGTAGTTGTACGCGGTGGACTGTGCGCAGCCTGCACCATTGTAATTGTGACCGTCCGAGATCCAAGTATTCAGAAGATTCTGATACAAGCCATCGTCATCCGGGTCGAAAATTCTTCTTTCCCACTCTACCATAGAGCAGAAGTCATCATAGTGCTTTTCCGCAATATCCAGATTTCCCGACCACTCAATGTAATACAGCATCATGTCCAGGGCACATTCCTGCATATTGTAGGCTCCATACTTCGGTTCTAAACCGGGGAGAAAGCATGCTGGGAGCCTGCCGACGGTGTTCTCAAGTATGTGGAATCTCTTGTCAAACTTGTTTTGACCGTCAGGGATCGGTATGTCATCATACCATACACGCTCATTACTGACATCGCCGCGTGTAATATATCCAAGCCACATTTCCATGGTCTTTGCAACCCGGTCGCCCCAACCCAAAGCAGTGGGAGCATACCAGTTTCTCCAGCCAAGGAACGGCGCATGGTAAGCAAACGCTCCGTGATGAAAAGAATCCTTGTGCCAGGACGAATCAATGGCGATCACAGTGGGCGCGATCGTCAGATCCAGAGGTCTCTCGGGGGTGGACACATCAATACAGGCGACCTTTGCATAGATCTGCTGCTTTATGTATCCGACAGGATCCTTCATTGCAAGCCACTTGTCCAGAGTCGCTTCGTCCACATTGCGAATGGCGATAATATACCCGTCAAGCACCTGACCGGGTTCAATGGGTGCGGAGATTTTGACAACCTGATCGTCTTCATTTTCGGGATTACTGCCCAGGAAGGAGCTGGGATACGGCTCTGACATAGCCTTCGCTGAACCCAGGCTGAAATCAGCCGGGAAACTGGCGGCGATGCGCATGGTGTTGCCATCGGGATGTTTGATACAGGCACGGTTTTTGCCGATTTCAATCACATTTTCTTTGGCGTCATCCGCTGTAAAAAGGCGTCTGGGCTCGCCTCTATACTCAAACCGGCCTTGAACGCCGGTCATGCCGCCAAAACCTGCGGCGAAGAATACTCTCTGGTTGGTAGTGATCCTGTAATGAACCAGATAACCGTCATCCGGCATCAGCGGATATGCCTCGATCTTCACCTGCACAGCAGGGAACCAAGAGGAGATCTGAGAGAGCTCATATTCCATCCAGCCGTTCTTAAATTCTGCGAGAACATCCTCAGAATTGTGGAACCAGCGGGATGTCTGGTCGATGTCCTCAGTATAATAAAATCTGCTACGCCGACCGGGTGTGATGGCAAGGCCGCTGTTCAGTACGCCGCATTTTTCCTGATAAGTTGTAAGTCTTTTTGTCCAGTCGCATACCACGCCCATAAACTGAGGGGCATCGCCCGCAAAGGTGAAAAACCGTTCCGGCTTATCGTCATTAGCATGGGAGCCGTAGAGTGTTCTGTTGAAAATCTCAGAGCTTCCGCTGATGGCAAATCCGTTTTCAGTGGGCGAATAATGCGTATTTGATCTCATATGATATCCTCATTTCATTTTAGCCATCTCCCCGGTGGTGCGGATCCCATTGTGTAAAGGATTGTACCCCCCCCCCGGTGGAGCATTTGCTCCACCGGGGGTACTGTATAGGGGAGAAAAGAATCAAATTTAAATGGCTTATGCCTCGGTTTCCTCGGACACAGCCTCCGTTTCCTCGGAAGCCTCTGTTTCTTCCGCAGGCTGCTGTGCAGCCGCGGTCTTTTTCTTCTTTGCGACGACCACCAGCACCACTACAACCGCAGCCGCTGCCAGCACAACGCCGCCGGCCACTGCCACAATGATAATAATGGTGGTGGGGTTCATACCCAGACCGGCAAAGATCGTCTCTGCCTCTGTCAGGATCGCCAGATTCTTCACCAACTTCTGGGCGCCGGGGGTCAGGGCATCGTAAGCCTTCCGGGCTGCCTCGATGGCATCCTTAGAAGAATGATCGATGGTGTCGCCGATGGCAAGGATCAGGGCATCCACCTCAGCAGCCTTTGCCTGCTGCAGTTTCTTCAGCGCAGATTTGGCAGCATTCAGGGTCATATAATCCACTTTTTCTCTTTCCACATGGGTCAGCCAGTTGAAGATCTCGCCTGCTTCGGTGATCGCTGCCTCATCCTCCAGCGTGACCTCGCCGATGCCCGCAATCAGTTTCTGCAGGTACTCGATCTTCTCATCGCGGAGTTTGCGGATGGTTGCCAGCGCATCCGTCAAGGGCTTTTCGTTGGTCAGCAGCGCCTTCTGCTGCTTGGTCAGGGCCTTGTAGGCCGTCTCGATCTCCCGGATGGCTTCTTCCTTTTCCAGGGTGATCTGACCCATACCGGGGATGGTGTTGATCAGCGCCTGTACACGGGCTGCCTCATTTTCGTCGATGATTCCCTGCAGTTCCTGAATTGCAGGCACAAAGACAGTGTAATAGTTCTTTACATAGGTCTTGTTCTTGACAGACAGCGCCTGATACTCTGCCTTGAGGGCATAGATGGCAGCTGCTTCGTCCAGTGTTACCTCTCCGATCGCATCGATCTTGCATTCCATCAGGTCGATCTCTGCGGCTACCAGAATGTCCAGATTCTGGACCAGACCCTTCTGGGTCCAGCTCAGCGCATCGTATGCTGCCCGGGCAGCCTTGATGTCTGCCTCGGATTCCAGTGTGGTATTGTTCTTCAGCTGGATAAGGGTCGCATCCAGAGCGGCCGCAGTCTGCCGATCCGCGTCAGTGATCGCCAGCGGATACATATACAGTGCTGAGTCACCCGTCAGGGCGTAATAGATATTATTATCATTACCAATGGCAAAGTAATCGGTGACCGGGATCGGGATGCGCTCACAGTCGCTGGGATCGCTCATATTCACCTTCTGCACACCGCCGATCTTGCCGAACTTTGCATACAGATAGCCGTCCTTTATCACCATTGCGGAAGCGAAGTAGTCGCCGGTGGTATCTCTACCGAAATCTCGCTCCAGACGCAGATTGTTGACCTTGCCCTTTGCATCCAATGTAAAGGTGAACAGGCAGCCACCGGCGATCATCCAGACTTTGCCGTTTTCATCCACTGTCAGACCGGAGATCTCTTCGAGGACCTCGGTTTTCGGGAAAACATCGGGGAAGTAGTCACGCAGGTCGTACTCTTTCACCTTCTTCTTGTTGGCGACATCGTAGATAAAGAACTTGGCAGAGAGACCTTCCAGAGCTTTTGCGCCGGTACCGCCATCTATACTGGATCCGCCGATCACATATCCGCCATGATACGCAAGGGCTATGATAGACTGATCCTTCACCACATGGCGCTCCACATGCTTATCACTCAGATCATTAATATTAATCATCGCCAGACAGCCGCCATGCATGGAATGATCCGGAATAGAGCCGGCAAACACCCAACCGTCACCGGCTGCCAGTGCGTGGATACGGGCCTGTTCATAATCTGTTTTCAGGCTCAACAGAGGCACATTGCGGTTCGCGTCATCAATGTTGATCTGGGTCAGGATGCCGCGGTTGTAGTTACCTACATACAGCTTGCCTTCATAAATCAGGATCGAGTCGGTCTGTCCGTAGGTTTCAAAGTTCTGAATGATCTTTCCGGACTCCGTATCGTAAACAGCGCAGTTCTTGGTGTTAAAGGAGCCCATGTAAAGATAGGGATTATCTCCCGGCACCTTCAAGACGGGGCGGACTTGTGAGGTAGAGCCGTACTGCGGATCCACAATGCCTTCCAGCTGCATAAAACGACCGGTGGTGGTGTTGTAGATTGCAGGATTTCCGGTATTGCTCCGGAAATTCACGATAGATTTTCCGGGGAACAGATCGTTGCCTTCAATGGTCACAAAGCAGTCCTCTCCGCTTCGCAGAGCAACGCTAATGGACTCCAGACCCTTTACGGGCGCAGCCTTTCCGGTAGCGCCGTCAAACTCGTAAATACCCTTTGGCGTAGCGAACCAGACCTTGCCGTCCAGTTCTGCGGTAGGGCCGTAGAAGGCGGAGGAATCCACGCCCAGATCGATAAATTCAAAGGTCTCCGCGTCGAAGGCGGCAACCTTTTTCATATCGTTTTGCTGTTCGCCGCCTGCGATCAGCACGCCGCCGCAAATGCCCATACCACGGACCATGACCTCTTTCTGGCTGAAGTACTGGGTAACATCCTTCACCAGGAGCCGTTCGCCGGTAAGCGCGTCAAACTTTGCCAACTGAATGGTTAGGGTGCCATCGGCGTTTTTATCGCCGGTGGCAGTGGCATAAACAATGCCGTTATCATAACAAACCGAAGCGCCATAGGTGTTGGCATCCTCGTTATCGCCGATCTTGCCCATATTGGTAAATTCGCCGGTGCGGGTGTTATACTTACCCAGAACACCTACAGGGAAAGTGCCAAAATACAGGCAGCCGTCGTCACCAAAAGCCATATTGAAGGCACAGGTAACGCCGATAATTGCATCGGTCTTTTCCTCTTTGCCAGTGTTTTTGTAGTAATACACAGACTGTCCCACATTCAAGTAAGGATCATAGCGGAAGATGTTGGGGTTATCGCCTACCATCCACAGGATGCCTTCGTCATCCACCGCCATACCCTTTACCTGGCCAAGGGTGGTATCCGTGTAATCTACCAGAGTGCCTTTATCCAGGTTATAGACTGCCAGTTTTTTACCCTCCATGGGCAGGAACAGGTAGTCGTCACCGTTAATTTCCGCTGCCGCTTGATAGGTACATACCTCCAGCATGCACACAGGCGCAGGGTCTACCACCACAGAGTGGGGCTTTGCCGCTCCCGCGGAAGGCATCTTGTCGCCTTTTTCACAGACCAGCTGGTCCACATATAAATATCCGTTTGCGAAGAAGGGGGAGTTTTCATACGCCTCAATGACAACAATATATTCCTCGTCGGCCTTAAACTCCCATGTACCGACCGCAGAAGTCATGCCTTCTGTTGTAGTCGTATCGCCGTTTTCGTTGTAGAATTGTACCTTGCCCACCCGGTTGTGGTTATCCATGGCAAAGGCAATATCCTTTGTATCGCCGGGCAGGATATACACCGCGCCGGTAGCGCCGCGGCCCATCTGCGAATGGTTCAGGCTCAATGTATACAGGCCCGATCCGGGGAACTTGATCCGGAAGGCAAGATAGTCATCCTGCGCGCCGTAGGAGATCAAGCCGCCGGTTTTGCGGAATCTGGCGCTGTAGCCGCAGACATCCGGGAATTCCCAGTTCATGAGACCGTCTTTATAAAGGTTGTGGATCTCGCTGATCTTGTCATTGATATACGTATTGTCAGGATAAACACCTGTCATCTTGTCTGCCAGGTCGAAATCATAGGTCACCTTGGAGGTATCCACCGGAGGAGGCGCAGCCGCCACAAAGGTGACCCCCTTCAGGTATAGGTTGTTCGACCGGGTAGTTTTATCAGAAGCGGTTGCCATATCATAAGTCTTGCGCAGAACAATCATATAGTCTTTCCCGGCTTTCATGGAAACATTAGCCAGGAATACATCAGGATTCTCTACTGTCGGCGCAAAGTTCGCAACTTTATTCTTTACGGTCAGCAAGTCGTTGATGCCGGTAGAACCGGTGATCTTGTCTGCCGCGAAGAAATAGGTTTCCATCCAAGTACTGTGCTTCTGGACACCGCCGGAGGTAACAGTCCCCGTATTGATGGTCAGGTCGTAAGTACCGGTGCCGGGCGCCTTGACACGAATGGCATACCAGAGGCTATAGCCGGTGGTATACACCTGAACGCCCACACCCTTGGCAAACTGATTCCGGGTAATTTGACCCTGTGTCTTGGAAGTATCTCCTGTACCCTCATGATAGGCTTCAAATGCCCAGCCGATCTTTCCTTCGTCAAAATACTGACGGATCAGGTCTTTCTTTTCCGTCACGCCCTGATTCGAATTGTCAAAACCGGCGTCAGAGAATTTGTTCAGCAGGTCAAAACTGTAAAAGTCATCTTCCACTGCCTGCGCACCGGTGGTCAGTGCGCCCATCGGGAACACAGACAATACCAGTACCAGTGCTAATACCATGCTGAATATGCGTTTGATAGAATCCATATTTCTCCCTCCAAAAAATCATTGCTACAAAGCCGTGCCGATCACCAGCGACCACGCTGGTATCATTTTCAACACAAGATTTGTATCTTTGTATACACTATTTTAGCACAGGTGGATTTTTTGTGTCAATAAGCTTTCGTAAAAAAATATTTAATCGTTTCAATTCCACTTGTTGTTCGTAATTTCTTTTGTTTTTCTAACTTTTTATACAAAAAAACCGGCGGGCTACCCGCCGGTTTTATATTATTTATGCGCCATAGTAGGCGTTCAGGTACATTCGCTTACTCTCCCTCTGATACACAACATCGTTATTTGCATCATTATGTCAAAAAATTGTCCCCGTCAGGACGCGCACATATGCACCCCAAAAGTCAAACACTTTTGGGGTGCATCTCATAGGCATCCGGGTGCTTATTTACATCCTGCCTTTCTCTCTCAAAGCAGACATTGATAGATCACATTTCGCATGCGGGGCTGATAGTAAGTCTCCTGCGGATTCAGCATGTGATGCGCATAACACACCGACATTTTCAGTGCCGGGTCTATCCAGACACTGGCGCCGGCAGCGCCGCCCCAGCCAAATTCGCCAACATTTCCGGTGGTGCCGGACAAAGCCTTGTCCACCAACGTCCGCACGCCCAGACCATAGCCATAGCCTCTTAATTGCGACCAGTTGAAAGCCTTCTGCTGCTGAGGATTCAGCTGATTGGTACGCAGCAGATCAATGGTTCCGGCAGAGAGGATCTTCTCTCCTGTGGCGCCTACGCCGCCGTTACCCAAAGCCGCGCAAAACTGTCTACTCCAACCGCGCCTTTACCGGCGTGCGCCACTTTATTTACGCCCGGGTGGCAGAGGATTTCGAGGTCAAGGCCTACCGGAATCTTGCCGTCAACATCTGCGACCAGCACCGCGCCGCCGGCTTTGCAGCACTGGTGGGTCACACCTATATCTGTATGGTTGCATGATAGCACAGTTTTTCCCTGTTTCAAGGTCATTATTGTACGAAATCCGCTTTACAAAAATACACCAAGTCGGTAATATTATCTACACCGCAGCAAAGGCAAACCGCGTAAGGTTTTTACACCTTACGCGGTCTTTGATTTACTTGTCTTACGGCTTGCGGAAATGCTCCTTAATGAGCCGCAGCACCACAGGGGTCAGCAGGAACACGGCGATCAGGTTCGGTACGGTCATAAAACCGTTGAAGGTATCGCTGATGCCCCAGATCAGTCCCAGATCGGTGGTAGCGCCCACAATGGAAACCAGACAATACGCAATGTTAAAGGGCAGCAGGATCTTGCTTCCCACCAGGAACTCGGCGCAGCGAGCGCCGTAAAGACCCCAACCCACGATAGTGGAGAAGGCAAAGCAGCACATGGCGATGGCGGTAAAGATGGAGACCCAGTTGCCGTAAACGGCGGTAAAGCCGCTGATGGTCAGTTCTGCGCCGGCGGCCTGACCGTAAGGGATATCCACACCGCTGAGCAGCACCACCAGCGCAGTCAGCGTACAGATCACGATGGTGTCCATAAACACCTCGAAGATGCCGTACAGACCCTGCCGGGCAGGATCTTTGGTATCCGCGCAGGCATGGGCGATAGAGCCGGTACCCAAGCCGGCCTCATTGGAGAAGATACCTCTGGAAACACCCTTCTGCATGCTGATAAAGAAGCTGCCCACCACGCCGCCGGTGAAGGCTGTGGGGTTGAATGCGCCTTGGAAGATCGCGCCGAACACAGCAGGGATCCGGTCAAACCGCAGCGCGATCAAGCCGATACCCAGCACGATGTACAGCACAGCCATCACAGGCACCAGCTTCTCGGAAACCTTGCCGATGCGCTTGACGCCGCCGATGAGGATCAGCGCCACAACAATACAAATGATAATACCGATGACCAGATTGCTGACGGGAACCGCATCTGCGCCCAGAATATTGTAGTTCACAAGGGCGGTATTGACGGCTGCGGTGATGGTGTTGACCTGCGTGGCATTGCCGGTGCCGAACACCGCGCATACGCCGAAGAAGGCATACAGATAGGCAAGCCAGATCCACTTTTTGCTCAAGCCGTTTTTTATGTAGTACATCGGGCCGCCCACATAGTCGCCGTTCTTGCTGCGCTCCCGGAAGTGGACAGCCAGCGTGACCTCCGCAAACTTGGTACCCATACCCAGAATGGCGGAGACCCACATCCAGAACACAGCGCCGGGACCGCCGATGGCAATGGCGCCTGCCACACCGGCGATGTTGCCGGTGCCCACGGTGGCGGACAGGGCGGTGCATACCGCTTGAAAGGGTGTCAATGCGCCCTCGGCGGCAGTTTCCTTTTTGAAGAGCCTGCCAAAGGTATTCTTCATGGCATAGCCGAATTTCCGGATCGGCAGGAAGCCGGTGCGGATGGCGAAATACAAACCGACGCCGAGAATGCAGGTCATGGCAGGAACGCCCCAAATGAACCCATTCAGCGCATCGTTAAGTTTTGTGATAAATTCCAGCATAATACCTCCATAAAATACGATCCCGCAATTTCTTGCGGGATCGCCCAATCATTGCTTGTTTTATTTTACCATAAAGCGGAAAACCATGTCAAGTGTCACGCTTTGTTCCCTGATCAAAGCAACACCGCAGATTTGTCAGCGCTGTCAAGGCTGAAGAACTTGTCCGCATCCTCAAATTCCATCTTGATGACCATATTCTCCGCCATATACTGTTTGGCAGGAATTTTCTTCAGATGCAGATGGGCGATATTTTTATCCCCATCATAATCCAGCGGCGTATACTCTACAACCGCCTCCACAGTTTCTCCGCCGTTGAGCAGAACCGCTGATTTCGGTGCCACCGTAAAGGGTACCAGCCGAGCGCCGGTGCAGCCGTAGGAAGCTGGCAGATGCAGATATACCGTATTGCCTCTTCTGGTGAACTGATGGTTGTTCACGGAGATAAACTCCGTATCCACGATACTTTCGTAGATCCGCTTGTACCAATCGCCTGCCTCTTTGAAGATCTCCTTGCTGACCGCCGGGATCTTGCCCGTGTCGTCCGGGCCTACATTCAACAGATAGTTTCCGCCCTTGATCAGGATGGAGGACATGGAGGCGATCAAAAACTGGGAGGTAAAATAATCCTCGTCTTTTCTGTAACCCCAGCTTTGGCTGCCAACGGATTGGCAAGCCTCGCAAAGCCGGTCAAAATTGGCGTTGCGGATACACTTATCTCTTTCAGGGGTGGAATAATCGCCCTTATCGTAGCCTCTGTCGTTGATCAGAATATGGGGCTGCAGTTTTCTAACAAATTCATTCACAGAAGGCTCTCTTCTCTTGGGGGGAATATCCCAGAACAGGGCGTGGATCTTTCCGTAATTGGTCAGCAGTTCCTCCACCTGATTTTTGATGTACTCAATGTACAGATCTTCGTCAGGCTCGTCACCGGGATTGGGCTTTTTCAGTTTATGGGGTTCGCTACCGTCATTGACGCTGTGCTTGTAGTGCCAATCGGGCATGGAATAGTAAAGTTCCAGTTTGATGTGGTATTTTTCGCAGGCAGCGGCCAGTTCTTTCAGAATATCCCTGCCAAAGGGGGTATTCATAATGTTGTAGTCCGTATACTTGGTGTTCCACATGCAAAAGCCGTCATGGTGCTTAGTGGTGAAACAAATATACTGGGCGCCGGCCTCTTTAACAAACTTCACCAGTTCCTCTGCGTCGAAATCCCGGGGATTGAACACATCTTTTAACTTGATGTACTCCTCCTTGGGGACATTTCTGCGCAGCTGCATCTGCTCGTGCCAGCCTGCGGCGGAATAGATGCCGAAATGGATGAACATTCCGAATCTGTCGGTTTTAAATAACATACCCTTCTCCCCTTTTTATTCCATGCACTCGGAAAGCAAATACATCAGGGCGCCTACGCAGGGCATATCGTATTCCGAATACTCTGTGTGGGCCAGATTGGCAAGGGACACATTCACTGCGCCGGGAATGTAAGGCACCGGTGGGAAGAACTGTCCGTAGGGCTTGTGACCGAAATGATTGTAGCCGATGCCGTTGACAAGGCATACATCATACAAGTTTTCACCCATGGCCACATCCGCCTGAGACTGACCCACAGATGCAAATTCCGGCTCGCCCAAAAGCTTTGCCGCACGCATCAGGAATGCGCCCTTTGAGGCATTGCTCGTGGCAGAATAATGCCGGGGCGACAGTTTTGCGTCATAGTAGCAGTTTGTCTCCATACCGTTTTTGGACAGTTTGCCGATAAGCTGTATATCCTGCAGGCCTTCCCGGACAGAGGGCAGATGCCGTCCCGGAGCAGGATGCCCGAATACCATATCCAGCTCCACTTCGCTGTACACCTTTCTGGTAACCTGCCATGGATTGGCCTTTGCCAGGCGGCAAATTGCCTTTGCCGCCGCTCTTGTTGCCTCAAAATACTTCTGATCACCCAAAAGCTCTGCTGCGCAGATCAGGGCATCGAAGCCGCCATGGACATGGGCATAGCCGGTTATCATAAAGGCAAGATGGGTATCTTTCTCATTAAGGAACACGCACATGGCCAGATCTCCCTCACCCATCAGGCTCAGGACCTTGTCTGCGCCGGTTCTGACATAGGCAAGATAGGCTTCGTCCTTTGTGGCTGCATAGAGATCCGCCGCCACAACTGCCATATATGCCATATCCACAGTATTTCCCTTTTGGCACATATAATAAGACTGATCCGACTCCATACCTCTGGGACAGACATCCGGATGCTTATACACCTCGCTGCTGCGGGTATCCCCCGTCATATAGTTCCATGAGCGCAGTGCCGCCTCCAGATACTTATCAGAAAGGGCCGCATCCTTTTCCCGGAAGTACATGGCGCCCAAAGTCAGAATGGACGTGACGCACCATTGGGCAGAAGCAGGCGCCGCAGACTGATAAAAGGTTCTGGGTACCCAGCCGAAGGGTGCGCTGAGGGTGTTGTACATGGCGCCGCTTTGCTGAATGGTTTTGGTGTAATAATCGCAGGCCCACTGTACCTCATCGGCAACCAAGGTCTTGCCCCATGCGGATCTGTCCTTCATGGCATAGCGGAGCATGCCCAGCACGCCGATGGACACGCCGGCAGGAGATTTTCTCAAGTCACCGGATTGGTGATAGCCGCCGGAAAGATCTACGTGTTCGCCGGTTTCCTTGAGAATACCGTCGTCAGTATGGCATTTTCCGGCCCAACCCAAATCGCTTCCGCACCGCTGGTAAGTATAATAAGACAGCAAGACCCGGGCAACATGCTCGTAGGCCTTGTCATAGATCAAAAAGTAGCGGCTTCTATGTCCGCCGGCGGAAATATAGTAATCACCCTCCACCGCCACTTGGGAGAAATCGCCGGTCCAAAGACCTTTTTCCGCATCGGCCAGCGTCATTTTTCCGGTAAAAACCTCCCGAGGCGCTTTGTCACACTCATAAAAATGAAAAACGCTGAAGGTGTCCTCGCCACTCTGATTGTCGGTGAGCACAAAACGCTTAGGGCCGTTTTTGGTAAAGCCTACATGATTTACCCGAATGGGGTTTTGTGTAATAGAATTCTCCATAAAAGCCTCTCTTTCCAAATATCCTTTCAAGCGTTGATCCGGAAAGGAATCTGTCAGTATAATACCATTTTACAGCAAAAGCCTCTTCCAATCAATCGTTTCCGTTACGAAACTTTTTCGGAAACCCGAAAACGCAATCCAGCCTGTGCCAAAAACAGTTTATCACCAAAGCATCGATTCGTACCGTTGCAGGAACGCCCCAAATGAACCCATTCAGCGCATCCTTGATTTTTGTGGTAAATTCTAACATCGTAGCTCCCAGTTACACGGGCTTTGTTGTTTACAAATACACCCCTCCGCATGGAGGGGTGTATTTGTAATATTCTCGCTTTTTCCCAATCCTTTTCAGGATTCTTCTTTGGCCTGTTCCTACCCTGTACGGTATCCCACTTGGGCTCCGCTTTTCCGCCTGTTATTTCATTTATCAAAATCGGTTTCGGAATCGTACCGGATAGCTGTTGCCTTGCTTTTTCTGATTAGGATTTCTTTTTCCAAAAGATCACCGCTGCACCCAAACCACCGGCCGCAGCAAGAATAACCGCAGCCCATATCCAAATAGAACGACTGTGCCGGGAATCCTTTTCCTCAGCGTTTTGGCGTGTGGTCTCCGGTGCCGGTTGGGTGGACGCACCTTCTGTATATTCCGTTTCCTTTGTTCGGGTTTCTTCAGGCTGCGTTTCCACCGGGATCGTTTCCTTGGGTTCGGTGACAACAGGCTTGGTTTCCACCGGGATCGTTTCCTCGGGTTCGGTGACAACAGACTTGGTTTCTACCGGAACGGTCTCGTCGGGATCCGCTTCCGGCACCGTGGTGCCCTGCTTCTGATACCCGCAAACTGTACAACGTGCTCCATGGAAATATTCAGCGTTAAATATGTGCTCGAAAATAAAGGCATCGTATCCGCAAGTATTGCAAACCATCCTATGCCCGTGGCGATCTCCCATTTTGCCATCCCACTCAAGAAGGTAATGTTTTTCCGCCGTTGTCGCTCCGCAGGAACAAACCATGAAATGGTGGCGAACGCTGTTTGTCGGGTTCCCGTCCCACTTCCACTGATGCTCATGAGGAGGCGCATTGCCGCAAACCGTACATTTTCCGTCATTCCCGTAAATGTGAGCTTCGATACTGGTTGCCTCACATTTTGTACAGTGCAGTCCATGGTTGTTGTCGTAGTTTTCTCCTTGTACATACTGCCAGCTATGTTCATGGGGCG
>JAZKXW010000008.1:0-2007 GCA_045611825.1 Faecousia sp.
GACGGCAATTATGCCGATGCTTTCGACACCTTTGCCGACAAGTGTGAATACTATCTGGACGGTCACATCAATGGCTTCCCCTTCAACACAGGCAAAAACCTTCTGATCTGTCTGGGCATTGGTTTAGTAGTGGCTTTGATCGTGACCGGTACCTGGAAGAATCAACTAAAATCTGTTCACAAGCAGACCGAGGCAAACGCCTATGTAAAAGCAGGCACTATGCAGATCACCCAATCCGGTGACTATTTCATGTACCGAAACGTAACCAAGACCCAAAGGCAGAGCAGTTCTTCTTCCGGTAGCAGCGGTTCTTCCCGCAGTACCGGTGGTGGATCGTTCTAAAAGTCGTTATATAACATTAATATAAAATCAGGAGGAAATAACTATGGCAAAGCATAATTGTGCAATTTGTGGCGCAGAGGTTGGTTTGATGAGTGGTCAGAAACTGGCTGACGGTAATTACATCTGCCGTAAGGTCTGCAGAAAAAAGCTCCTCAAGAATTTCGACTGCATTCCTGCAACATTGGGTGATGTAACCGCACACATTGAACAGGTTGAAAAAGGCACCCGCATTTGGAATGAATTGCTGCTGCCCCTGAAGAAGTCCAAGAATAAGGAAGAAAAGCTGAAGATGATGGGCGTCGGTGGTCCTCTGCTGTACGCATCTCCCTCTACCGGCTTGGTGGCACTGGTTGAAACTCGCTATAAGTTTATGGTGTTTGGCAAGAGCGAACTGGCTTGCGTTTATCGCATCGCCGATCTGATGCAGTATGACTTTGAGGAAGAAACTACCAAGAACTCCGAAGGCAAGGAAGAGAAGAAGCAGTACTGCACCATGATGTTCAAGGATACCGCTGGTATGTACGGCTTCCGTCTGGCTGTTTCCGGGCAGAAGGAATATGAGTCCATTGCCAAGTACTTTGATACCCTGTTCGGTATCCAGAAGACTTTGGGCAACTCCTTCAAGAACGCAAAGCGTCAGCTGGATGCTTTTAAGTCTGTTGCAAATACTGTGAAGGCTGCTGCAGCCGGCACACTGGATGAAGCACAAGCAGCTGAGACCATCGGTGCACTGGATGCTTCTGTATACGGTGATCGTACCCAGTGGATCGAAAAGGCAGATGCCGCTTTGGCTGCATACAAGTAATCACTACTCCGCAGAGTAATTCCTAGTTCCGGAATGGTATTGGCAGATCTTTATTTGTATGGTATCATAAAGGAAGTGGTGGCTAGCCACCACTTCCTTTTACTATAGAGGTGAATGTTATGGGCAGTAAGCCGGACAAAAAGCAAATAAAAAGTAATATCAAGCAGACGCAGCAGATTGATCGTCGCTTGAAAGCTGCTTTGGATGGAGAGCGGGAGGAGCTTGCGCAGCTGCGAAGAGCGGCGGATCAGTTCCTGAATGCCCGAATTCAGGCGAGCCTGGAAGCTATGGATGTGGATATGCTTACCCAAGGAAAGCAGAAGATCCGTGTATCTTATCTGCGTTCTGCCGGTATTCAAAATATGTGGCAGCTGTCCAAATTGTCCCGGCAGCAAATCGAGAATCTGGACGGTATTGGTGCACAGGGTGCTACTGCTATTTATGATTTGACCAAGCAAATCGTAAAAAATGCCAAGGAAAAGCTTTCCGTGCGCATTGGAATCGATTCTCCTACTAAGGCGGACGATGCTTTGGTGGCGGCGCTGTATTGCGTGATCGTCCACGGTCAGCAGCGACAGCAGCTGCAAGGTCTTTATGACCGGCACCACAAACCGCTTACCAAGGAAATTGCTACAGCACAAACGGCAACAAGTGGTTTTTCCTGGTTCTTTGCCTCTGCAAAGGAACGGGATAGCGCTTTGACTGCGGCAACCGCCTTCCAGGATCGGCTGGACAGCGAATTTGGTGACTTGTCTTTGTTGGAAGCCTATGAGGCAGTGCCTAAGGCAGACCCCACAGAATGCTACGCCCATTTTCGTGAACATGCCGCCGACTACTATGCGGCACTTGAAAAGTACTGC
>JAZKXW010000009.1:0-19485 GCA_045611825.1 Faecousia sp.
AGCTGCCGACAAGTGCAAGGCATTCGTAAGCGTTGAGCTGAGCATGGGCCAGATGATCGAGGACGTTCGCCTGGCTACCGGCTGCAAGAAGCCCGTTTCCCTGTGCAGCCGCACCGGCGGCATGATCCCCAGCCCCGACCAGGTGCTGGAGTCCATCCGCGCCGCACAGAAAGGAGAGTAATCAACATGGCTGTTGTTTTTCAGAAACCCAAGGCACTGACTGTTGTGCCTCTGCATTACTGCCCCGGCTGTCCCCACGGCATCATCCACCGTCTGGTGGCCGAGGCCATCGACGAGCTGGGCATCGAGGGTCAGACCATCGGTGTTGCTCCCGTCGGCTGCGCCGTTATGGCATATGACTACTTCGCCTGCGACATGATCGGGGCTGCCCATGGCCGTGCGCCCGCTGTGGCCACCGGCGTGAAGCGCGCCGATCCCTCCAAGATCGTCTTCACCTATCAGGGCGACGGCGACCTGGCCTCCATCGGCATGGCCGAGACCGTCCACTCCGCCGCCCGTAACGAGAACATCACCGTCATCTTCGTCAACAATGCCATCTACGGCATGACCGGCGGTCAGATGGCGCCCACCTCCCTGCCCGGACAGGTGACCCAGACCTCTCCCTACGGCCGTGATGTCAACCACTGCGGCTGGCCCATCAAGGTCTGTGAGATGCTCTCCACCCTGGAAGGTCCTGAGTACATCGCCCGTGTGGCAGTGAACAATGTGAAGAATGTCAACAATGCCAAGAAGGCCATTAAGAAGGCATTCCAGAATCAGATCGACGGCAAGGGCTTCTCCCTTGTGGAAGTGGTTTCCGCCTGTCCCACCAACTGGGGCATGACTCCCCAGCAGGCGCTGAAGTGGGTGGAGAGCGACATGCTGCCCTACTACCCCATCGGCGTTTACAAAGACCGTACTGCCGCAAAGGAGGAAAAGTAAGATGTCTACTACACAGATCCTCATCGCCGGCTTTGGTGGACAGGGCGTTCTGTTTGCCGGTAAGTTTTTGGCCTACAAGGGCCTGACCGAGGAAAAGCAGGTCTCCTGGCTGCCCTCCTACGGTCCTGAAATGCGCGGCGGCACTGCCAACTGCAGCGTTGTCATTTCCGACATGCCCGTAGGCTCTCCCATCATCACCACCCCTGATGTGCTGGTTGCCATGAACCTGCCCTCTTTGCTGAAGTTTGTGGATACCGTGGCTCCCGGCGGTCAGATCTTCATCGACTCCACCTTGATCGATGAGAAGGTAGCGCGTACCGATGTAAAGGTCCACTACATTCCTGCCACCCAGATCGCCAAGGATGCAGGCTTCTCCACCCTTGCCAACATGGTGCTCATGGGCAAGGTCATGAAGGAGTGCGACGCCGTATCCTTTAACGGCAACAAAGAGACTCTGGAGGCATTCATCCCTGCCAAGAAGGCAAACCTCATCGATGTAAACTGCCAGGCTCTGCAGGCAGGCTACGATTACTAAGGAGCGAATTATCATGCTGGATATTAAAATTACAAGAACCACCCAGCCCAAGGCAAAACCCCTGCCCGGACAGAAGCTGGGTTTCGGTAAGATCTTTACCGACCACATGTTCGTTATGAACTACACCGAGGGCAAGGGCTGGCACGATCCCCGGATCGAGCCCTTCCACAACATTTCCCTGTCTCCTGCCGCCATGGTCTACCACTACGGTCAGGAAATGTTCGAGGGTCTGAAGGCCTATAAGGGCGCAGACGGTGACGTGTTCCTGTTCCGCCCCGATATGAACGCCAAGCGCACCAACAACACCAATGACCGTCTGGTGATCCCCCAGATCCCTGTGGAGGATTTCGTGCAGGCAGTCAGCGCTGTGGTGGATGTGGACCGTGACTGGATCCCCACCGACCCCGGCACCTCTTTGTACATCCGTCCCTTTATCATCGCCACCGATGAGTTCTTAGGCGTTGCTCCCTCCAAGACCTACCTGTTCATGGTCATTCTTGCTCCCAGCGGCGCTTACTACGAAAGCGGTCTGGCACCTGTGGGCATTTGGATTGAGGACGAGTATGTCCGCGCTGTCCGCGGCGGTATCGGCTTTGCCAAGACCGGCGGCAACTACGCAGCCAGCCTGATCGCCCAGCAGAAGGCCCATGACGCAGGCTTCTCTCAGGTCCTGTGGCTGGACGGCGTGGAGCGGAAGTACATTGAAGAAGTGGGCGCCATGAATATCTTCTTCAAGATCGACGGCAAGGTAGTCACACCTGCCCTCAGCGGTTCTATCCTGCCCGGCATCACCCGTGACTCCACCATCCAGCTGTGCAAGGCATGGGGCTACGAGGTAGAGGAGCGGAAGATCTCCGCCGACGAGCTGCTGGAAGCCCAGAAAAACGGCACCTTGGAAGAGGTGTTCGGCACCGGCACCGCCGCTGTCATCTCCCCTGTTGGCAAACTGCGCTACAAGGACGAGATCATGACCATCGGCGACGGCACCACCGGTCCTCTGAGCCTGAAGCTGTACGAAGCCATCACCGGCATTCAGACCGGCAAGCTGCCCGACACCATGGGCTGGCGCGTCAAGGTGGGCGAATAAACCAAACCAAAAAGAGCGTATCGCATGTAGCGATACGCTCTTTTTTGCGCAAATGCAAACACATATTGCAGAGGCGACCTTCGGTTGCCCGCAAAGCCTTCCCCTTACAACTTCAAAAATTCCTTGGCGGTTTTCCATGCCATCTGCTCTTTCTGATCATCGGTGAGCTTTAGCCGCAAAAACCGCTCCACCTCCGACACCGGATCCCACAGGGGATAATCCGTGCCGTAGGCCATCCGCTCCGCGCCGTAGAGATTGATGTATGTTTCCGCAACGCCCTCGGGCATGAACATCATGGAGCTGGAAATGTCCATAATACAGTCCGTATCCTGCAAATATTCCCGGGCAGTCTCATACATGCTGTAGCCGCCGAAATGGGCAGCGATGACCTTCAAACCCGGAAACAGCTCCAAGATCCGGCGCAGCTTCAACGGATGGGAGTAATTATACCGGGCATCCCCCATGTGCAGCATCACCGGGATCCTGCCCCGAACCGCCTCATACATGGGAAGCAGCCGGGGATCGTCAATGGGAAACCGCTGGGAATCGGGATGCATCTTAATGCCCTTGACGCCCATGGACAGCAGCCTTGAAACCTCTTCTTCCAGTCCATCCATAGCCGCATGGACTGTGCCGAAGGGCACAAAGCAAGCATGCTCCTTGGCTTTTTCCTGAATAAAATCGTTAATGTGCCGTACCCGATCGGGACGGATGGCCACCGGCAGTACCACAAAGGTGTCAATGCCTGCCTGCTTGCCCCGTTCCAGAAGAAGCTCCGTGGTGCCGTCCATGGTACAGCCGGCGATGCCGTAAAAATCCTGCACGCTTTTGGTGGCTTTCCGGGCGATCTCCGGAGGGTAGATATGGGTGTGAATATCAATGATCTTCATAGTTGCCTCAAGTCCATTTTGTCGAATTATCCGCATTATAGCACACCGCCGCGCAAAAGTAAACCTTATTGTAAGAGCAACCAACACACGCTCCTACAATAAGAAGCGACCTGTTTTGCAGCAGGTCGCTTCTTGTTATTCTTCCGCAGCCGCAGGGGCATGCTGCCGGATCAGCTTCCGTTTCAGAGGGAAGTAGACGATCAGCGCACCGGTGATGCAGCAGATCCAGCCAATGGGCCAAACCAAGTAAAGGAAGGTCAAATTCGGTACCAGTGGGAACACAAGGTACACCCACACGAACCGCAGACCGCACATAAAGATCAGCGTCATAATGGTAGGGAACGTGGGCTTACCCATTGCCCGAAGCGCGGCATTGAACACATCGTTGATGCCGCAGATGAAGTAGGTGCTGGAAATAATGACCATTTTCTGACAGGAGTAGGCGATGATCACCGGATCGTCAGCCATCAGCGAGGACAGCTGGGGCGAGAAAATGGCGGACAGCGCGCCGAAGGTAGCGCCAAAGCATACCGTAACCAAAACACCCTTCCAAACAGACTGTCCTGCCCGTTTGATATTGCCTGCGCCCACATTTTGGCTCACGTAGGGCAGCACCGCCAAAGAGGTGGCATTGCAGATATTATACATGATTCCGTCAAAGGTATTGGCAATGGAAATACCGGTAGTCGCCTGTGGTCCGAAACCGTTGACCGCCGCAGAGATCACCACATTTGCCACAGAATACAGGCACATCTGCAGCGCCGTAGGCACGCCGATCCGCAAAATGGACGGCAGTTCCGACCGGTACAGGCGGATTCTGTTCAACTTCAGTTTGACCACACCTCTGCTCCGCAGAAGGGTAAACAGCGCCATGCCCACATAGACCGCCCATGCTGTGATCGTAGCCAGCGCAACGCCTATAATACCCAACCGGAGCACCGCTACAAACAGGAAGTTGGCAAGGATCTTTACCAAGCCGCCGATGACGGAGATCTCCAGAATCCTTCGGGAATTACCGGTAGAGCGCAGGATGCTGATCAGGAAATTGTACACCATCAAAAGGGGTACGCCGATATAGTACAGCCGGAAATACAGCACCGCCCGGGAGAGCAGCTCCTGTGGGCAATCGATCCATCTGAGGAAGGTCTCTGCGCCCAGAACGCCTACCGCCGTCAGGCAAAAACCGGCAAGGAGCGAGAAGGCAACCGCCGTACCCACAGCCCGGTCAATATGTTCCTGATCGCCCTTGCCGATGTGCTTTGCCACGATGACGTTTGCGCCGGTGGCAATGCCGATCACCAAATTGTTTATAAGGGTGATCAAACTGCCGCAGACACCTACCGCGCCCACCGCCATGCCGTCGGTATCAAAGGTCTTTAATGCCGTCAGGTCAACGATCTGGAACAGGGACTGCAGCACATTCATCAGCATTACGGGAAGACCCACCAGCAGAAGTCCTTTCGTAATAGAGCCGGAAAGCATGTTGACATCTCTTGACTTCACCGTCCGCATACCCATCACTTCCTGATTCATAGTAGGAACTCACTTGGGTCAAGTATACCCCTTTTGCAAGGGAATTGCAACCCCTTACCCCCCTTTTATTTTCCGTAAATTCTTCTTCATATTCTGCAATATCTTCCTCTCCCGTGCCGGGAAGCCCCGGCAGGCAAACTCGCTACCAACCTGCGAGAAATGCGTAGGGCATCCTTTTGTCAGCCCGGTAACGCACAATGCAAAAACCTTTTCGTAGGGGCGCATCACGATGCGCCCGTCGGGCGTGCAATGCACGCCCCTACACCCCTAACGCACCATGTACAATCCCTCTTGTAGGGGCGATCATTGATCGCCCGAAACACCCCAACGGGGTGTCATCCTGAGCAAACGAAGCGCGTCGAAGGATCTTCTGGCCTTTCCCTTGCCGTAACAAAAAAGATTCTTCGACTCCGCAGCCAAAGGTTGCTCCGCTCAGAATGACACTTCTTTTTGGATTTCTCCTGCTCGTCGGGCGATTCATGATCGCCTGCCGTATTTATAGGTTGACATCGCCACCGCATCGTGCTATTCTTATTATATCAACCGTCGATATTAAAGGAGGACACCCCAATGCCCAGCGAAAAACAGTATCAAGAGCGTCGGGAAAACATCATCTCCATTTTACAATATATCCGCACCCACGGCCCGGCCAGCCGCCGGCAGATCTCCGCAGACCTTTCTTTAAGCTGGGGCTGCGTGTCGGAGCTGGTGTCTATTTTGCTGCAGCAGACCGTTTTGCTGGAGGACGAGGGACAAAGCACCGGCAGCAAGGGCAGAACCCCTACCCTGCTGCGGCTGAACACCGCCCTGCATTTCTTGGGCGTGGACATTAACCGCAACGGCCTGAACGCCTGCGTCTGCGATTTGGCCGGAGAAAAGGTAGCCGCCTATTCCGACACCCTGCGCTGCGACAGCAAGGATGCGCTGTTGGAGAGTGTGTGCGGCTTTGTGACGAGAATCGTCGATGACCGCATTATGGGCATCTGCTTTGCCATGCAGGGCATTCCGGACGAAAGCAAGCATCTTTGGACCTTCCCCGGCGAAACGCCCATTCTCATTGATTTTTCCAAGGATCTGCAGGCTCTGCCGGACATTCCCTTTGGGGTGGAGCATGACCCCAACTGCATTCTCTACGGCTGTCTGGATGCCACCAAAAAGAACATTATGATCGTCCGTCTGGACCGGGGCATCGGCGCCGCCATCTACACCCAGAACGGCTTCTTGGAAAACGATCTTCTGGAGCTGGGTCATTTGGTCGTCACCGAGGACGGTCAGCGCCTGCAGGAGCTGGTATCCCTCAACGCCTTGGAACAGGCCAACGACCAAGACGCCTATTTTTCCGCCGCAGGCAAGCACTTAGGCGTGACCTTGGGCAACCTTTGCAACCTGATCCGGCTGGACAAGATCTATCTGTGCGGTGATATGACCCGGTATTATCCCCGATTCTGCAACGCCTTGGAGCAGCATTACCGCCAAACCGTTCTGCCGGGACACAACGCCAAGCTCAGCGTGGTGGATGTGACAGATGCCGGCTACGGCGCAGCCAAAATGGCCATGGACAAATTCCAGTATTGACAGGAGGGATCCTTATGAAATTAACAAAAACCGCTATTGTGAACACCCCCTTGCACGATACCCAAGTCGGCGTATGGTACTTGGGTCAGGAGGGCATCCTGCTGAAAAGCCGGGAGGGCTTTCTGGCAGTGGACCCGTACTTAAGCGACTATGTGGACCAAAACTGCTGCCAGTATGTAACTTGGCAGCGGCTGTACCAGCCCCCTGTTGACGCAGAGGAACTGGACTTTCTGAATGTGGTGCTTTGCACCCACGGTCACTACGACCACGCAGACCCCATCACCCTGCCCCGGATCGCCAACAGCAATCCCCACACCCGTTTTGTGGTGCCTGCCCCGGAGGTGGACACCATTGCCGGCTACGGCATTGCCAAGGAGCGCATTATTCCTGCCGTTGCCCACCAGCCCTTGACCATAGACGGCTTTGAGATCCTGCCCATTCCTGCCGCCCATGAGACCTTAGTCACCGACGCAAACGGCAATTACGCCGCCTTGGGCTATGTGATCCGGGCCGGCGGCAAGACCTTCTTCCACGCCGGTGATATGTGCATGTATGACGGTCTGATCGAAAGCCTGAAGCCCATGGGTGTGGATATGGCATTCCTGCCCATCAACGGCAGAGATTACTTCCGCAACCGGGATGACATTATCGGCAATTTCAACTGCGAGGAGGCGGTGCTCCTTGCCAAGGAGATCGGTGCGGACACCTTGGTGCCCCTGCACCATGACCTGTACGCCGTCAACCGGGTACGGACCGGCCACTTTGTAGACGCTGTGGAAACCTTAGATCCCTTCCGTAAATACCATATCTTCGCCCCCGGTGAATTGTACATTAAGGAGTAATACTATGAAATGTGTCATCATTGACGAGCCCAAAAAGCTCCGTCTGGCAGAAAAAGAACTGCCGCAGCTGAAAAAAGATTTTGCCCGGATCCAAGTCAAAGCCGCCGCTATCTGCGCCACAGACTTGGAGGTGGTGGACGGCAACATCCCGGCCAACTATCCCCTGACCCCCGGTCATGAGTGGTCCGGCATCGTCAGCGCTGTGGAGAATCCTGCCCACAGCCATTGGATCGGCAAGCGCGTCACCGGCTCTAACGATGTGGTCTGCGGTGTCTGTGAGGCTTGCAGAAGCGGTAATTGGCGCTACTGCAAGGACTTTGAGGAGATCGGCTTCAAGCAGCCCGGCGCTTATGCCGAGTATATCGATGTGCCGGTCTACGGTCTTGTGGAGCTGCCGGACACCATGCCCTTTACCCATGCCGCCTTGGCCGAGCCTATGGGCGTTGCCTTGGGCGTTTGGGAAAAAGCGCAGCCGGCATTCGGTAAGACCTGCCTGATCTACGGCGCCGGTTCTATCGGTCTGTGCTGCCTGTGCGTGGCAAAGGCCATGGGCATGCAGAAAATCGTGGTGGTTGCCACCTCCCGTGACCGTCTGCAGATCGCCAAGGATCTGGGCGCTGACTATGTGATCGCCACCCGGGAGCAGAATGTGTTTGAAGAAATGAAAGCCATCCACCCCGAGGGTACGGACTATATCATCGAAGCCACCGGCATCGAGGAGTGCATCCAAAACAGCCTGAAGCTGTGCAAAAAAGGCGGCACGGTGATGCTGGCAGGCTACGGCCGCGGCAAGGAAATGACCATCCGCATCGACGATATCCATGTCAACAACCTCCGGCTCATCGGCGCAGGCAACAACTGGAATCAGCACAAAAAAGCCATTGCCCTGATGCACGAGAAGAAGCTTCCCATGAACTTGTTCGTCAGCCGCACTCTGGGATTGGAGGATTACGAGCTGGGTCTTGCCGATGCCCGGAAGCGGCCTGCAGGCTTTGTCAAGGCGCTGTTTGTATTTGACTGATATGAAGAAATATTACTTAGGAATCGACTTGGGCACTTCCGCCATCAAGCTGTTGGCGGTAACCCCGGAGGGCGCGCGGCTTTCCGCCCGGTGCGGCTACGAATCCGCCACCCCGGAGGGCTGGCGGACTGCCCTGAAAACCGCCCTTGCGGAACTGCCTGTGGCGCAAATCGCCGCCATCGGCATGTCCTCCCAAGTAGGCACCTACCTCACGGACACCGGCAAGCAGCTGGACTGGAACAGCGCCGCCGGCAAAGAGGAGCTGCCGTACCTGAAATCCGCCGTCACCGATCCGGAATGGCTGGATGCCATCGGCATGGTGCATCCGGAGTTGGTGTCCTACCCTCTGCCCAGACTTTTGTACATCCAATCCCACTTCCCCGACGCCAAGGCTGTGGAAATGCCCAAAGAGCTTTTGATTCGGGAGCTGACCGGCAACACCGTCACCGACATCTTCAGCTGGCGCGGTCTGTGCCATCCGGAGAAGCAGGACTATGCCAAGGATCTGTTGACTCGCTTCGGCATATCCCTGTCCCTGCCACCGGTAAAGCTGCCCACCGATCTTGCCGGAACGGTCACCCCGGAGGCATCCGCCCGTTACGGTCTGCCCCAAGGGATCCCGGTGTATGTGGGCTGCAATGACTTTTTTGCAGGTCTTTTGGGTATGGGCATCTATGACATCGGCACCGCCTTTGAACTGTCCGGCACCAGCGCCCATGTGGGCGTCCTGACAGAAACGCCCCAGTCCGGCAGGATCGTCAGCGGTCCTTACTTCCACGGCTGCGCCACCTACGGCGGTACCAAAGCCAGCGGCGCTGCCTGCGACTTTGCCATTCGGAATTTCGGCATTGACGGTCTGACTCCGGAAATTGCCTTTGAAAACCCGCCTCTCTTTCTGCCCTATCTGACAGGAGAACGGGCGCCCATCTATGACGAAAACGCCAAGGGCGTGTTCTTCGGCATCACCCATAAGACCACTCCGGCCCACATGGCATACGCGGTGCTGGAGGGTGTGGTGTTCAGCTTATACCACATTTACACATCCTTAAACGCCCAAACGCCCACCCGGCTCATCACCGGCGGCGGTTCTGCTGTCAACGCCATGATGGCAGCGCTGAAGGCATCTGTCTTTGGCTGTCCGGTTTCCCGGGTGAAAGAGAACGATGCTTCCGCCTTGGGCGCAGCATTATTGGCTATGACCGGCAGCGGTGTCTTTGCATCTGTGGCGCAGGCCGCGGAAGCCGCCGCCGACTACGAACCGGTTGCCGCACCGGATGCAGCATTGGGCAGCCTTTTGCAAAAACGATTTGCCGTCTACCGTTCCCTGTACGGCAATTTGAAAGAGCCCTTCCAAAAATTTTCTGAAATGTGAGGAATAAACTATGAGTTGTGTCATTTTCGGCGCAGGTAAGATCGCCCGCGGCTTTGTGGGTCACCTGCTGTATTTAAGCAATATCGACTTCGTTTTTGTGGAAAAAGTGGATGCCCTGTGCGACCTGATCAACACCCGGGGCGAGTACTTGGTCAACATTTTGGGCGACAGCAGCAAGAACACCGTGGTCAAAAACGCCCGGGCGCTGAAGTTCTCTCAGACCGAGGAGATCGCCGATGCCATTGCCAAAGCGGACTGCGTTTTCGACTCTGTGGGCGGCAAGAACCTGATGGAGATCGTTCCCTTCCTGACTGCCGGCGTGGAGCGCAGAGCCAAGGTCAATCCCAAGCCCCTGAACATGATCACCTGCGAGAACTGGAAGAAGCCTGCTGACATTCTCCGGGACGGCATTGCCGCCGCCATCGATCCTCAGTACAAGACCTTCTTTGAGGAAAATGTAGGCATCACCGAAGCGGTCATCATGCGCTCCGCCATTGAATCTACCCCGGATCTGCTGGCCATGGATCCGCTGGTGGTCAATGTGCAGGACTTCTGGAAGTTCCCCTTTGACGCTTCCCGTCTGAAAGCCCCCATGCCCAAGGGCATGATCTGCTTAGAGCCCATCTATGAATTTACCGGCTTTTTGGAGCGGAAGTTCTACACCTACAACGCCGCCAACGGCACCACCTCTTTCGTGGGCGCGATCTTGGGCTACAAATACATTGCCGATGCCGCCCATGATGAGCGGATTCTGGACATTCTGGACGGCGTCTACAAGGAGACCGCCACTGCCCTGTCCAAGAAGCACAACTTCCCCTTCGAGGAGCAGTGGGCCTTTACCCGTACCTCCTACAACAAGCTTCGGGACCGGAACATTGTAGACTACATTGAGCGTAACGCCCGGGATCCCATGCGGAAGTTAGGTCCGGACGACCGTCTTGTAGGCTCTGCCCGTCTGTGCATGGAATACGGCGTGATCCCCGAGCATTTGGCCATTGCCATTGCCTGCGCCATCCATTACACCCAGGAAACCGATGAATTTGCCGTAGAGCTTGCCCGTCTGCGTCAGGAAAAGGGCATTCCCTACATCATTGAGCATGTCTGCAAGTTAGATCCCAACGGCGACCTTGCCAAGCTGATCTTGGAGAAGGTGGAGCTGATTCGTACATGGGGGTGGATCGCATGAGTAAGATCGTCGTTGTAGGCGCCGGCAAGACCGGCAGAGGCTTTGTGGGCCGCCTGCTGAAAGAGTCGGACAAGCCGATCCTCTTTGTGGATAAGAATGCCGAGCTGGTGGAAAAGCTCAATGCTGCCGGCCGGTTCTCCGTTTCCTTCTTCGGCAACAGCCGGGAGCCTGTGGTGGTGGACAACTACGCCGCCTGTACTTGGGAAACTGCCGATCTGTCCGATGCGGAGCTGATCTTCGTATCTGTATGCGGTCAGAATCTGACCGATGTGGGCGCGCAGCTGGACCGGCTGCTGCCGGACCGGAAGTGCCGGATCATCACCTGTGAGAATGCTTCTCATCCCTCCAAGACCCTGAAAAACGCCATTCCCCACAAGCCTGTGGCAGTCAGCGAAGCCACGGTATTCTGCACCACCATTGAGAACGGCGAGCTGGACATCAACTCCGAGAACTATCCCTATCTGCAGTGCGATGCCGATCTGCTGGAGGGCTATGTGCCGCCGGTTGCCTCGGTCAGAGCCATCGGGGAATTTTCCAACTTCCTGACCCGGAAGCTGTACACCTACAATGCCGCCAGCTGCGTCATCGCCTATGTAGGCGCGCAGTTGGGCTACACCGATTACGGCGCTGCCGCCAACGATCCTGTGGTTTTGCAGCTGCTGGACAAGAATTATGCCGCCACCAACCGGGCCATGTGCGCCAAATTTGGCTACGAAATGCAGGATCAGGTGGAGTTTGCCGCTCTGTCCAAGAAGAAGTTCTGTGACCGGACCATTGTGGACACCGTTGCCCGGAACGCAAGAGAGCCCCACAGAAAGTTGGCTGCCGGAGAGCGGATCGTAGGCGCTGCCGCCCTGTTGGTGGCGCAAGGCGAGGACGCTTCCGTGCTGGAGCTGACGGCCGCCGCCGCAGTCCTGTATCAGGATGCCGCCGACAAGGTTTGGTCGGAGATTCAGGCTCAGCGCAGCCACGGGGAAATCCTGAAAACCGTCTGTGGCTTGGAGGAAAGCGATCCCCTTTACCAACGCATTCTCTGCCGGATTCAGGCGCTGCTTGCGGACAAGTCCGCCGCCATCCGGGCGGTTTTGTAAATCCTTTCCCCACCGCACCATGTAAAAACCGTGTTTCGGGCGACCATTGGTCGCCCGATATACCTTCCCCCGGGGGGAAGGTGGCCGAGCGTCAGCGAGGTCGGATGAGGAACGGCGAAATGTTCAGGCTCAGAAAGAAGCCCGAAACACCCGAAGGGTGTCATTGCGAAGTCGAGGAATCTTCCCGGTTCATGGATCATAATTTTTGGTATAATTTTCAACTTTTTATGTTGCATTTTCGACTCAACTATGATATACTGTTGCTATCAACCGCTGACGAGCTACTTTTCTCATAGTTTCGAGTTCCCTAAAAGGAAAACGCCATGCATGCAGCATGGCGTTTTCCCTTTGTTGCTTCCCAAAAATGGCGCAAAAAACGGAGCGGTGATGACCGCCCCAACACGATCATCATATCACAGGAAATGTGGCTGTGTCAATAAGGATTTGCTCCCGACGATTATTTTCTCCCATTTGCACGATTTTGACCCTGAAAACTTGGGAAATATCCCATCTTGTAAACAGGAAAAAACCGTGCTACTATAAAGACACAAAGAGGTGATACCAATGATCTGATACACCTAAGGTTCTGATGAAAAACAGAACCGAAAGACGGACTTTCCAAACTTCCGATTACATATAACGAACGATCAAGAAAAGCCTAACAAACGAATTTCCACGGAAGTAATTCAAGATTTGTCAATAAGGAAAGCCGCGTCTTGAATCTGCAGAAAGAGAGGTTAACCAAGGATGTTAGATACTAAGAATTCACAGAAATGACCCCCGACAGTCACAGTGGTCAGGTGACAGTCGGGGGTCATTTCACGGCGTGTCGCCGCTGACAATTGCGCTACTGACCTGCGAGGTCATCGAGGCCATCCTTTTAGAGCACGGTAACGGACAAGGTGGAAACCTTGTCTTTTTTTTGCCCCTGTCCTATTGCGGTGCCCGGTAACACACAATCCCTCTTGTAGGGGCGATCATTGATCGCCCGTCAGGAAGCCTTAGCAGTCCGCGGGTGTTGATATAGTCCGGAAAGGTCATCTTTCAAATTTTTGTCCAATAATAAGCAATATATTTCTTGCATTGTAACATTGTTTTTCCTATAATATAGAAAAAACGGAAAAGGAGACCGATTCTATGAACTGCACCGGATCCCAAGCCCACATTGACCTTTCCCACCGTGCCGCAACCGAGGGCATGGTACTGTTAAAGAACAACGGCGTTCTGCCCCTTGCCAAGGGTACGAAGGTCGCTCTGTTCGGTCAGGCCAGCGTCAACTATGTCAAAGGCGGTACCGGCAGCGGCGATGTATACTGCCGGTATATCCGCAATGTCTATGACGGTTTCCGCGGCAAGGAAGCCGAGGGCAAGGTCTGTGTCTTTCCCCATTTGGAGGAATTTTACCGGGAATATGTCACCACCGAGGGCGCCAAGGTGGAAGCGATCCGGGCCAAGCTGACCGCCGAATTTTTGAATTATGACCCCAGCGCCGTCCACACCCGGGAGATCATGTATCAGGAAAAGGAACGGGATCTGTACATTGCTGAAGCAGAGATCCCCGATGACCTGTTCCAAGCCGCGGCGGCCTTTGCCGATACCGCCATCATCACCTTTAACCGCTACTCCGGCGAGGGCTATGACCGTACTGTCAAACCCGGCGACTATTCTTTTACGCCCCGGGAGCTGGCTTTGGTCAACCGGGTAACAAGCGCTTTTGCCAACTGCATCATCGTGTTGGATGTGGGCGGCGTGATCGATCTGTCCGCCTTTGCCGCAGACCACCGGATCGGCGGTATCCTGATGGCATGGCAGGCCGGTATGGAAGGCGGCACCGCCATTGCGGACATTCTCTGCGGCGATGTAAACCCCTCCGGCAAGCTGGCCTCCACCTTTGTCAAGGCCTACAGCGATTACCCCTGCGGCGAACAGCCGTCGGACGACCAGCTGGAAGTGCCGTATTACGAGGATATTTATGTCGGCTACCGGTATTTTGAAACCGTCCCCGGGGTCAAGGATCGGGTGCTCTACCCCTTTGGCTTCGGTCTAAGCTACACCGCCTTTTCCCTGACCGACATCTGCTGGCAGCAGCAGGCAGAGGGCATCTGCGCCGCCGTCACCGTTACCAACACCGGCAGCATTGCCGGTAAGGAAGTCGTGCAGGTATACTTTGGCGCGCCGCAGGGCAAGCTGGGCAAGCCTGCCAAGACCCTGATCGCTTTCCAAAAGACCAAGCTTCTCGAACCCGGTGAAAGCCAGCGCATTTGCCTGTCCTTTCCCATTACGGACATGGCAAGCTATGACGATCTGGGCAAGGTGCGCAAATCCGCCTATGTGCTGGAGCAGGGCGATTACCGCTTCTATCTCGGCACATCGGTTCAGGATGTGACCCTTGCGGACTTTGTGTATACCCAAACAGAAAACCGGGTCACCCAACAGCTGACGCCCCGTTGTGTCCCCACCAAGCTCTCCAAGCGGATGCTGTCCGACGGCAGTTTTGAGTCCCTTCCCGAGAATCAGCCGGATCACGGCTTCTTTGTCCACAAGCCTTTGGGCGGCAACGCTCCGGCAGCACCTGTCCTCTTTGACCGGGTAGGCAAGGACATTTCCATGGAGGACTTTATCGCCCAGTTTACCGACCGGGAGCTGTGCGATTTTCTGGGGGGCAAAGCTGCCACCATTCCCCATTGCAACACCGCCTGCTTTGCCGGTATGCAGCGCTTAGGCGTACCTGCCGCCCATACGGCGGACGGTCCTGCCGGTCTGCGGATCAAGCCCGAGTGGAACATCTGCACCACCGCCTTCCCCTGCGGCTGCCTTTTGGCCTGCACTTGGGATCCCGATCTTATGGAGCAGATTGGCGCAGCCGGCGGCGCAGAGGTCAAGGAAAACGGCATGCAGGTGTGGCTGACACCGGCTATGAACATTCACCGCTACCCCATGTGCGGCAGAAACTTTGAATATTACTCCGAAGATCCGCTGCTCTCCGGTAAAATGGGCGCCGCTAAGGTCCGGGGCATCCAGAGTAACGGCGTTGCCGCCTCTGTCAAGCACTTTGCCTGCAACAACCGGGAGATCCACCGCCGCAGCAACGATTCGCAAATGTCCGAACGGGCATTGCGGGAGATCTATCTGAAGGGCTTTGAGATCTGCATCAAGGAAGCCGATCCTTGGACCGTCATGTCCTCGTATAATATGATCAACGGCATCGCCGCCTCTCAGTCCGGTGACCTTTTGGAGGGTATTCTCCGTGACGAATGGGGCTTTGGCGGCTTTGTAACCACCGACTGGCGCAACCTGAAGGATCACGCTACCGAGGTCAAAGCCGGCAACGACATGAAAATGCCCTTAGGCGACCCGGACAGGTTGGAACAAGCCCTTGCCGACGGTAGCCTGACCCGTGCAGATCTGGAAATCTGCGCTCTTCGCATTTTGCGGATCTACCAAAAGCTATAATCCCACAGTCTATTCCATACGGAGGCAGCGAATGTTTTTAGAGAAAGCAAAAAGCAGGCAATTTTGGGACTCTGTCAGAACGAACCCCAAATATCAGCCGATCATCGACGAACTCCTGCAGGAATACCAACTTGTTGCCCAGGGAGAAATCAAGGACATCAGTTACGATGCGTTTATGCACTATCATCGCACCGGTGAGCGAACCTTGTTCGAGCGGCAGTACTATATGCCCCGGCGGCAGCGTTTAAATGTTTGCGCTCTGTTGTCACTGATCTATCCGGAGAACGATGCTTATTTCTCCAATTTAATGAACACGATATGGGCCATTTGCAACGAATACGCCTGGAGCCTGCCCAATCACAATGCCAAGGTATCCGCCCATCAATACAACGTTACCCACATTGATCTGTTTGCCGCAGAAACCGCTCAGGCCCTGAGTGAGATCCGCTTTCTGTTAGGCGACCGTATGGATGATCTGATGAACGACCGTATCCAAAAAGAACTTGATCGTCGGATCATCCAGCCCTTTGTCAACACCGTTTATGATTGGGAAGATTATCAAACCAACTGGGCCGCTGTCTGCGGCGGCGGTGTAGGCTGTACCTTTCTGTATGAACGCCCGGATCTGTTTTGGCAGCTGAAGCCCCGGTTCGATCATGCAATGGAAAGCTTCCTGTCCAGCTATAAGGCAGACGGTGTCAGCCGGGAAGGTGTTTTGTACTGGCAATACGGCTTCGGCTACTTCACCTGCTATGCCCAGCATCTGTATGAGGTTTCCAAGGGCGCATATAACTACTTTGCCGACGAACACGTCAAAGCCATGGCGCATTTCCCGGAGATGACGCTTCTGGGGCATGGCGAGGTAGTAAACTTCTCCGACTGCGGCAGAAAAGCCAAAGTCGGCTTGGGAACGCTGTCTATCCTGGATCAGCATTACGGGGACATTTTGTGTCATATTCCGGAAGAATATTACATGATCATGGACTACCTCAAACGAGGCAGATGGCAGGTTGCCGTCCGAGGTGTCGTCTATTTCGACCCGGAGCGAAACTACGCTTCCCCCATCAAAAGCGGCATTTACTACAAAGAAGATTCCGCCTGGTTCGTAAAAAAGAGTCCTGCTTATTGCTTTGCCGCCAAGGGCGGACACAACGACGAGCCTCACAATCATAACGACGTAGGCAGTTTTCTTCTAAGCTGTAACGGCAAGCAGATCCTGGCGGACTTAGGCAGCGGTGAATATACCAAAGACTATTTCTGGAATCGCTATGCTGTTTTTTGCACCCGTTCCTTAGGACACAATGTACCGATCCTGGACGGTCAGGAGCAAGGCGCCGGAGAAACCTATGCCGGAACGATGACCTGGAACGGGGATCATTTGGTCATCGATATGACCCACGCCTATCCCAAAAACCGGGTCTTGCAGGCGGTGCGGACCTTTGCCTTTGCAGAGGACGCCTTTGTGCTGAAAGACACCTTTTCTTTCACAGAACCCTGCGGCATAACAGAACGGCTGATCAGTCTGGTCAAACCGGAACTTTCCCATGGACAAATACTGGTTTCCGCTTTCGCTGTCTGCTTTGACAGCAACGCCTGGGAGGCAAGCGTCACGGAAACCACCCACAAACGGTACGACTCCCAAGAGGAAACTGTCTATCTGATCGACTTTGTAAACAAAGATCCTGACGCCGCAGAATTTACCGCCCGAATCGCACCGACAGAAAAGGAGAACGCTTGTGAAAACAATTAATTCCGTAGAGATCAAGAACCCGGAACGCTTTCTGGGAGAAAAACTTGTGGATCAAGCCGCCCTTGAAAATGCACTCCGGGAAGCCTTGATCAAAATTGACAAGTTATACGAAGATATGGGAACCGATTTCCCAAGCCATAACAGCGAGAACAACATTTACCAGCCCGTCAAAAACGACTGCGGTTGGAACACCGGCTTCTGGTGCGGCATTTTGTGGTTGGCTTACGAGGCAACCAACGACCCCAAATACCGAACCATGGCAGAATCCTTGCTGGAGTCCTTCTACATTCGTATTGACCAAAAACTGCGGGTTGACACCCACGATTTAGGCTTTATTTATATCCCCTCCTGCGTTGCCGCATACAAACTTACCGGCAACGAGCGAGCAAAAGAGGCGGCATTAAAAGCCGCCGACCACTTAATGACCCGTTTCAACGAAGCCGGTGGTTATATTCAGGCATGGGGTGCTGTGGGCGCGCAACTTCGTCTGATCGTTGACTGCATGAACAACATCCCCCTCTTGTACTGGGCAAGCGAAGTCACCGGTGACAAAAAATACTATCACGCTGCAAAAACCCACGCAGAAACCACCGTGCAATACATTGTCCGGGAGGATGGTTCTACCCACCACACCTTCTTCTTCCACCCTGACGGAACACCGGACAAGGGTTGTACCCATCAGGGAGCCAACGACAACTCCAGTTGGTCAAGAGGTCAGGCATGGCTGATCAGCGGTTTGCCGCTGACCTATAAATACACCAAAGATGATGCTGTCATTCCTCTGTTCAAAGCGGTAACCAACTTCTTCCTGAACCGGCTCCCGGAGGACTATGTGCCCTATTGGGATCTGATCTTCCAAGACGGTGACGGAGAGGAAAAAGATTCCAGCGCCGGCGCCATCGCTGCCTGCGGCATTTTGCAAATGCTGCCCCAACTCCCGGAAGGCAGCCAGATCCACGCATTTTATGCCAGCGCAGTGGATAAGATCATGTATTCCTTAATGGAAACATACAACGCAAAGCACGATCCCAAATCCAACGGCTTGCTGCTGCATGCCGTTTACAGCAGACGCCATGGCGATGGCGTGGACGAGTGCAATATCTGGGGTTGTTACTATTATATGGAGGCGCTGGTGCGGATGCTGAAAGGAACGGAAGCCTACTGGTAAACCAGGCGCTCCAAAGGAATGGGTTGTAATGATGCACAGCATTGACACACATTTTTATCCAGGATGGGTAAGAAAGGCTATCACCTTTTCTATCGACGATGGCAAAGTGCCTTTCGACAAAAAATTTATAGATATCACCAAGCCTGCCGGAATCAAGGGTACTTTCAACCTCTGTTCCAACACTTTAACCTACCTGACACCTGACCAATACAGAGAGTTTTATGCAGGATATGAAATTGCCAATCATTGTAAGTATCACCCTTATGCCTTTGAAGATGGGAAGCGCTATCTATTCTGCGAGGACCCCTTTATAGAAGATCAAGCAGATAAACAGTTTGTATATTCTTCTGATCAAAATAATCTATGCCGTATCTACAACGGGACAGGTTGGCGTTATATCACTGATGGCAAACATTATTGTGATTTCATCCGGGACTGTCATCGGGATCTGGAGGAAATATTTGGCGCAGGAAAAATCCGTTCCTTTGTTTGGCCGTTTACACCACAGAAAAATCAGGTGATTATTGACTACTTAGCCAAAAGCGGATACTATGGTGCCAGAGCCGGTCGCGGTGCAGGTGAAGTAGAAGAATTCTCTTTGCCTGCGGACTATTCAAATTGGCATTATACCGCAAATTACACGAACCTGTTAACCTTAGCGGAACAGTACGAAAATTGCGCCAATGACAAAAATTTAAAATTCTTTTGTATTGGCGTTCATTCTATCGATTTTGAAAACGCAGATAAATGGAGCGATTTAAAAGTTTTTGCAGAACGATACGGCAATCGTCCCAATGACTACTATTATGCAACTGTAGGAGAGATTTTTGATTACGCCAATGCTGTGAAAAATATCATTATTAAGGACACAGCAATCGAAAACCCGACAAGCATAGATGTATATATTGTTGTAGGCGGCAAAAAGGTTGTTCTGAAAGCCGGATCTGTATATCCCCTATCTATGGATTCCGTACGCAATTAAACTCCCGTGTTTAGGGCGCGCTGTGCAAATATTCTATTGGTTTACTAAACAAATTGAG
>JAZKXW010000010.1:0-11006 GCA_045611825.1 Faecousia sp.
TCCGACTTGCTGCTGGCCTCAATGTCCATCAGGGTAACAATCCATGCGGTTACGGTGGTGCCGATGTTGGCGCCCATAACAATACTGACAGCCTGACGGAGGTTCAGAATACCGGCGCCGATAAGACCGACGGTGAGGACGATGGTGGCGGTGGAGCTCTGGATTATGGCGGTGACGATGGTACCGGTCAGAAGGCCGGTGACAACATTGCCGGTGAGCTTGCCGAGGAAATTCTTGAGCGCAGTACCGCTGCCCTGCTTAAGGCCGTCGCCCATGATTTCCATACCGTAGAGGAACATGGCAAGACCGCCCAGCAGAGAAATGATTCCGCTTAAAATCAGCATAAGTAACTCCTTGCTTTTTATATAGGATTAACGCTGCGCAAAGCGCAGCAAACGAATGCCCAAACTTCAACAGTATAAATTATAATCGAAATCTTCCCTTTTGTAAAGAAATTTTTACCGTCACTTTCCGGTGGATCCAAAGCCTCCGGCTGCCCGTTGGGTATCTGTTAATTCCTCCGCCTCTTCATAGCAAGGGGTCAGAACAGGCGTGATCACTAACTGTGCGATCCGCTCACCCTGCTCCACCGTTTGAGGCTGGGTGCCGTGGTTGTGAAGCACCACCATAAATTCGCCCCGGTAATCGCTGTCCACCACGCCTACTTTATTGGCAGGTGCCAGACCTCTCTTGCAGGCAAGACCGCTGCGCGCATAAATCAGGCCGGCGCAGTTTTTGGGGATCTCCATTGCCAGGCCGGTAGGAATAAACGCAGACTGTCCCGGCTCGATAGTCACAGGCGCCTCCAGACAGGCATACAGGTCAGCACCTGCCGCCTCGGCAGAACCATAGGTGGGAAGAATGGCGTTTTCTTTCAATCGTTTTACGCGGATGGATTCCATATTTACGCTCCTTTTTGTGGAATATTTGTATTTAAGAAGTCTATGATCGCACCGGTATATCGCTTTTTATCATACAAAAAGCTGACGCCGTGGGTCGCGCCCTCCACCAGCAGCAGCTGTTTGTTGCCGGTGCATTGGGCATAGGTTTTCTTCGTCATTTCACAGGGTACATAGGTATCCTGCGTTCCGTGGACCATCAGAATCGGCAGTCGGCTTTTCGCAAGAGACCGACAGGTGTTCTTTTCATAAAGGGAAAAGCCTGCAAACACCCGGGCAAATAAATCTGCCGCCCAAATGGTAGGTATCGCCGGCAAATGGGTCGTTTTCCGGAATACGGACGAAACGATCTCCTTGGGAGAAGTAAAACCGCAGTCGGCAATGATGCCTTTCACATTTTCCGGAAGCCGCTCCTCCGCCATAAACATGACCGTGGAAGCGCCCATGGACAAACCGCTCAGCAGCATAGGCTGGTGGCCGTAGGTTCGATTATGAAAGTCGATCCAGCGGAGCATATCCCGACTTTCTTTGACGCCGAAGGTAATATATTTTCCTTCGCTTTTTCCGTGACTGCGCTGAAAAGGCAACAGCATATTCATGCCCATATTATGGTAAAAATCCATGGCCGGGCCAAAATCTGCCAAGATACAGCTGTGGTAGCCATGAACAAGCAGCATCGTTCCCCGCGGCTCTTCCGCCGGCACCCACATACCGCGCAGCGTCAGCCCGTCCTCGGAGATCACCGACACCTCCTGCGCTTGATGCTCCGTCAGCCACCGGTCTGCCGCCTGAATATGCTCAGAAAACCGTCCGTAGGGCGTTTTCTGCAATGCCTGCGTATCCAGCCAAGGCAGATCTTTTTTACGCACACAGGCTGTAAAAAAGGTATAGCCGCCGCTGAAAAGTACCAACACCGCAAACGCCGCCAACAGAAAAATGACCACCGCCATGAAGATTTACTCCTTATTGCCTAATTTTGCAAACCACCGGAAGGTCAAAGGCCACAGGATTCCAGCAACCACAACGATCAGGAAATACCGGGCCGATCTGCCGACAGCTTCGCCGAGCAAGGCATTGAGGGGTGTCTTGAGTCCGCTCTTGACAGCAAGTACTGCGCCTAATCCCAGCGCCACTTTCAAAATCTGCGCCCACCAAATTGCCTTTGTAGGAAACTGTATCCATTTTTCATCCACAGTATACACCGCCAGCAATCCCAACAGGGCGCCGGTCAGGGTATAGGCGTTTTTAATGCCCGAAGCAAGATTATGGGCATCCATATCCTTGGGGAAAGGATAAAATTCCACATAGCACAAAAACGCTGCCGCCATACCTGTCATGACACCCAAAAGCACAGGCATATATTTCTTACTGCCACCCAAAACCACAGGCCGCAAAAGGAAAATGAGCGCCACAGCCATCGCTGCCGCCACCAAAACATCCTGCGGCGTATGCACGCCCACATACATTCTGGAAAAAGGCACTAACACCGCAATTGCTATCGTCGCGATCCGTACCCAGCGGTTTTTGGCTGTGTAACCGATGGTGCCGAAGGTACCAACGGCGCTTTGGGTATGACCGCTGGGGAAGCTGTAGCCGGTAGCCGCTTCCCGGGCATCCTCCAAAATCGTAAAATCCGGATCTAAGATCCACGGTCTGGGAATCCGGCACAGCAGCTTCAAGAACTGATTCATAAGTGTGCCGATAAAACCCACTGCCAGCACATAATAGCCCCGGTATTTATCCACGCACCAAAACAGGATCAGCGCCGCCACTAAAAATGCCGTTTCCTCACCAAGCTGCGTAATAAGCAGCATGATCTCATTCAGCCACGGCATGCGGATACTTTCTAAAAATCGCAAAAATGCCATCGAATCCCTCCTTATAAATATCTAATTGGATTATACACAGAATTTACAAAAATGTAAAGTTCTGCTATAGCCAAAAACATATTTATGGGTTATAATAAGAAAAGCACATAAAAGGAGGCCTTTTTATGCCCTATTTTTACGGATTTGACTGGACGTATCTTGTGATCGTCCTGCCCTGTTTGATTTTGGCCATGGCAGCAAGTGCCAAGGTCAACAGCACCTTCAAAAAGTATTCCACCCAGTTTTCCCGTCGGCAGATCACCGGCGCACAGGCAGCTGCGGCTGTCCTGCGCAGCCACGGCATACAGGATATCCGTGTAGAACGGATCGGCGGCAATTTGACCGATCATTTTGACCCTAAGAGCAAGGTGATCCGTCTGTCTGACAGCGTATACAACAGCACCTCCACCGCCGCCATCGGTGTTGCCTGTCACGAAGCCGGTCATGCCGTCCAGTACGCCAAAAGCTACGCGCCTATGAAGCTGCGGGCTGCTATCATTCCTGTAACAAATTTCGGCTCTAAGCTGGCAATGCCCCTGATCCTCATCGGTGTTCTCTTCTCCTTTATGGGGCAGATCAACTATACATTGGTCTACGCCGGTATCCTCTGCTTCAGCCTGTCTTTGGTATTTCAACTGGTTACTCTGCCGGTGGAATTTAATGCCAGCCGCAGAGCCATGGAATCCATTGAGGACGGCAATTTACTGACAGACGAAGAACGGGTCGGTGCCAGAAAGACCCTTACTGCCGCTGCCATGACCTATGTGGCCGCCGTAGCGGTTTCCGCTGCTCAGCTGTTGCGCCTGCTGATCCTCTTTGGCGGCGGTCGCAGAGACGACTGATTTTTCCAAATTATACCCGTCCCGGACTTGACAACCGGGACGGTTTCTTTTATACTCTCTTTGTGTGAAAAGTATGAAAAGTAGGAAAGGATGATTCTTTTGGCAGGCGGCAAGCATATTCTTGGCAAAACCAATGCACGCAGAGTGTTCGGCACCGCCAAGGTTGGCGACCGAGGGCAGATCGTAATTCCGAAAGAAGCGCGGGAACTGTTTCATATCCAGCCGGGCGATACTCTGTTGATATTAGGTGAAGAGGATACCGGTTTGATCGTATCCCGACCGGAACTATTAAGCGATCTGGCAAATCAAATTTTCAATACTGTAAAAACCGAGGAGAACGAATAATGGAAGAGCTTTTGGAATTTTATGTCGGCATGGGGATCTCCCCTGCTGTTTATGCGTACGGGGAACAGGCCATTGCCAAACTGGCCGACCGTTTCGATGCTATTGATAAAGTGGCGGAATACAATCAGGCAAAGGTGCTGTGCGCCATGCAGAAGAACAAAGTATCCGCTGCCTGCTTTGCCGCTACCACCGGCTATGGCTATGACGATGTGGGGCGTGACAATCTGGAACGGGTCTATGCGGATGTGTTCCACACAGAAGCCGCCCTTGTCCGTCCCCAAATCACCTGCGGCACCCACGCGCTGACTGTTGCCCTATCTGCCAACCTGCTGCCCGGAGATGAGCTTCTCTCCCCCGTCGGACTGCCCTATGACACATTGCAGGAAGTCATTGGAATCCGTCCCAGCCCCTGCTCTTTGGCAGAATACGGCGTGACCTATCGGCAAGCCGATCTAAAGCCCGACGGCACTTTTGATTATGATGCCATCCGCGCCGCCATTAACGAAAAAACAAAGCTGGTGACGATCCAGCGCTCCAAAGGCTATGCTACCCGTCCCACTTTCTCCGTGAAACAGATCGGCGAATTGATCGCCTTTGTAAAGGGCATTAAGCCCGATGTGATCTGTATGGTGGACAACTGCTACGGCGAGTTTGTGGAAACCATCGAGCCTTCCGATGTGGGCGCAGATATGGTGGTCGGCTCCTTGATCAAAAATCCCGGCGGCGGTCTTGCCCCCATCGGCGGTTATATTTGCGGCACGCAGGAGTGTGTGAACCGCTGCGCATACCGGCTGTCTGCGCCCGGACTGGGTCAGGAAGTAGGCGCAAACTTAGGCTTGATGCCTGCTCTGTACCAAGGCTTCTTCCTTGCTCCCACAGTGGTTGCCGGCGCAGAAAAGGGCGCTATCTTTGCCGCCAATCTCTACGAGCCTTTGGGCTTCAAATGCGTACCCAACGCTACGGAAAGCCGCCATGATATTATTCAGGCGGTGGAATTAAAGAGTGAGGAGGGCATGATTGCCTTCTGCAAAGGCATTCAGGCCGCTGCACCGGTGGATTCCTTTGTCACACCTCTGCCTTGGGACATGCCCGGTTATAACGACAAGGTCATCATGGCTGCCGGCGCATTTGTACAGGGCTCTTCCATTGAGCTGTCCGCCGACGGTCCTATCCGGGAGCCCTACGCCGTCTATTTCCAAGGTGGCTTGACTTGGCTCCATGCCAAGATCGGCATTTTAATGAGTCTGCAAAAAATGGTAGATGCAGGCCTTATCACACTATAAAGAGGTATTCTTATGTCTTGGTTATTCTTTGCCATCGGCACTGCAATTTTGTGGGGCACTGCCGAACTGTTCTACAAGAAGGGCGCGCAGCCCGGCGAAAAATACTCCCATCTCAAGATCTGTATCTGGGTCGGTATCGTTATGGGCGCCCATGCAGTATTCACCCTGTTGACCCAAAATATCAACTACAATCCGGTCAACATCATCCGCTATCTCCCCGTTTCCCTGTTCTACATTATCTCCATGGCGTTTTCCTATTTCGGAATGCGGTTTTTGGAAGAGTCCATCTCCGACCCCATTGAGAACACCGCCGGTGTGATTTGCGTTCTTCTGTTCGCTATTTTTATGGGCGATGCGTTCGGCATTTTGACTTGGGTCGCCATTGGAGTGATCGCTATCGGCGTCGTAGGCGTTGGCTATCTGGAAAACCGCGGCGAGACCCCCAGAAAGAAAACGCACGGCAAAAAGCTTGCCATAGTGGCATTCTGTATGCCCTTCGTGTATGCGTTTTTGGATGCCTTCGGCACATTTCTGGATGATGGCTTCTACCTGATCGAAGATGTTGCCAACTCCCCTTTGGTAGATGTAACGGAGGAAACCATCGAAGCCGTTGCCAATACCAGCTATGAGTTGACCTTCGCGCTGTTTGCTTTGGGTCTGTTCATTTTTATGAAAGCCAAAAAAGTCAAGTTTGGTCCTATGCCTCAGCACAAGGACAAGCTCCTTGCCGCTGTATTTGAGACTGCAGGTCAGTTTACATACGTTTACGCATTGGGCGGCGTTGATGCTGTTGCCGCGCCAATTCTCTCCTCTGTTTGTATCGTGTCCCTGCTGCTTTCCCGTATCTTCCTGAAGGAAAAGCTCTCCTGGAAGACCTATGCCTTTATTGCCGTTGTGATCGTCGGCATTCTTCTGTTGGCGGTAAGCGAAGAATTGTGACAGAATATGGAAATCTGTTGCACTAATTGACTTTTTTCTTCGATTATTGTATACTGATTATCATCCAAACCCCTACAAACAGAAAGGATGATTCTTATGAAAAAGCTTTTGGCCATTTTACTGGTACTGGTCATGATCTTCTCCTTCGCAACTGTTTTTACTGCTTGCGGCGACGATGATTATACCTATCAAAGCAATGACGATGACGAAGAGGATGACGAAAAGAAAGATCCGTCCGATCCTTCTGATCCTGCCGATCCCTCTGACCCGTCTGATCCCAGCACTCCCAATCAGCCCGAGGATCCCACCGAGCCCAGCACTCCCAACCAGCCTGAGAATCCCACCCAGCCCAGCACTCCCAACCAGCCTGAGGATCCCACCCAACCCAGCACTCCCAGCCAGCCTGAGGAGCCCGTTGAACCCGACACTCCCGATCAGCCTGAGGACCCCAAGCCTCAGCCTCCTGCTACCACCAACAAGCTTGTAGGCACTTGGAAGGGCAGCTTGGATGTTGCTCCCGTTTTGAGCATGATTTTGGAGATGGAGGGCGACAGTCTGGACAGCAGCGCCCAGATGTTCTTGGAGTTTATGGAGTTCAGCCCCAACAATCTGTCTGTCACCGTTCAATTCAACAGCGACAACACCTGCTCTCTGTCTTTTGACAAAACCAATCTTGCAAACGTAAAGGCAATCCTCACAACGGATGTAGAAAATGCCCTCTATGCGTTTTTGAATAAGATGATTCAGGAAAACCACATGCCCATGACTGCCGATCAGTTGGCGCAGGTTATTTTGGGTGGCTCTGTTAAGCAGATCGTTGCAGAAATGATGTCCTCCGTGGATCTGTCTGAATTGGAAGAGCCTATTGCTGCCACCTACACAGTCAGCGGCAACGAGATCTCCGTGAAGGCTAATGAAGATACGCAGGATATGGTTCCCGACCGTCTTACTTACACAGTTAACGGCAACCAGCTGAAGTTCAGCGTCTCTGCCGGAGAGGAAGATGCCGAATCCTTCAACCAGATTCTCAACAACATCACCTTCTACCGTCAGTAATCCGAATCCAACTATACGCCACAGAAGTAAAACTTCTGTGGCGTATTTTTCTTTAAAAACTAATTTTGCAAGAATTGACTTTTCTTCGCTTTTCCAATATACTGTATATGTTGATAGCGAAAAGAGGTTATTACAGATATGAAAAAGCTTCTTCCGGCTGCACTGATCACTGTGGCGCTTGTCGCCATATTTATCTTTGCAGCTTGTTTGGATTCCGGTATGTTCTACAAAGCGCCCAATACATACGATAATAACGATACAACATACACTGATCCTTCTGATCCTACCGAGCCTACTGATCTTACTGATCCGTCCGATCCTACTGATCCTACTGATCCGTCCGATCCGTCTGATCCCACCGATTCCATCGAACCTTCCGAGCCTACTGAGCCCACCGTACCTGATGTGCCCGACGAACCGGATACTCCCGATGTTCCTGACGAGCCAGACACACCTGATGTGCCTGACGAGCCGGACACCCCCGATGTGCCTGATGAACCGGACACCCCTGATGTACCTGACGAGCCGGACACCCCCGATGTGCCTGATGAGCCGGACACGCCTGATGTACCTGAAGAGCCGGACACCCCTGATGTACCTGACGAGCCGGACACCCCTGATGTGCCCGACGAGCCGGAAATCCCTGCCATTGCAGGAACGTGGAAAGGTCGTGTCGACGCTTCCCAGCTCATGGCTTACTATGTAAACAATTCTCCGGAATTCCCGGAATACGCCATGCTCCTTAACAACCTTACCTTCAGTCCCAACTATGTGGATTTGACTGTCCGTTTTCTTGCCGAAGGCTCGTACTCTATCAGCGTGGACACCGCTTCCATCGCGCCTTTCAAGGAAACACTGAAGCAGGACATTGTCACAGCAATCCAAAAATCCTTCGGTAGTCTTGCCGATGTCATTATCCAAGGACAGTTCGGTATGACGGTGGATCAGTTTGTAGCCTCCGAGCTTGACAAGATCGATCTTTCCACCCTTCCTTTGAACTCTTTCGGCACATACGAAACGAAAGATGACCGGCTTTATCTGCTCACCTATAACGAAGACGGGGCTTTGATTGAAAATGGCGCATACTTTACCTTTACTCTCAATGAGAACACACTGATCCTGACCGATTACTCCGGCACAGAAAATCGCGAGTTCTTTGATCTTGGTCTCAAGAACACCGTATTCACCCGTCAAAACTGATCTAAACAAAATCGCACCGATAGGCATCTATCGGTGCGATTTTATTGTTTATTTCATCCGTTTCCCTAACACAAAATCCAGCAGGAAAAATACGGCGTTGCCCAGAAAAAGCACAGTCAGCAAACCGCCCAGCTCCATGGCCTGATATTCCTGCGCCAAGGCGTCCAAGCCCAGCAGACGCAGAAAACATGTATACGTAAGCACTATCATACCGTTAAACAGCAACGCCTTCCACAGCCACGGCAAGAACAGCCGGTCCAAGCGAGGCTTCACCAACGGATAGAAGCCAAGGCACACAAATACAACCGCCGACTCCTTATCCGGTGCCATCAAGGCAGACAAGAGGGATACCAGCACATACCATGTCCATGCGATCCGTTTGCCGCAAATTTGCAGGACGAGAGCGCACAGGATACAGCACAGCACCGGGCAGACAAAGGTCGCCAGCGGGATCAGTCCAACCAGACACATGATCACCACCGCCACTGCCGCCAACAGGCCGCCTAAGGCGACAGGATATGCCCGCTTTCTCATTTGACGCCCTTGTCCTTCAAAAGGCCGTACTTAACATCCCACAGCTTCTGCGACAAGTCCACATAGTAAGTATGGGGATTGTCAAAGCGCTTCACTTCATCCCACAGCGCATCTACCTGCTCCATGCAATACTTGCGTACATCTGCCAGTTTGGGACATTGATAGACCAGTTCGCCGTTGCGGAAAATGGGAATCTGCAGTTCTTTTGCAGTAAAATTGTAGACCGTCTTGGTCTTCCATGTTGCTTCCGGATCGAAGATCTCCATTTCGCCGCTGTCATCCACAGTTTCGTCGTAGACGCACAGGTAGTCAGCGATGGCCTTGCCGGTGTCGTTACCGAAGAACCGGTACAGCTTCTTGAAATGGGGATTGGTGATCTTGCCGGTGTTTTCGGAGATCTTGATCTTCGGCACGATGGTGCCGTCCTGATCCTCTACCGCCGCCAGCTTATACACACCGCCAAAGACCGGTTCGCTGCGAGCCGTGATCAGGCGCTCACCTACGCCAAACATATCGATCTTTGCGCCCTGATGGAGCAGATCCTGAATGATATGCTCATCCAAAGAGTTGGACGCAGAGATCTGGCACTCCGTCCAGCCGGCATCGTCCAGCATTTTTCTTGCTTTTCTGGACAGGTAGGCAATATCGCCGGAATCCAACCGGATGCCGCACTTGGTGATGCCCATGGGCTTCAAAACTTCCTCAAATGCCCGGATGGCATTGGGAACACCGGATTTCAGGGTGTTGTAGGTATCCACCAGCAGGGTTGCGTTGTTGGGGTACATCTTGCAGTAGGCCTTAAAGGCATCCAACTCGGTGTCAAACATCTGCACCCATGCGTGGGCCATGGTACCGCCGGCGTACACGCCGAAGAGCTGATCGGAGATGGTACAGGCCGTGCCGTTACAGCCACCGATGTATGCTGCTCTTGCACCCAAAATGGCTGCGTCAGCGCCCTGTGCCCGACGGGAACCAAATTCCAGCACCGTCCGTCCCTCTGCCGCCCGAACCACACGGTTCGCTTTGGTGGCGATCAGGCTCTGGTGGTTGATGGTCAGAAGAATAAAGGTTTCGATCAGCTGCGCCTCGATGGCCGGAGCACGGATGGTCATGATCGGCTCCTTGGGGAAAATCGGCGTACCCTCCGGCACAGCCCAAATATCGCCGGTAAAGCGGAATGTGGACAGATAGTTCAAAAATTCCTCAGAGAACATGTTTCTGCCCCGGAGATAGGCAATATCATCCTCGCTGAAATGCAGATCCTGAATATACTGCACGATCTGCTCCAAACCGGCAGCTATGGCAAAACCGCCGCCATCAGGGCATTGACGGAAGAATACATCAAAATAGCAGATCCGATCCTTATAGCCCTGTTCAAAATAGCCGTTGCCCATGGTCAACTCATAAAAGTCACATAGCATGGTCAAGTTCAGTTTTTCAGAAGTCATGGCAATCCTGCTCCTTTTATAATTTTCTTTATTATACGCCCCATTGCGGCAAATAGCAATCCTTTTTTATTGACAGCCCGCGGGTTTTCAGCTATATTAGTTCTCAGAAAGGATGTGTTATATATGGAATTTACCGTTGGTATGCTAGGTGAAGTGTCCACCGAGGTAGAACGGGAGGATACCGCTTACGAGGTAGGCTCCGGCAGTCTGCTGGTCTATGCCACCCCCTGTATGGTGGCGCTGATGGAGGGCGCAGCCTGCGAAGCCATTGCCGAGGCAATGCCCGAGGGCAAGACCTCCGTGGGCATTGAATTGAATGTTTCCCATCTGGCGGCAACGCCTGTTGGTCTGAATGTCCGGGCTACCGCAGAGGTCACCGCCGTGGAAGGCAGCATTTTGACCTTCCGGGTGGAAGCCTTTGACGAAGCCGGCAAGATCGGCGAAGGCACCCACAAGCGGGCTGTGGTCACCACCCAGCGTTTCTTGGATAAGACCTACGCAAAGCTGTAATATACAAAACAACGCCTTTGGAAAATTTCAAAGGCGGTGGTTTTGAGGATGCATTGGCTTTGCATTACAGCATTTCGTCAAG
>JAZKXW010000011.1:0-26586 GCA_045611825.1 Faecousia sp.
GTCAAGAAGGTTAGCGGCATACAGCTGCTTGGCAAGAAGCTGCTGTACACGAGTCTTGATGTACAGATCGTTGTCATAAACGTCGAAGCAATCCTTCATATCCTGGCTCAGGGTGTAAGGATCGCCATTGTATGCCAGCAGCTCATCAGAGAAGAACTCCACGTGACCATCCTGACGAACGTCTGCGTAAACATACATATCGTGGTAGGGAGAAACGGTTGCGGTGTACACATTGGCAGCATTCACCAGAGCGCCGAAGATGTCACCGAAAGGCAGGGATGTTTCGATGCCTTCCATAGATGCATACAAGCCACTCATCAGGTTCTGAATGCTGACGACAGCAACAGTCGCATCAGGATTCAGGGTGTAGATCTGCTCCATAACGGCATCAAAGCTGAGGCAGAATCCAACCAGCGCATAAGCCATGGTGTCAGCCATATGGTCCAGAGACTCAACAGGAATCGCTGTCAGCATATCGCCAAGCTCTTCTTGAAGAACACTCATAACATATGTCTTGCCCTCAGCATACATGGCAGCAAGTTCGGGATCGATGGTATTCATATCGTTCTCGTACATGTTGCTGACAATCTGGTTGCTGGCATAAACGCCAAAGTTGTTAACACCAATGTCAACTGTAATCAGGTCAGCGTCAACAATGGCCTGCTTATAGGCAGCCTTCAGTGCAGCAACAGCCTCTTCCTGGGTAGGTTCACCGGTTTTGCCCTGTGCTTCCCATTCCAGCTTACCCGCAAGATAGAACCAGTTCTGACTATTTCTGGAATCGTAGCCGGGAATGTCGCAGAATCGCCAGTCGGTGTAAGCATCGCCCTTATAGGTATCATCCAGCAGGAAGCGAACTTCCTCTGCACGCATAGAGCTGATTGCCATCTGAGACAAGTTAACAGTGCAGCCCTCGTTTACATCTTCCAGGTACTCCTTGATCAAAACAGGATAAGAACCGGGAGTATCCTGCTTATAACCGTAGATATTTGCAGTTTCCTTCAGCAAGGGATACTCGTAGATATCCTCATCCAGATAGCCACGCATACCGTAGCCATTAACATTGGACGCACCTAAAGAAACGTAATTAATAACGCCGTCATCATTTACGTCACTCACTTCAGTTGCCAATGCGGTGGCGGGGATAAAGCTAACTACCATGCTCAGTGCAAGCAGCATAGCCACGCCGGACCGCCACATTTTAGAAAGGTTTCCTTTCATCTTGTTACCTCCTGTTTGCTTAAGAAATACCCAGATTGCAGTTTCCGTGTATTTCATAATATATACATTTCACTGTCTTTCAGCAGTGTATATGCCGTGAGTATTCGCTTCTATATATTTATATAATGTATAGAGGCTTTATATATTAATATGTATATCGCATTACCGACCTGCTGCGGCTGTCGGTGAACAAGGCGGTTTTCCCGCCCTGTCACCGCGCCGTAACAGTAGGTAACAGATTGTGTTATTGATTATGCTGCGCAGCCCAGCTGAGATAGTCAAAGTTTTTATACTCTGCTTCCAGCTTCTTGTTGTCGACCTTGCCCATAGGAGTCAGCGGCAATGCTTCTGCCGCAACAACAGCCACCGGGCGGCCGCGCTCTTCTGCATGCTCATTGCAGTAATCAAAAATGCGCTTGCAGACTGCATCCTGATCTACGCCCTTGATCAGCTCCACCAATGCCATGGGATACTGACCCTGACTGTGCTCCTTATCATCCACACCCACAACTGCACAGTTGTGAACATCCGGCAGATCGGTAATCACGCTTTCCAGATTGACCGGGAATACCTTGTGACCATCAAAACGGGTAATCATGCGCTTGATACGACCCTTGATATACAAGAAGCCGTCTTCATCCATATAACCCAAGTCGCCGGAATGGATCCAAACCTGACCGTCTTCATGCTTACGCATCACATAGGCGGTTTCCTCAGGCTTATTGAAGTAGCCCTTCATCATAGAAGCACCGGTGACACAAACCTCGCCGATCTCCTTGTAGCCCAACTCCTTGCCGGTCTCCGGATCGAAGATGCCCACACTCACCGTCAGGGACGGGATACCGACAGAGCCTGCCTTATAAATCCGGTTGACACAGAAGGTTGCCGCAGCAGACAGCTCGGACATGCCGTAGCCCTGCGCCAAGGGGAAGCGCATGTTGTGCTCTTTGCGGAACTCATTCAAGCGGCGTTCCAGACCTTCATTCATAGTGTCGCCGCCGCAGGCCAAGGTGTACAGGAAGGACAGATCCATGCCCTGTACTTCGTAACTGTCCATCATCAGTTCGATAAACACAGGGGTACTGATGATGTGGTTTGGCCGGAAATTCTTGACCAGCTTGCCAATATTCTGAGGCACGAATTTAGGAATGGGAACCAATGTCAGACACATACACAGGGGCATGTGCAAGCCACAGACCATACCGTATGCTGAGAAGATAGGAATAATACCCAAATACCGGTCGCCCTCATGGTAATGCACATCGCAATGCATGAAGTTCAGAGCAACGGCATTCATGGAATCGTTGGTCAGCATAACACCCTTGGGAGTACCGGTAGTGCCGCCGGTGTAGGTAACCGCCACCAAAGCGTCGCCCACGTAAGGTGCTTCTTCGTAATGTACGCCCACGCCGCGGACAATGAAGTCTGCCCACTTAATGACCCTCTTGCTGTAAGGAATCTTACCGGGTTTAGCAAATAAGGTGCGTGCGATACGGGAAATCGTAGGTAGAGATGTATTTGCAGACTGCACGATGATCAGTCTCTGCTTAATTTCATTCATCATGTACTGCACCTTCGGGAAGGCCAGATCAATGACGAACAAAATCTTAGAGCCGGATTCTACGATCATCTTCGTGATGGTCTTTACATCCAGACGGGGATCGATGGTATTGGCAACCGCGCCGATCTTATTCAGACCGTAAACCGCGGCAATGGTCTCCGGGATCGAGGCGGACAGGAAAGAGACCACATCGCCCGGCTTGACACCCAATGCCGCAAAGGACTTTGCGCAGGCATCCACCCTGCGGCGGAGGTCACGGTAGGATATGTTCGCACCGTAGTAATGCAGCGCAATTTCATCCAACCGGTTTTTATTCCGCTCCATGATGTAGTCAAATGCCTTGTACGGAGGAAGCTTATAATCACGGACATCTTCCGGATAGTACTTCATCCACACTTTTTCTTCCGTAATTTTTCTCTTGGTAGCGTTTTCCATAATCATCTCTCTCCGCTATCATAATTTATATATGTCAGAAGGTATGTTCCGTGCGTTCCCGGGAATGATCTTTCTGCCCGATCCAAAAACCGCACACCACTCCAACGTATACCAATATATTGTAGATTATAATGCATCGCCTTCAAAAAAGCAAGTGCAAATCGCAAATTTCTACAGGCAAAAACACCCAAACACTCCACTTTTTTTGCAGCCCATATACGGCACAATCCATAAAACGCAAATTCATTTTCCCACTATTCGGCAAAAAGGGGCTTTTTGGCGACAACATACGGGGTCATTGTAACATATTTCTCATAATTACGCAAGTGCGTATACGCATTTGCGGAAACATTTTTACTATACCCTTGAGGTGATCAGTTATGAGCGTCAAGGATGCCGTTGCAAAGCGATTCCAGCAACTGTGCAAGGAACGCAACATGAAAACAAACGAGCTTGCCGGTATTTCCGGCGTTACCCCCTCCACTGCCTACAGCATGTTAGATCCCAATCGAAGAGATATTTCCATCGTAACCATCAAAAAGTTTTGTGACGGCTTGGGGATCACGCTGGGAGAGTTCTTTTCTACGCCGGAGTTTGATGCACTGGAGCAGGAAATTCAATAACAGCTGTACTGTGCCATCACAAATTCAAGTCCCTTCCGATGCCGTAATACCGTTTCTTTTTCAAAATATTCCTTTTCTTTCTTGACGGCAAGGGAAGAATGTGGTACGATACCGTTACGCCGCTGTGGTGGAATAGGTAGACACAAGGGACTTAAAATCCCTCGGAGTAAAATCCGTACCGGTTCGATTCCGGTCAGCGGCACCAAAAAAGGGAGAGGTTTTTACCTCTCCTTTTTTTGGTATCGCGGAATCGAACCGCAGGTGAGATTCCGGGGAGCGATGGGAGCGCCGCCTGTGGCGGATGCAGCGACCTGAGCGAGTGGCCGGGGTCGGCGAGGGACGAAGGTGCTCTGTCACCGAGGACATTCGCCGGGCACCCCAACAGGACAGCGGCACCAAAAAAGGGAGAGGTTTTTACCTCTCCTTTTTTTGGTATCGCGGAATCGAACCGCAGGTACGATCTCCTATGTAGGGGTGTGCATGACACACCCCTTTGGCTTATCTTCGCCCTTCGGCAATCGTTATCCTTATCGACAGCGAATTGCTTTCCGGTGCTTGCCGGGTTACTGCATACCCTGCTCGTAAGCCTCGATCATCTTCTTGACCATCTGGCCGCCGACAGAACCGGCCTCACGGCTGGTCAGGTGACCGTTGTAACCATTGGTCAGGTTCACGCCAACCTCAGAAGCTGCCTGCATCTTGAAACGGTCCATTGCTTCCCGTGCCTGGGGAACATTGATCTGGTTGTTGTTCTTCATAATAATCTCTCTCCAATCTTTAACTACTTCGGAAAGCAAAGCGCTTTCCGAAGAAAGCACTTTTCTTTCCGCAAACATAGCTTTGCCAGAACATCGGGGAATATAACTGTTTCTTTTCGGAAAATGTCACATTTTTTCCCATTCTTTTTTGTCATGTTTGCTCATTTACAAGGTTGCCCTTGAATAGTATAATATTAAAATCTTTACAGAAAGTCGGTGATTCTATGGAGCTTCGGGAGGTAACCTATCTTGCCGTGGCATTGCGTGTGGTCATTGCCGTGATCCTCGGCGGTTTGATCGGTTTTGAGCGAGGTATGAAAAACCGTGCAGCCGGCATGCGTACTTATATGACGGTTTGTTTAGGTGCCTGTCTTGTGATGCTGACAAATCAATTTATTTTTCAGGTCTACGGTACCGGTGACCCGGTGCGAATGGGTGCGCAGGTAGTCAGCGGCATCGGTTTCTTGGGTGCCGGCACCATCGTAGTCACCCGGCGCAGTCAGATCAAGGGTCTGACCACTGCTGCCGGTCTTTGGGCTTCTGCAGGCGTAGGTCTGGCGCTGGGCATTGGGTTCTATGAAGCGGCGGTCGCCGGCACGCTGGCGATCTTCTTTGTTATGACCGTTCTGCAGGGGCTGGACAACCGGGTACACCGCAAAAGCAAATCCCTGACCGTGTATCTGGAGTTGGACAAAGATGTTTCCTTGGGCGATTTTATGCGCAGTATGCAGGAATTAGGCTTGACTGTGCAGGATGTGCAGCGAGAAGGCGGCAGTGATCTCGGCACCAAGGGCTATATTCTTACCGCCAAGGCCCAAAAACGGCGCAACCATTTGGAAATGGCGGACGACATCCGCGACATTCCCGGTGTTGCATTTTTGGAAGATCTGTAACAAAAAAACTGCTTACCTTTTCGGTAAGCAGTTTTTTATTACATATTTCCTTTTATGACAGAGATCAAAATATCGCCTGCCACCACCCGGTCCTCCGGGGCAAAGCCGTCCTCAAAATTATCCGAATACAGCACCTGCGCATTGGGCGGAAACTCCTCGTCGCCCTCCCATACCAAGATCCGCATCTTAAAATCTCCGATGAGATCAAACTGAAAACCGGCATCCCCATGACCTACCGGCAACGCGCCCATTTTCTCGCAGGCAGCCTTAAAGGCGGCAACACGCGTGCCAAAAGTGAATGCAGCCCGGGTCAGAACTCTGCCTGTATAGGGCTTGATATACAGTTCTCCCCAAGGCATCTCCCGGAAGGTCTTCCATTGGCCGTTCCAAGCAACATTTTTGCTCTCCAGTAAGTACCGGAGCAAAAATGTCTGCATAGGCAACGGGCATGTCGGTGTGATAGCGTATCGGGGATGAGAAACGATGTATTCCCTGCCAAGCAGGTTTACATAAAATTTCTCTCCATCCCACTTTGCGCCGGTACGCACTGCCATTTCCTGAGGGTTCGCCTTTGTAAACAGCTCTTCATAGTACCCAAAAGGCACTTCTTCCTTGTGATTCTCTACTTGCATAGTGTCTCCTTTAATCCTGACAGCTGTTGGGAAACAAGCTTGCATCCGTATGGGGCAGGAAGCATGCCGCCACAAAGCTGTCCATATAGCCGGGATAGGTAGAAAGCTCCAGATAGGTCATATTGGCACCTACCTCATGGCACTTGGCATTGGCCGCATCACTGATGACCATGGCATAAGCACCGGTAAGAGAGGAGTTGCCGATATAGTGGTATTTTTCCAGCTCCACATCCGGCAACATGCCGATATTGATAGCATTTTTCATATTGATACCGCTGCCGATACCGCCGGCGACCACCACTTTGTCAATACACTCCACCGTCATATCCACGCTCTGCAGCAAGGTGTCGATGCCGGAGAAAATAGCGCCCTTGGCCCGGATAAAATTATCGATGTCCACCTCGTTGATGGCCACTTCCCTGCCGGTCTCGCTTTCCTCGGCAAAAGCCAGCACATACCGGCCCATTCCGTGCTCATCCCGTTTGACACGACGACCCTCCCGAGAGAACTGTCCCCGGGCATTGATGATGGAGCAGCGGAACAGCTCAGAAATAATATCGATAATACCGCTGCCGCAGATGCCTACCGGCTTTTGGCCTGCATCTCCGATCACAGTTAGTGTGGGCTCCATGGAATCTTTATCAATCACCACCGCTTCCACCGCGCCGTCGGTAGCACGCATACCGCAGGAAATATCGCCGCCCTCAAAGGCAGGACCGGCAGAACAGGCGCAACTCATCAGAAAATCCCGATTTCCGAACACAATTTCGCCGTTGGTACCAAGGTCGATAAACAGCGTCATTTCATCGGCATCCCACATCATGGTTGCCAACGCGCCTGCGGTAATGTCACCGCCCACATACGAACCGATGTTGGGAGCAAGGATCACCGGTGCCATAGGATTGGCAGGAAGCTTCAAATCCCCGGCCGTCAGATCTTCCCATGCAAAAAAGCTGGGAATATAGGGATCCATGCGTACCGGGTCTGCATCCACGCCCAGTAACAGGTGGTTCATGGTGGTATTTGCACCGATGGACAGCCGCAAAATAGCCGTTGCCTTGATACCTGCCGCCTTGCACAAATTGGCAATGATTGGGGTCAGAGTCTCCTTAATGATCGCATCCTGCAGCTTCTTTTTGCCGCCGGGACGGGTAGACTCGATAATGCGGTTAATCACATCCGCGCCGTAGCGAATCTGTCCGTTGCCGGAAGATCCTTTTGCCAGAATTTTTCCGGTTTCCAAGTCCACCAAAACCATAGATACCGTAGTGGTACCAATATCAATAGCGCAGCCCACCAGCTTGGTATCATCCATAGGACCGATGTCCATACAGGTAAACACATTTTCCCGGAACAGTCCCTTAACACACACCTGCCAGTTGCTTTCCCGGAGGGTGGATGCCAGCTTAGTCATCACGCAGTAAGGGAGTTTTACTTTTTCGCAGCCGTCTAATGCCGCTTTCAGCGCCCATTCCAAACGCTCGTTATCAGGCATGGTGTCCGCCTCAGACGGCGCTTCCAAAGTAAGCTGCACCGCCTTAAAATCATTGGTAAAAGCAATGCCGCTGGCAGAAATTGCCGCCTGTGCCTGCTGAAAAATCGCCACCTCTTCCGGAGAAGACAGGTCGGCAGTCTTCATTCTTGACTGGTAAGCGCTGGCGATATCCGGTACAAACACGGTGCAGTCGCCCACCACTTTGGAGCAACAGCTCAGACGCCAGCCTGCTTCATATTCCTCGGGGGCGATATGCCGGGAGGGCAAGGATTCCACTTCTCCCTCCACCAGTTTCACGCGGCACTTGCCACAGGAACCGTTGCCGGAGCAAGGGGCATCAATGGCCACATTGGCGCGGCGCGCTACCTCCAGCAAGTTATCTCCCACGCTGCATTCAATTTGAACAGGGCTTCCGCCCTCGATTTGGAATATTACCTTCGCCATAATATTTCCTCCAAAAGGCACTGTTTCAATTGATTATACCACAGTTTGCAGCTATTGTCCACATTTTGCTTTTCCAAATAAACGCAAAAGGCGGCCTGTCATAGGGATTTATGCGCTTCAAATCTCTTTTCTGTTAAAACTGCCACGGCAAAAGCCGTGGCAGTTTCTTTTATGATTTGGAGTGCTTGCAGTTTTGAATAGAAGATTTTTCGTCACAGTGGTCACCGGTGACCGCAGGAATACTTTGTGTATTTCAAGGGTGCCGGAGACCGCTGAGGAGGAAAAGATTCATTCAAAACCGCATAAATACCTAAGACAGTCCGCCTAATATTACAGCAGCGGTTCCATGCCTAGAACGGGGTGACCCTTTTCGGTCAGCCAGTTCAGCAATTCCTCACCGTCGGTAGTGACGGTTTCATCTGCCACCATATCCACAAAGTTCTCAATGCCGTACAGTTCCAGAGCCGTCTTGTTCAGGCGCTCTGCCACATCGTCCTTCAGCTCCTTGGGCATCCAAACGATACGCTCGATACCGCCTTCTGCGGCGATAAACTTCTTGGAAGAAATAAAGTGACGGCCGTGACCCATATAGCCAGGTGTCTGGACACCGCCGCCGGTGCAGGATGCCAGTTCGCCGAAGGTCATACCGGCAGGTGTCATGCCGGCGTACTCACGGTTAACCACAATAAAGCCGTTAGACATAGGCTCGATACCGCAAATACATTCAAAGCAGCCGCAGGAAGTCATGGGATCTTCCAAAATGGAGTACAGGGTAACCGTCTCCACCGCGCCGTGGGTGGAATCATAGATTGCCTTATCCACGCTTTCAAAACGGCCGGTACGCTCATCCAAGCAGCCTTCCTTGAAGATGGGCTGGCAAGGACCGGTGGGATCCAACTCGTTGGTAGCCTTGGCATCCAACCAGGAAACTGCGCCGCACAGGCCCAAGCGCTCGGGCGTAACCACGCAGCAGTGGGCAGGTGCAAAGCTCTGGCAGAGGATGCAGGTGTAGTAACGGTCAACGCTCTCGTCCGTCAAAGACTCCAAACGGGCATCTCTTGCGGCATAGCGAGGCATTGCGATTTCATCACGGAACTTGGCAGCCTCGGCAGCATCGGTGATAATGGTGATCTGACACTTGTCAACAACAGCGTCAAACTCGTCCATGATCATGAAATACAGCACTTCTGCAAAATCCTTCAACTTCAAGCCGGCTTCTGCGGCAGCGTTGGATACACGGACGCGAACCTGATTGCGCTGACCGGTATGCATAACACCTTCCATATAGTTGAACCATGCATGGAACTTACGCTCGATGACGCTTTCAAAGTCAGATTGCATCTTCTTGCCGGCCACTTCCACATAAGTACCCAAAGCCAGATCCTTAGCAGAGCCGATTTCCGGTCCGATGATGGTGATCTTGTGATCCTCGATCTCATTCATTTCCCGCATGACCACCAACTCAGCGGTGGGATTCTTGCCGGAGTAGAACTCGGTATTCATATCAGCCTTACGGATGATTTCGCCCTCAAATGCAGCGGCAAAGGCCACAGGAATGGGCAGTTCCTTAACTTTGATCTTGATGTTGCGCAGTTCCAAGGACTTCTTGACGGTATTGGCATGATCGCAAACGCTCTCCAGCGCGCCGGGAACCTGATTCTCGCCCAGATCCACATCCACAATAACAGGGAAGCCCAGTGCAATTGCGCCGGCGCCGGCGGAAACCACCACCTCGTTCAATGCGCCGAAGGTATTAACAAATGCAGGGACACGCTCCTTGGTGTAGGTCAGCAGACCGCCCAGATCGCCGGGCTGCACATTGCCGAAAATCAGAGCGGCACGGACAGCAACGGTAACAACATGGATCACAGAGGTCACATCGTGACCCAGAGGAATCACGCGGAACTCCAGTCCCATCTTTACGCCGCCTTCAGCACACTGCTCAATGACATCGCCGACCATAAAGGTCATAATGCCCTTGGACTGATAATCCTTGACAACGCTGACCACATCTGCGGCATTATCTGCCTTGCCCAGCACAACGGCAACACCGGGGATATCGCCGGTAACCAGGGGCACGCCCAAGCTGCGGATAATGGGATCGGGAACAAAGCCGATACCGGACTCATTGGCATAAGGCTCTGCCTCTAAGTACTTCAAGCCCTCGATAATTTCTGCGCCTACAGCTGTGGCCAGACCGGCATTCAATGCCTGACCCAGATCTTCCTGATTGGTGATCAGGCTCTTCAGTACGCCAACGCAAGCAGTCAGGTCACCTAAGGTCTTGACCTTTACGCCGGTAGCAGCATAAATGGTGGGGAAATAATAGGCTGTATCAGGGAATGCGATGGCTCTGTCAGCGCCATATTTTTCAATGGCACCGTTTACCGCACCCTCTGTGAGACCGGCAACCGCATTGGAACCGGCATAAATAAGATCAGTTAATACACTCATTGTTCTTTCCTCCCGTTTCATGTTGTAATAATATAAAGCCCTTGGGCTGAATATTTATGATGCCCGCTGAAAATAAGGCATTTTCTCCGCCTTGGACAGGCTCACCGTTATCTTTTCGTAGACCGTTTCATTCACGCCCAGCAAAACGCCGGCGGTATAGGTGGTCGCCTTGATCTGACAGCCGTTTTCATCATAGGTATACTCGGTTCGGGTATTCTCTTCCCCATTGATATAAATCGCGCTGCAGATCAGTCGATCCTCCTTGTCATACAGGAGCTTGCTGACATACTCTTTCGTTTCGGCAGTACCGATACTGCCGGTGGAAATATCCTCATAGGTGTATGTGATGGATGTAGTAACGCTTTGGGCGTCAATATAGTCCGATTTTGTGACCTGCTTCAGGGTTCTTCCTCTGTCGTCATAGGTGGTGTCCGTGCGGCGCTTTGTCTGCCCGGTGGTCACCGCAAAATAGGAAACGGTTGTTACCTGCTGCCCTTTTTCATTAAAGAAAAATTCTGTATAGGTCTCATCGCCTGTGTTGTGAAGGGTCTTGTAATATTTATCACCGTAGACGGTGCTGTATTCAAATTCATCTCCATCGATTTCAATGGTGTGACTGACTGTGAAGGTATCCTTCTTCTGCCAGTTTTTCTCATACACCAAATCCGTAGGGCCAAACTTCATGTTGTTGCCGGAGCTGACGGTTACCTGCACCGGGATATAGATACTGACCTTTTCTCCCAATGCTTCCAGTTTTTGATTCTTGCATCCTGTGCAAGCAAGCAAGGCCGCTAAAGCCAAGCCAAGTGCAATGCGTCTTTTCATTTTTTCTCCTAAAAAGCAAAATCCGGGAGGGAGGAAACTCCCTCCCGGCTCTTATTGCTGGGATATTTCTGCTTCCGCTTACAGATCGAGGTAAGAGTCGGAGTACAGAACGTGATTCTTGAAGATATCGCAGGACTTGATGGTCTCCATCAAGCGGCGATCGTTGGGGTTCACGATAGCGGAGGTCAGACCCTGCATCATACACATAGCCACCAGCGTTGCGTCCATGATGGGACGAACTTCCTTGGGTGCGCCGTTGGAGTTGTTGGACAGACCGCCGGTGGACTTCAGGCCCTTGTCGGCGAACATCTTGATAGCTTCCAGAACTTCCATCTGCTTGTCCTGCATGCCCTTAACGACCAGGAACAGGGGGTCGAACCACAGGTCGTCGGAGGACATACCCAGAGACAGGCCGCGCTCCAGCATGTTGTCACAGTGCATCATACGCTCTTCATTGTCCTTGGCAATACCGTCAGCGGAGCACAGAGCAATACAAATGGCATCGTTAGCAGCAGCCAGATCAATGTAGCCGATACGGGAACCTGCGTCAGCAGAGTTAACGATGGGCTTACCGTTGGAACGGTTGTAAACCTTAATACCGGCCTCAATTGCCTTCATGTTGGCAGTATCCAGAGCCAGAGGTACATTGTTGAAGTTCTCCTGCAGCAGCTTGACTGCCCACATCATACGCTCGGGACCGTCCTTCTCAGCAGGTCCGATGTTGACATCCAGATAGGTAGCGCCGGCAGCGATCTGCTGAGCAGCACGCTCCAGAATGGGCTTGGGATCACGCTCGTCCATAGCCTTACGGATGGCAGGAGCGATGCAGTGGATACGCTCGCCGATGGTGACGAAGGTCTGAGACTCGGGGTTGTAGCCCTTGTACTTGACGCCCATATCCACCACTTCGATGGCAGGAACCTTAGTAGCCAGCAGCTCGTCGAAGGACAGCTCCTTCACTTCCACAACGGTAGCAGCCTTAGCGGCATTCTCAGCAGCGGCAGCCTTGGCAGCAGCCTCGTACTCCTTGTCCTTCATGTACTTGGGCAGCTGAACAGCCTCCAGAGGACCGACAACAACATTCCAGTTGGACAGCTTCTCCTGAATCTCGCCCTTCATAACGGCAACCTTGCCGGGGATGATCAGGGTGCGGTTCTTGATCTTGTTCTCGATATCCAGTTCCTCAAAGGTCTTCTTGATGGTGGAAGAGCACAGCTTACCGGCAGCCCAAGCAGTCAGAACAGACATGCCGGATGCATCGGTGATGATCAGGTTTACAGGCTGGTTGGAACGCTCCAGTTCGCCGGAAACCAGGAAGTAGGTCAGAGCGAAGTCAACGGTCAGAGCGCAGGGGCTGTTCTCGTCAGCGCCGTTCAGGGGGTAGATCTTAGCTTCCACCTTCATGGGCTTCTGAGGATCGGTGTAGATGTTCTGACGCAGACCGTACAGAGGCAGAGCCTGTGCGTAGGACATGCCGCTCATCACAATGATGGAAGCGTACTTCTCAGTAAACATGGAAGCATAAGCAGTCTGCAGACGCTCGTTGCCCTTAGCGATCTTAGCCAGGTTCACGATGGAGGGATAGCCCATGGTGCGGTCGCCGTCCTTGATCGCGGTGCGGCGGACCAGAACTGCGTTAGCCAAAGTCTCCTTGGCAGTCTTGCCGGTGACATCCAGAATCAGGTTCTTGTTGCCCTTGGCTTCCAGAGCCTTCACGGTGTCGTACAGATCAGAGATGTTCTCAGCCCAAACGCCCAGCACAACGCCCTTGGCGGTAGCCAGCTCGTTCATAGCTTCCCAGTTTGCAGGAGTAGCGCCGTCCAGGATCACATCCTTGCCGGCAACTTCCAGAGCAGCCTTTGCGCACTCCACATCCCAGCACTCCAGAACCAGAGGACGGCCCAGAGCAGCAGCCTTCTTGACCAGTGCTGCGTAAACAGCGGGATCAGCCTGATTGTTGGCGACCTGAATGAACTCTACATACATTCTCTCGCCGATACGCTCGTAGTCCACCTTCTGAGCAGCTGCCAGCTTGGCGTCTACGGTTGCCTCGTCCATGCAGGTGCAGACAGAGACAGCGTACAGGTTCTTGTTGACCAGAGTCTTCTCGTGACGGAACAGAACGGTTTCGCCGCCCAGCTTGTGCTCGCCAACGGAGATGGTCTTCATAGCGGGAGCGGTAGCCTCGTTGAGGGATGCCTTAGCCTCTTCGGAGAAGTAGGGGCACTTATCGATCTCAACAGCGCCCTGAGCGACCTTCATACAGAAAGCCATACAGGTGGGGCTGCCACACTCTTTACAGTTCTTCTTGGGGGACATCTTAAAGATGTCAAGACCTTTCAAAGCCATTTTTATGTACCTCCTCTTCCGAATTATACCAGTTCAGTGATGAACTGCTTGATGGTTGCGATGGCTGCAGGATGACGCATGATAACAGCGTCAGCACCACCGGTGAGGTTCGCAGCAGCAGTGGAGATCTCCATGCTGATAGCGCGCTCCTCGCGGTCGCCCCATGTGGGCTCGTCTTCTTCGGAAGCACAGGATTCCTTCACGCCCCAAGTATCGGTGGACACGGGAGCGATAATGGGCATCTGCAGGTCAGCATCAGCCTGCTTCAGAGCGGCATCGCGAATGCGGTCCAAAGTGGAAGCCACATACTCATAGCCGTAACCGACAGCGGCAGTACCGATGTTCATCACAATGCTCTCAGCAGGAACGTTAGCGTCCTTCTTCAGCATAATGTTCAGCTGCTTAGCAAGGTTGATGTCGTCAGCGGTCTCAGCGCCAACCTTCTGGCCGTAAGCCAGAGCGACGGATGCACCGACGGTCTTGCAGTTTTCCTGTCTTGCGGACATGCACAGAATGTTCTTACCCTGCAGCGCATCGGAAATGGCGTTGAACAACTCAGCGTCTTTCTCCAGATGCTTGCAGCCCATAATGACGATGGGCATGGAAACAGCTTCGGCAACAGCCTTAGCGTCAGCCACACAGTCAGCAACGGAGCGGTCAGCGCCGTTGGGGTCAGCAGACTCGAAGTTCAGAGCGATGAAATCAGCGCCCTCGATGGTCTCTGCCTTCTTGGCAAAGTCAGCCATGGTGGTGCAGCCGGCGTAGAATTCCTTCAGCGCAGGAGCATCCCATGCAGTGGCGGTGTCGGAAATTTCAACACCGATCTTCGGCGCATTCTCGATGGGTGCGTCGAAGGTGTAGAACGGCAGCACATTCTGACCGCCGATGACGATTGCCTTGTCACCGGTGCCCAGCGTCACGGCATTGATCTTGCCACTGAAGGGCTGCGTCTTGGGTTCAAAAGACATTTTGGTTTCCCCCTTGGTTTATAATAATTTTTTATTAACAATATATGTGGCTGTCTTACAGCCCCAAGCCCTGAAGGATCTCCTTCAGCGCCTGCTTGACGGGATTGGTGTCGGGCAGCTTGGAAGAAGGCTCACCCTGACAGTCGCAGCGGTAGATCTCGCTGTCCTGCGGCAGAATGCCCAGCAGCGTCAGTCCGCTCTTTTCGATCTCCGCTTTTACGCCCTCGTCCAAAACGCCGCCGGGCGCACGGTTGATGATCAGACCCAGATTACCGGGTTTCAGCTCCAGTTCCTCGATCATCTCGGCGATCCGGGCAACTGCCTGAACACCTCTTCGGGAACAGTCGGAAATCAAAAGCATGGTATCCACATGGGGCAGCGTTCCTCTGGCAACATGCTCAAGGCCCGCTTCGTTATCCATGACGATATATTTGTAATTCTTGGCATACTTATCTACCTGCGTTTTCAGCACACCGTTGACATAGCAGTAGCAACCCTTTCCCTGCGTACGACCCATCACCAGCATATCGAAGTCATCTTCTTCGATGATCGCAGAGTTAAACTTATACTCCGCATAATCGGCCTTGGTCATGCCTGCAGGAATGGAGCCTTTCAGCTCCGCTTGCGCCATTTCCTCACGAATGGCACCCAAAGAGGTCTCTATCTCAACGCCCAAAACCTCGTTCAGGTTGGCATTGGCATCAGCATCTACTACCAATACAGGGGTTTTCCCTGTACTGCAAAGATAATCAATCAGCATGCCGCAGGTAGTTGTCTTACCCACGCCGCCCTTGCCGGCGACAGCAATGGTATGAGGCATAACTACAACTCCTTAGCATTATTTACGGTCAGATGGGCGCAGTAATACCCATACCGATACGACGATATCGTATCACAACTTTGGTCTTTTTTCAACCACAAAATGCGTCGATTTTCACAAATCGCTAAATTTTTATCAAATATTATGAAATAATACTGGAAATTTATATCGGTATATGTTATACTGATAACCGAATTTGTAAAATGATAACATTTTTCTCTTGTAATAAAGAAGATGTAACCCATTGTTTAGAAGGTGAGAATTTGGAAAACTACACAAAATTTGCCTTAAAACCGGAAGCGGAACTGGAATCCCTTCTGCAGAAGCTGGACAATATTTTCGTCCTCGCCTGCGGCAAGTGTTATAAGGAATACCTGTCCCCCGCTGAGCCGGAATTGGATGAGGTAACCGCACTTGCTGCAAAGCTGGGCAAAAAGGTCACAGGCTCTGCGCAAGGTGATTTTCTGTGCAATAAGACCAAAGCCCTGAATCTGCCCAATATGATCCCCGACGGCACAGCCTGTGTCGTGGTGATCAGCTGCGGTCTGGGCGTACAGACCGTTGCGGACATACTGGACATCCCTGTTTATGCCGCCACCGACACCGTCTGTCAAACCGGCTATCACGGCATGGCACTGACAGAGAAAACCTGCGGTGCCTGCGCCCAGTGTTACTTAGGCATGACCGGCGGTATCTGCCCCATCGTGGACTGTTCCAAGAGTCTTGTAAACGGTCAGTGCGGCGGTGCAAAGGACGGCAAATGCGAAGTCAGTCCCGACAAGGACTGCGCTTGGGTGAAAATTCAGGAACGGCTGGAAGCGCAAGGCCGTTTGTCTGAGCTGACTGCCCAAAGCGTGCAGATCCGTGACTACAGCAAGATCAATTTCAAGGTTATTCAGGAATATGTCAACGCCATCCGGGCAGAGCGGTTTGCCGGCTACTACGGCGGCATCCATCCTTTGGAGGGCGCTGATGTGACCGGTCATTTGGAGCCGGTGCTGTTCCCCTCCCCGGAGATCGCGGTGATTCCCTTGTCCATGCATGCAGGCGCGCCGGCAAATCCCATTGTGCAGGTGGGTGACACCGTAACCATGGGTCAGAAGATCGGTGAAGCCGCCGGCTTCATTTCTGCGCCGGTACACAGCTCTGTCAGCGGCAAGGTCATTGCCATTGAGGACCGTCCCCACGCCACTCGCGGCACTTGTCCCAGTGTGGTGATCGAAAACGATTTTCTGGATACCCTTTGCGACAGTGTCAAGCCCAACAAGCCTTTGGAGGAGCTGACACCTGCCGAGATCGTGGACATCGTAAAAGAGGCCGGTATTGTGGGTATGGGCGGTGCAGGCTTCCCCACTTATGTGAAGCTGATGCCCAACAAGCCTATCGACGCGGTTTTGCTCAACGGCTGTGAATGTGAGCCTTTGCTCACTGCAGACCACCGTCTGCTCCTGCAATACGCCGACGAGATCATCTACGGTTTGAAGGCAATTATGAAAGCGGTTAATGCCCCCAAGGGCATCATTGTCATCGAGGACAACAAGCCCGATGCCATCGCTCTGTTTGAAGAAAAGCTCTCTGCCGAAGCGAACATTGAACTGCTCACCGCCCGGACCAAGTACCCTCAGGGCGCAGAAAAAATGCTCATCAAGCGAGCTTTGGGACGGCAGGTGCCCAGCGGCGGTCTGCCTGCGGACGCAGGCGCTGTGGTATGTAATGTTGCCACCGCCAAGGCCATTTCCGACGCTATCGTCAAGGGCATGCCCCTGATTGACCGGATCATCACCGTCACCGGTGACTACATCGCCAAGCCCAATAACTTCATCGCCCGGATCGGCACCAATATGGCTGATTTGGTGGCGTACTGCGGCGGCGTTACGGACCCGGACGCAACGGTCAAGGCCGGCGGTCCTATGATGGGTTTCCGGCAGACCGATCTGAACTTCCCCATGATGAAAGGCTCCAACGGCATCGTTGCATTGAACACAGACCCTGCGCAGGCTGTAGAATGCATCAAGTGCGGACGCTGTGTGGATGTATGTCCCATGGAGCTCAAGCCCCTGCACTTTGCCAAGCTGGCAGCCGCGGAGGACTGGGAAGGCATGAAGAAGCTGAATGTAATGGACTGCATGGAATGCCGTTGCTGCGAAGCCATCTGCTCCTCCAAGATTCCGCTGGTATCCCATATCAAAGCCGGCAAAGCCGCAGTAAGGGGGATGAAGTAATATGCTGATGACAGTTATGAAAAGCGCCGATGCTCTTGCAGATCAGCTGGTTGGCAAGGTGTTTGCGGTAGATTGTATTGGCTGCGCGGAAGTAAATATTCCCGAAATGGGACATCAGGTTACAACCTTACTGGACACCTTAAAGCAGAGCGGTCGCCTTACTGGTGTACTGACTGCCGATTATATCTGCAACCATGAATACTGGGCAGACCGTGCCGCAAAGTATGCCGCTCAAATTGAAGAAGCAGATACTGTTTTGGTATTCTCCTGCGGCGTCGGCGTACAGACTGTAGCCTCCCTGCTGCCCGGCAAGCGCGTGATCCCTGCGTGTGATACCTACCCCCTGCCCGGTTTTCAGGGTGTAACTCCCTTGGAGTACGACTGCAAGCAGTGCGGTCAGTGCTATTTGAATCTTACCGGTGGCATCTGCCCCATCACCGCCTGTTCCAAGAGCCTTGTTAATGGCCAGTGCGGCGGCGCAAAGAACGGCAAGTGCGAAGTCGATCCCAATATGGACTGCGGCTGGGAGAAAATCTACCGTCGGCTTGCTCAATTGGGTCGTTTGGACGCATTAAAATGCCCCACTCAGTTAAGAGACTACAACAAATAATGAATTGACAATGGACAATGGTCAATGGACAATGAAGGTATGCTTGCAGCATAATCAAAATCATCGCCAAAGGCGATACCGCAATTGTCAATTGTCAATTATCAATTGTCCATTCATAAGGAGTAATGTTATGAGAATTACAGAACTTTTTAATGACGGCCAGTTTGTGGTCACTGCGGAGGTTGGTCCTCCCAAAGGTATTGATGCCAGCCATGTGGTAGCAGAAGCCAAAGAATACCTCAGCGGCATCACCGCCGTCAATGTTACCGATAACCAGTCCTCCGTCATGCGTATGGGCAGTCTGCCTGCTTGTGTGGCGCTGAAAAATGCCGGTCTGACCCCCATTCTGCAGTTGACCTGCCGTGACCGCAACCGTATTGCCCTCCAGTCCGAGCTGCTGGGCGCAGCCATGTTGGGTATCGACAACATTCTTTGCCTCACCGGTGACCACACCAAAATGGGCGACCATCCCGGCGCCAAGCCCGTATTTGATTTGGATTCCGTTTCTCTGCTGCACACTGTTTGCCAGCTGGAGCAGGGCGTGGATCTGGGTGGAAATCCGCTGGTGGGTGAAGCGCCTAAGTTTGCCAAGGGCGCGGTGGTGTCCCCCTGCTCCGACAGTGTGGATGCCCAGCTTGCCAAGATGGAGCGCAAAGTCATGGCCGGTGCGGAATACTTCCAGACGCAGGCTGTGTTTGATTCCGAGAAGTTTATCTCCTTCATGGAAAAAGCAAAGCAGTTTGGCAAGCCTGTCCAGTTGGGTGTCATCATTCCCAAGAGCGCTGGCATGGCAAAGTTTATGAACAATAATGTTGCCGGTGTCCATGTGCCTCAGCACATGATCGATGCCCTCGCTGCTGACAAGGAGCGGGCAAAGGCCGGCATCACCGGCGTGGAGATCGCCGCCCAGATCATCAAAGAGTGCCGTCCCTACTGTCAGGGTCTGCACATCATGGCGCTGGGTTGGGAAGCCAAGGTTCCCGAGCTGCTGAAATTGGCTAATATTTGATAAGATAAAAGGCGTGCCGAAAGGCACGCCTTTTCATTACAATACAATTCGTCTTTAAAATTATACAAATAATCTTCAAATCGATATTCGTCATTTCTCGTTTATTGACAAAGGTTAGCATCTATAGTAAAATTGCTTCATTAATCACTTCTCAGCAGAAAGGATTGTTTCTTATGAAAGTTCTATTGGTCGGTCCCGGCGGCTTCGGCAAATATTTTGTTGACCTGCTGCTGGACAACACAGATTCCGATATTGTTTTTGAAGGTGTTGTGGCAAGATCCTCCTGCCACAGAAGAGAAGATATCGAGGCCGCCGGTGTGCCCTTCTATCCTACGGTGGAAGATTTTTACGCCGAGCATACCGCAGATCTTGCCATTATCTGCACACCCTCTTTTCTCCACTGCCAGCAGAGCATCTACTGCGTCGAACACGGCTCCTATGTGCTTTGTGAAAAGCCTGCAGCTCCCACATCGGAGGAATGCCACAAAATGATGGAGGCAGAAAAGAGAACCGGCAGATTTATTGCCATTGGCTTTAATATGGCCTTTGCCACCGGTACGCTGGATCTGAAAAAGGATATCTTGGACGGCGTGTTGGGCAAGCCTCTGTCCATGAAAACCATTATTCTCACCGGCCGAAAGCTGGATTACTACGGCCGCGGCAGCGGCTATGCAGGCTGCATCTCCAAAAACGGTCACATCGTTTTGGACTCCGTTGCGTCCAACGCCTGTGCCCACTATGTTTACAATATGCTCTACCTCTTAGGCGACGCTATGAACACCGCAGCAAATGCTACATTGGAGCAATGCGAGTGCTACCGTGCCAACGATATTGAGAATTTTGACACCTGCTCGATAAAGCTCTCTGCCGCAGGCGTTCCCTTGTATTTTGCAGCATCCCATTGCGCAGATATCGGCATTCCCTACACCTACTGCTTTGAATTTGAAAACGCCACAGTTACCAACGGCGAAGGCGGCACTTACTTAGCCATCTTTAAGGACGGTTCTACCAAAACCTACACAAATCCCCTTTGTCACGGCGAAGCAAAGAAAACCTTTGATTGCATTGCTGCCATCAAGGAGGGAACTGCTCCCGTCTGCACTGTTAACACTACTTTGCCTCATGTAAAGCTGATTGAGGATATTTATAAGAACATCCCGATCACTACATTCCCGGCAGAGAACATAATCTGTGTCGATAACAAGATCACTGTTCCCAACCTTGGCAGCAAAATGCAAACAGCCTACGAAAAAACCTGCATGATCTCGGAAGTGTAATATAAGCAAACATAGCCGCGCTACAGTACAGCAGCGCGGCTATATCATGCAAAAAAGCGGCAACCTGACGGCTGCCGCTTTTTAATTTACATCTTAGCCCTTAACAGAGCCAACCATGACGCCCTTCACGAAATACTTCTGAATAAAGGGATATACACACATAATAGGAGTAACAACGATCATAATCGCACAGTAACGGACGGTTGCCGCGACCATGTGAGTGCCTTCCTGACCGTTCATCTCCTCATTGCTGACCTGGCTGATCATTCTCTGCAACAGGTGCATGACAGGCTGCTTCTCAGGAGCAGAGCTCAAATACAGCAGAGAGGGCATGTATGCATTCCAGTAAGCAACCGCATAGTAAAGACCGATGGTAGCCAGCGCAGCCTTAGAGGTAGGCAGGACCAGACGCATAAACACGCCGGCTTCCTGCAGACCGTCGATCTCGCCGGACTCAATGATCTCCTTGGGATATGCCACGAAGAAGGAACGCATGATGATCAGGTTCCATGTACTGATCAAGCCGGGCAGAATCTGAGACCAAACAGAGCCGTCCAGACCGTAAGTATTCTTAACCGTCAAAACAGTGGGGATCAGACCGCCACCGAAGAACATGGTGATGGTGATCATGATGGAGAACAGATTGTGGCCAACCAGCTTGCGGCGAGCCAGTGCATAGGCTGCCATAGCAGTAGTCATCAGGGACAGGAATGTACCCACAACTGTGTAGAAGATGGTGTACGCATAAGCCTGTGTAAACTTACCGTCAGCAAGCATCTGCACATAGTTCTGGATGGTAAAGCCCTTAGGCCACAGGGAAACCTGACCGGAAATAACGTATTGGTTAGCAGACAGGGAAACGGAAATAACATGCAGGAAAGGAACAATGATACATGCCATGAACAGAATCATGACCACGTACAGGATTACGTCAAAAAGAGTAACGCGATTATACTTTGCCTTCTTATTCTTGACAGCCGGTGCCAGCGCTACCTTCTCAGAAGCAGCATTTTTATTACTCATAATCACTTTACTCCTTTCTTAGAAGATACCGGAATCGGTCAGCTTCTTAGAACCCCAGTTTGCCAACAGCAGCATGGACATATTGACAATGTTGGTCAACAGACCTACGGCAGTAGACAGGGAGTAGTCAGTTGCAGCACCCAATGCCAAGTCGTAAACATAGGTACCCAGAGTGTGAGCCGTACCGACCTTGGTCAGGTTGGTCTGCAGCAGCAAAACCTTCTCCATGCTGGAGTCCAAAATGTGACCGACCTGCAGGATCAGCATGGTGGACACGGTGGGGGCAATAGCAGGCAGCGTGATGGAGTACATCTGACGCCAACGGCCTGCGCCGTCCAGACGAGCTGCCTCGTACAGAGCGGGGTCAACACTGGAAATAGCAGCCAAGAACACGATGGTGCTCCAGCCCAAGCCCTGCCATGTGTGAGAAATGATCATGATGGGACGGAACATGGAGTTCTCCATCAAAAAGTAGACGGACTTGCCGCCCAAAGCTACGATGAGCTGATTCACAATGCCGGTGGGATCGAGGAGTGTTCTGATCAAAGAACACACGATAACCACAGACAGGAAGTGGGGCATGTAGCTGACGGTCTGGGTGATCTTCTTAAAACGCATGCCTCTGATCTCGTTCAGCATCAGCGCAAAGAAAATGGTGATGGGGAAATAGATCAACAGGTTCTGCAGACCCAGAGCCAGCGTGTTTTCCGCAATTCTCCAGAAGTCAGGAATCTGCAGGACAAACTCAAAGTTTGCCAAACCAACATAGGGAGAATCAAAACCGGCGAACAGATTGTAATCATAGAACGCCATACGGATGCCCCACATGGGGACATACTTAAACAGGATATAGTAAAGCAGTGCAGGCAGGAACAGCAGGAACAGGAATCTGGTTTTCCAGAAACGCTTAAAAATGCTTTCTTTATTACGCAGATTGTTCTTGCTCTTTGCTGCCACACTTGTAGCATTCGCAGTACTCATAAAATTGCGTGCGCCTCCTTATATTTCCATAGGGATTTAATTCCAAAGGGATTCAATATACCGCAGAATATCCGCAGCGTATTTACCGTCACAGCAGAGGATCTTACCGTTTTGAATCCCCTGAATAAAATCGCCCCACTGCGCTTCAAAGGGCGCAGGGTACGCACTGACATCCACAGGCTCTTGCCTTTGTCAGATAAAGAATTCTCGTTAATACCGGCAGGCTTGCAGCCGCAAAGCGTAATGGTGCATGCTGCATCGGTTTATGATGCGCGCCAGCGCCTGAACGCCGCTGTCTACATCCACTTTACCCGGTATTCTTTCTACACCGCAGTCTGTGATCTGCAGTGATGGATCGGCATTGGCACGAGAATCAATCGGGCCTCTGCCTTCAAGTGGTTCTTGCCTTAGCAAAACCGATCATATCAAAAAAACGGGCGGTTTGCGCAAACCGTTTTCCCGTCTGCACCGCCGAAAGCGCAAGGCTTTCACTTATGTAATCTCGTGGACACGCCATGCACGGGGTTTGGCCCCGTGCATGGCGAATGGGTCATTCTACTATGTGTTCCTGATTACTGGAACTTCTCAGGATGCTTTTCCTTATAACGGTTCAAAGCATCGTTGTGGATCTTCATCATAGCATCGGGGACAGCGTTAGTGATCTCCTGTACATAAGCATCCCAGTCAGTCTTGGGATTCTTCTTGCCCTGAATGAATTCCTGGAATCTTGCCTGGCAGAGGTCATAAGTCTTCTGGAAGTAGGTATCAAAGGTTCTCTGCTCAACATCGGTGTAGGTCAGACGGAAGCCCTTGTTCTCTTCCACGTGCTTCTTTTCGCATTCCTTGATTGCATCGATAACATGCTGTTCCTGAGACTTGCAGTAGACATCGAAGTCCTTCACGCCGAACAGACCGGCAACACCAAGGCCGGAGCCTTCGTAAGTGAAATCAGCCTTAAAGTCGCGGGCATCGCCGTCACCTTCATAGCTGACGCCCTTCTCGCCCCAGTTGGTCAACTCAATGCCCTTGTCGGAGAACAGGAAGTCAACGTACTTCAGGATCTTCAGCATATTGTCAGCATCCAGATCGCCGGAGACCAGGAAGGAGAAGCCGGTACCGAGCTTGCCCATAGTACCGTCACCGTTAGTGCCCATCTTGAAGCCGGGAGCACCGGTCAGCACATAGCCGGGGTTAGCATCGATCGCACCCATGGTCAGCATCTGGATACGGTCCATCTTGTCGAAGCTGACGAAGGAGGTGTTGTTAGCAAATGCCTCAGTCCACTGTGCGGTATCCATGGTCAGACAAGCGGGGTGCAGCAGTTCTTCCTCATACAGGTCATGCAGCCACTGCAGGCACTCACGCATATTGTCGGAGGTCTGTGCCAGATAGTAGGTCTTGTGGTCATCATCCAGTCTGTACAGGGTGTTGTAAGTACCGAAACCGGTATACTCGCCGTCGAACAGGTCAGCCAGAGAGGTCAGACCGCCCAGGTTAGCGCCGTTCAAACCACGCTGTACGAAAGGAAAGCTGTTGGGATATTCCTTCTTCAGGAAACGCAGGGTTGTCATCAGTTCTTCCTGAGAGGTAGGGAAGGTCAGGTTGTGCTTATCAAAGATATCCTTACGGTACAGGAAGCCGTAGACATCAGCATGGCCGGTCTGGGGCAGGGGCAGCTGGTAGATAGAGCCGTCTTCCTCGGTGTAGCTCTCCAGATCCTGCAGGAATCTTCCGTCTTCCTTCAGCCACTTCTTAACATTGGGCATCTGGTCAATGTAGTCGTTCCAGTCGATGTATGCGCCCAAAGGACCGTATGCAGGTCCGAAGATCTTTGCGTTAGCCAAAGTCAGCGCAGGAATCTTCTGCTGAGCGATCAGGGTCTCGTACTGGTCACGGGACTCGTACTCGGTGACCTTCAGGTTAATGTTCAGGGTCTTTTCCAGAAGCTGGTCAACATAGCAGCCTTCCATCTCGATATCGGTGTTGTCGGGCAGCCACATATCGATGGTGTAAGTGCTGTCAAACTTCAGGTCGGTGCCGTCGATAACAACATCATCGCCCAGAACCTTGTCAGCCTTGTTGAGCTTCTTGCCGGACTTACAGCCAGCCATCAGGCCTACCAGAGACAGGCACAGGACGACGGTAAGAACCAAAGCAATCGTTCTTTTCATCATTTTGGTTTCCTCTTTTCCTAAAAGATTTTTGGATTTGGCAGGCAAAACGCCGTCCTCGCAACTACAAAAGCCACGGAACCGGACAGTCCTGCACAATGCCGTACCTAAATAATACAAGATATTTTCCAAAAATGCAACTGTCAAATTGTTAAGTTTTCCCCATTTTGTTTTCTCGTTCCAAGGCTGTGTTTTTGCGCCCATTTCTTTCGTTTTTGCGGAAAAACAGCAGAAAGAAACCGTTTTTTGCAAAAAAGTGTTTGCAATATCCGTATTTTTCCGTATTTTCAGGTGTGACATGGCGAAAAATTCTTTAACCTCTCCGCCGGATATCGCCGTCTTTCTTTGCGCTTTTGCAAAAACCGGTATCCGTCATTTATCCCTGCTTTTGGGGCAGCCATCTGTCCAGCTGCCGATACACAAACATACCCCCTAACCCCACAGGGACCCATAAAAGGGAATACGGCAGACAGATCTGTCCCATAAAATTTGCAGGCAGCTGCCGATAATCCCACACGGTAAAATTCCGGTTGGCGATCAGTCCGGTCAGCAGCTCTACGCAGGTAATTACACCTGCACCTGCCACTGCCCGCCGGGGAAGGGAAGATTTTCCGGTCTTTTGTAATCTGCCCAAAAGCATAAAACAGCAGCCGCCTGCAAAAAACATACTGTAGTGACTGTGACCGCGCCAAAGCATTTCGAGACCCACATAGCCACAACCCCCTGCGGAAAACAGCATACAGGAACGCAAAAATTTCAAACAAAACCACCTCAAATACAGTTTTCCAAAAAAATCCGGAAAAATACAGAGAATTTGCTTGACAAATACCATCTGCTTGGATATAATAACAGAGCCGATTTCGGCGATGCCAATTGCATGGCGGCGTAACTCAGCTGGTAGAGTAGCCGGTTCATACCCGGTATGTCACCTGTTCGAATCAGGTCGCCGCTACCAGGCCCGTTGGTCAAGCGGTTAAGACACCGCCCTTTCACGGCGGTACCATGGGTTCGATCCCCGTACGGGTCACCAAAAAAGAGACTAGCTTAAGCTAGTCTCTTTTTTTGCTTATCGGAAGGGAATCGAACCCTTCCAAATGCAAGGCTCCGGCGGAGCCTTGCCCGTTCCCGGCTGGACGGGAACGGCACCATAATTTTCTGCGAAGCAGAAAATGTAACAAGTCCTTGTGCCCTTCCCTATCAAAGAAATGCCCCCTGTCCGATTAGGGACAGAGGGCATTTGATTTAACAATACTTATCCCGATGGGACTTGATCTGATTGGCCAGAGGCACAATGCTGTGGTACGCTCCCTTGTTTTCCACGATACAGGTCAGGGCGGATTCGATATCCGCGTCCTCGATCAGCAAGCTCATGCCGCAGCTGAGTTCTCCCTGAATACTCCGGGGTGCCGGCGCAATCCGGTTTTTGACGCCGTGCTTCACCAGAAGATCCCGCAGAGCCAATCCCTGTTCGTAGTTGACAAACATGATATACCAGCGAAGGTCTGAATTAGCCATTGAGCAGTTCGATGAAGGCACCGATTCTGGTACGCAGCTGTTCGGCATCGGTGTCGGCATAGTCGGTCTCCAGGCTCAGGACGGGAACACCGGCTTCCTTCAAAGCGGTAGCCACGCTGCGCTTTTCGGTATCGTACAGGCAGCAGAACTTCAGGCTGCAATCGATAACGCCGTCGACCTTGTACTCCTTGACCAGTTCCAGAATATCCTCAATACGGCCGGTATTGGGTGTGAAGCAGGCACAGTTGGTCTTCATGTAGCGCTCGGAAAGGGCCATGAACTGCTCGTCCAGGGTGGTCT
>JAZKXW010000012.1:0-6595 GCA_045611825.1 Faecousia sp.
TTAATTCATAATCGCCTGGTTTTTTAGCAACAAAATCATACTATAATGCACATGAAAAGTCAATGTTCTTTCCAATAGAAAAAGCAAAGGGTAATTAGCACAAATTAATGATTATTTCATCTCGCCGATAAATAACAATTGACAAACAGGGGGTAGAAAAGATATGATAACTATGTATTGGTCTGTCTGTAAAATTTAAGGCAGTTTGTATTGTACGGAATTGGCGGAAAATCGTCAGATGATATAAACCGTAAGAATGAAAGGAGAATCGCAATTATGAAAGACTTTATTGTCGATCCTGCAACCAAGTTTGACTTTGAGCCTGCAGCATTTGTGCCCTTTAAGGACAAGGCTGTTTGCGAGCGCGTTCGCAACATGAGCGGCAAAGAGTTGGAACAGCGTGAGCCCTGGTGGCATCCCGAGTTTGAAGTTAAGGTTATGATGAATCCTCATCCTGTCCTGATCGCAACTCTGTTCACCCGCCTGAAGGCTGCTTCCGAAGCTGGCAAAACCTTCACCATGATTCTTGGCAACCCCGAGCCTGACACCTACATTCCTTTGGCACAGCTGATCAACTACTTCCAGGTTGACTGCTCCAAGGTTCACCTTGTAGCTGAGGGCGAGTGGGCTGACCAGGACGGCAACATTGCTCCCATCACCTACGAGGCAGGCTTTGCTCACTCTCTGATCAAGTATTTCTACTTCCAGATCGATGAGAAGCTGAGAATGCCCATGGAAAATGTTCACTTCCCCACCAATGAGAACATCAATGATTATTCCAAGATCATTAACGATGTTTCCGAGGGCGGTGCCGACATCGCTTCCACCTCTCCCGGCTGGGCCGGCCACATGGCATTCGTTGATCCCATCCCCGAGTTCATCGGTAGTGGCGACATCGAAGAGTGGCTGAATCAACCTGCTCAGATTGTTGAGTTGCACCCCATGACCATCATGCAGAACTCCCTGAACGGCACCTTCGGTCAGTCCGGCGACATCGCCAATGTGCCTCCCATGGCTGCTACCATCGGTCCTATCGATGTGATGCGCGCCAAGGAGCGGATCGAGGTCCATGCATTGGCTACCAACGGTACGTTCTCCTCCTGGCAGAGAATGACCTCCCGTCTGGTCACCCACGGTCCTGTCACACCTCTGGTTCCCAGCTCCATGCTGCAGACCAAGAAGACCCAGGTTTACATCAGCGAAGAGCTGGCTGCTCCCTTCGAGTGCTGGGAGAAGGTCGGCTACTAATTCGCCATTGCGAAATGTGGCGATCTTCTTCTGTTGTGAGGATGCAGCCGTTACAAGGATAAAAACAGGCGATCCGCGGCAGAGGGCTTAGCCCTCTGCCTGCGAGAGAAAACAGGGAAAAGAGTATAATTTTGGAAGGGAAAAAGATTATGAAAACATCAAAACGCATCGTATCCATGCTGCTGGCATTGGTTTTGGCGCTGTTTGTCTTTCCTGCAGGCGCACTGATCACAGATGTAGAAGCGACAACAACTGTAACATATAATTTTGATCTGTTGAGTCAGTTCCCCGACGGCGGCTTCAGCAACGGAAAAACAGGACTGAAGGATCAGCATGATCTGATCCGGCAGTATTTTGATGAAGGCAAGATCGGCTGGGCCATCGAAGGCTGGGGCAACGGCACTTCCGATACCAAGGGTCAGAAGCCCATCGATAACAGCTTTACACAGACAAAGTTTTCCAAGGAAGTTGGTATTCAAATCAATACCACCGGTTATTTCTGGTGGGTGGCCTTCCGGGTCAAAGCACCCGGTACCGGCACTTACGATCTGACTGTCAACACCGCATCGGCAAACGCCAGCGGTGTGCAGAAGCACAGCATGTGGACAGAGTCCTATTTCTTCGCAGCAGACAAGATCACCGGCAGTACCGGAGTCAAGGATCTGCTGACTGCGAAAAATAAGATTGGTATGTTCTCTCCTACTGTGGAGAGTCCGGATACCTTCCTGGGCAATGTGTCCATGCAGTCGGGCAAGGATTACATCCTGGTTCTGCGGATGACCAACGATACCCGCGCAGCTGTTCCCGATACGAATGTGCGTACGAGCAATCTGTATTTAAAGAGCTTTACCTTTGTGGCAGCAGCGCCTCCTGCGGTGGATACCTCCAAGGTGACCTTTGATTTTGACCTGGCAGACAAGAAAACTGCCCTGTTCTCCAACAATACCTATATCAAAGACGTGGCCGATACGCTGGACAGCTATTACAAAGATGAGGTTCTGAACTGGACCTTGGCGGAAGATGCTGCCTCCAGCACCAGATTCCGCTCTTCCGGCGGCTTGACCACCTACGGCAAGCAGGATGAATATATCGCCTTCCGGATCAAGTTCCCCGGATCGGGTCTGTATACCCTGAGCCTGAACCACGGACAGATGGGTCGTGGTGCTACCGGCGCGGTGTACATCCTGCCCGGCGATACAACGGATATTGCCTTTGCCATGGATAACCACAACCGGGTGGGTAAGGTGCAATTCTACAATGAAAACGGCGATACGGCGATCACAGACGACGTTACCTCTATGATCGGCACATGGGAGTTTAGCGCCAACAAGGAATATATTCTTGTTGTTGAGGCTTACGAAAATTCCCCCTACTTTGAAAACGGATATATGTATATATCCCAACTGATCTGCGAAAAGGGCGACAAGATGCCTTCCGCAGGCGCGGCAAAGCCTCACTCTGTGGTGGTAGACCCGGCTCCCGTAAAACTGCTGGAGGTATGTACCTATCAGGCAGTTGCGGAGATCAACGGTGATGACTACCTGTTCCTGCCGTTGGAGGGCAGAAAGCTGGCAGTCTACAACCTGGATAAGGGCACGCTGGTGGATTACACCGATACCTCCTTTGGTCAGGTTAAGGGTATGGCGGTGGATGACGAAGGCATTCTGTGGATGGTAGGCGATAACCCTAACATCTTCCGCTACGATCCATACGTGAATGCGGGACAGGTGGTTTGTCGCTTCAAAAACTTCTCCGGCGTGGAGAATTCCACCAGCGTGATCGGCGCCGAGACTTCTTTCGGTATGGCAACCGGTGATGACGGCTGCATCTACTTCGGCGTCAGTAAAAACGGCATACTGGCAAAATATAACACTCGCACCGGTGTGTTCACCAACATGGGCAAGATCGGCGATATTGAGGATGCCAATGCCTATGCTTCTGCCCCTTGTTATAAAGACGGCATTATTTACATCACCACCCTCGGCGACAAGAACTCTGACGGTAAAAAGACCGTTTGTTTGGCAAAGTTTGACGCAGAGACCGGAGAGCGGCTTCTGGTGAAGGATGTTACCCAGTACTTCAGTCAGGATGAGGTCATGGTCCGTGGCATGAACATCTGCGGTGGCGTGCTGATTGCAGGCGGTGAAAAGCAAAACGATATGAAGAAGATTGCTGCCTTCGACGCGGAGACCTTTGAATTTATCGATTTGGGCGTGGATGCCTCTGCTTTCTACGGTCCTACCGCAGAGCTGGACGGTAAGGTCTGGTTTGGTACAGGAAAGGGTGTTTACGAGTTTGACGGCGCTACCAGAACGGCAACACCTGTGAAGGGTCTTGAGACCTTTACCCTTGCTCTGCGCTGCGGCGAGGATTGCTTTGTGACCATTGAGGACAATGATCTGTTCCCCGGAAAATCCATCGTGAATTTCCGGACCAATACCGGCAATCCCGCTATTTACAATACTACCACCGGCCGTTTTATGCAGTTGGAGGGTATTGTGGATCCCCAGTACGGTTCGACCTCCAACATCCGTCCGGTTTTGAAAGTGCCGGGAGATAATCCCTACCTGTACATTGGTTCTTTTAACAGCGATACCTGTGCTGTTTACGATGTAGAAGCAGGTAAGATCGTGCAGAACTTTGAAACCTACGGCCAGACGGACTCCATTCTGGTTTATGAAGGCAAGTTGTATGTAGGTAACTACAACCGCGGCGTCCTAACCCAGATCAATCTGGATGACGCAAACCGCAATGTCCCTCTGCTGAGCCTGAAAACGGAGCATAAGCAGGCTCGTATCCATGCGCTGGCAGCCGGTGACGGCATGGTGTTTGCCGGTTCCTGCCCGGATGCTTACGAGATCGGCGGCTGCCTGGCAGTCGTTGATCTGGATAAGTTGGAGAATACCTATGCGGTACGCCATGTGGTGGAGAATCAGTCTGTGATCTCTTTGGCATACCATGGCGGCTATGTCATCGGCGGCACCAGTATCGATCCCGGTACCGGCGGCATAACCGCTCCGGCAGGCACTTCCGCCAAGTTCTTTATCTACGATCCTGTTAAGAGAGAAAAAGTGGGAGAATACGACCTGCGGGACTATTTCCCCGATGTGATGCCGGATATTATCGGAGATGTTTCCGGCTTGACGGTGGATGAAAACGGCAAGATCTGGATGGTTGCTTCCGGCTGCCTGTTTACATTTAAGCTGGACGCAAATGGCAAGGTCGTCAATCTCAAATTGGAGCGAAACTTTGGCATTGATGCCACCGGATCTTGGTGGCCCACCGCAATGGTGATCAAGGATGGCTATCTGTACGCTAACTTCGGCAAGATCGGCGGCGTGCAGAAGGTAAACATGAGCAATACCGCCGACAGCACACGCATTCCCATCCCGGTCACCGATTACTTTGCAATCGGCGCTGACGGCAATATCTATTACACGCAAAATAAAGCGCAGTTGCTGATGTATCCGCTGTCGATCACCGATGCGGACCGGCAGACTGCGGCAGCAATGGATGCAACCCTTGCCCAGCTGAAGAACAATACAACGCTGGGATCCGAGGCAACCATCAAGGCGGTCCGGGCAGAATATGAGGCTTTGAGCTGGTCTCAGAAGGCGCTGGTTCAGAAACTGGATATTCTGGTGGCGGCGGAAATCGACCTGCTGGAATGCAAGATCGATGCCATTGGTGATGTCACTTTGGAAGACAAAGACCAGATCTATGCCATCAAGGCAGAGTATCAGGAGCTGTCTGTTAAGAATAAGACCTATGTGAAGAATTATTACACGGTATTTATTCCTGCAATGCAGCAGTTGCAGGCAATTCTGGATAAGGATGCGGCAGCCAAGGTGCAGACAATGATCAACACCATCCCCGGTATGGGCGAGATCACTTTGGAGAAAGAGTCTGCCATCCGGGAGATCGAGACGGCCTACAAGGCCCTGACCAAGCAGCAGAAGGCGCTGCTGACCAACGAAAAGCCCTTAACGGATGCGCTGGCAACCATCCGCAAACTCCGCGATGAGAAGATTGCCTACCTGAATCAGCTGATTGCAGGTGTCGGCGAGGTTACGCTGGAGGATGAGGCAGCCATCACCGAAGCAGGCGAGATCTTTGACTGGCTGACCCATGTGGAAAGAGAAACCGTGGATTATGTGACCCTGAATGCGGCCAAGAGCGCTCTGAAGAAGCTGCAGCAGGCAAAGGCAGCAGAGGTGGATACCCTGATCCTTGCCATTGGCGACACCATCGACCATTCTTCTAAGGATGCCATCGAGGCAGCCCGGAAGGCTTACGATGCTCTGACCCCCGGCGCCCAGAAGCTGGTGAAGAACCTCACGATCCTGACAGAGGCAGAGGCGATTTATGCCGAGCTGGGTATGAGCCCCACTACGATCATTATCATCGTGGCAGCAGCCGGCGGTGCAGTGCTGATCGCGGCGGCTGTTGTGGTGGTCCTGCTGGTACTGAAAAAGAAGAAGGCAGCTGCACCTGCTGCTGAGGAAGCTTCCGAAGAGGTTTCCGAAGAAACACCTGCAGAACCCGAGGCGTAAGCCTGATTCATTCGATTATTATCTCCTCCATGATACGCTCCCCCGGCGGACCGGAGTCCGCCGGGGTGAGTATTGGTTTTACAGAAAAATGTCAACATTTTGACAATTGTGGAAAACCCAATGACAGACAAAGGAAACTGTTTGTGCTATAATTGTTGCATACAGTTTGCCAAAGAAAGGTTTGTTTTTTATATGTATATTTACAGTAATATTTCTGCGGGTCTTTTATATGTGGAAACCGGGAATCGGCCTTCCGCATTCTGCGTGACGGATGCACAGGGCAAGGAGGTTGTTTGCCCCGTTCTGACCACCCGGCAGGAAGGGGAAAAGTTTGTGACCATGCTGGACGCCTCTGCCCTGAAGCAGTGGACCTTGGATGCGCCTGTGCTGTATACCATGACTTGCGACGGAGAAAGTTCGCAGTTTGGTTATACTACCATTTCTTCTTTCGGCAACAGCCATGTTTTGCTGAACGAGAAGCCTATCTATCTGCGTGGCTACATTCGCGGTATCATTGCCCACGATCATCCCAACATGACCGGCAAAAGCGACTATGAGGCGGCAAGAAAGAACATTTTGCAGGCCAAGAAGTACGGCTTCAATCTGGTTCGTTTCCACACCACCATCCCCTCCGATGATTTTGTCCGTGCGGCAGATGAGCTGGGTATGCTGATCCACTTGGAGATCGGCTTTACCTACGAAATGCGCACCGATGACGACGGCAAGCGCTACAAGCATGTGACCAGCTTCGGCGAGAATCTGTGGGAGGAGACCATTCTGCGGCTGCGGAACCA
>JAZKXW010000013.1:0-1828 GCA_045611825.1 Faecousia sp.
CCGATAACAGTGCCCATGTATTCATCAGGCACAGTGACGGAAACCTTCATGATGGGCTCCAAAATGGCAGGATTTGCCTTCTTGCATGCTTCCTTGAAAGCCATAGAACCGGCAATCTTAAATGCCATTTCAGAGGAGTCGACCTCGTGGTAAGAACCGTCAAACAGGGTGACCTTTACATCAACAACGGGATAACCGGCAAGTACACCAGCCTCCATTGCGCCCTGAATCCCGGCGTCAACAGCGGGGATATACTCCTTGGGAATTGCACCGCCAACAACAGCGTTGACGAACTCATAACCCTTGCCGGGCTCATTGGGCTCAACACGGATCTTAACATGGCCGTACTGACCCTTACCGCCAGACTGACGAGCATACTTGGTGTCCTGCTCAACTTCCTTACGGATGGTCTCCTTGTATGCAACCTGAGGTGCGCCGACATTGGCTTCCACCTTGAACTCACGAAGCAAACGGTCAACAATGATCTCCAGGTGGAGCTCGCCCATACCGGAGATAATGGTCTGACCGGTTTCGCTATCGGTGTAAGTCCGGAAAGTGGGGTCCTCTTCTGCCAGCTTGCTCAGAGCAATGCCCATCTTCTCCTGACCGGCCTTGGTCTTGGGCTCGATAGCAACAGAGATAACGGGCTCGGGGAACACCATGGACTCCAGAATGATGGGATGATCCTCATCACAGAAGGTGTCACCGGTGGTGGTGTTCTTCACACCGACAGCTGCAGCGATGTCGCCAGCATAGACGATATCGATGTCCTCACGGTGATTGGAGTGCATCTGCAGAATACGGCCAAGACGCTCTCTTGCGCCCTTGGTGCAGTTCAGAACAGTAGTGCCCTTCTCCAGAGTACCGGAGTACACACGGAAATAGCACAGCTTGCCAACATAGGGGTCGGTAGCGATCTTAAATGCCAGAGCGGAGAAAGGTGCTTCGTCAGAAGCAGGACGGAAATCCTCTTCCTCAGTGTCGGGATTGATACCCTTGATGCCCTTCTTATCCAGGGGGCTGGGCATATAATCCACGACAGCATCCAGAACCTGCTGAACGCCCTTGTTCTTATAAGAAGTACCGCAGACAACAGGAACCATCTCGTTTGCAATCGTAGCTGCGCGGATCGCTGCCTTGATCTTCTCGACAGGGATCTCCTCGCCTTCCATATACAGCTCCATGATCTCATCATCGAACATAGAGACAGCGTCCAGCATCTTCTCACGATACTCTTCTGCCTGAGCGACCATATCCTCAGGAATTTCCTCAACGCGAAGGTCCTGACCCTTGTCATCATAGTAGACATTTGCCTTCATGGTGACCAGGTCGATGTTGCCCTTGAAGAAAGCCTCAGAGCCGATGGGCAGCTGGATAGGCACTGCATTGCACTTCAGGCGCTCGTCGATCATGCTCAGAACGCGGAAGAAGTCAGCGCCCATAATGTCCATCTTGTTAACATAGATCATACGGGGGACCTTGTACTCGTCGGCCTGACGCCAAACGGTCTCGGTCTGGGGCTCAACGCCACCCTTAGCGCACAGAACGGTAACAGCACCGTCCAAAACACGCAGGGAACGCTCGACCTCAACGGTGAAGTCAACGTGGCCCGGGGTGTCGATGATGTTCAGCCGGCAACCCTTCCAGAAACAAGTGGTTGCGGCGGAAGTAATGGTAATACCACGCTCCTGCTCCTGAGCCATCCAGTCCATGGTAGCAGAACCATCATGGGTCTCACCGATCTTGTAGTTCTTACCGGTGTAGAACAGAATACGCTCGGAAGTGGTGGTTTTACCGGCATCGATGTGTGCCATGATGCCAAAGTTTC
>JAZKXW010000014.1:0-3438 GCA_045611825.1 Faecousia sp.
CACATAAGGCGTATGGCTGTATGCTTCAAAAATGACGATATATTCCTCGGCATCGCCAAATTCCCATGTACCAAGCACAGACTGCTTTCCGTCGGTAATGGCGGTTTTGCCGGTATCGTTATAGTAGTTGACCATACCCACTCGGTTGCCGGAATCCAGCGCTGCGTAGGGATCTTCCGCATCACCGGGTACGATATACACCGCACCGATGGCACCGTTGCCGGAGACACCGTGATTCAGGGACAGGGTATACAGGCCCTTGCCCGGGGACTTGATCCGTAATGCCACCCAGTCACCTTCGTAGCCATAAGCAATCATGCCGCCGGGTTTCGTCATAACAATTGCATCTTCCTGCACGCTGTGGGCAACATATTCCCAGTTCAGGCTGCCCTTTTCATAGCGCTGGTGAATATCCTCCTGCTTGTCTAAAACGTAGACTTTTCCTTTGTAAATGCCGGTTTTCGAATTCGTCAGATCAAAATCGTAGATCACGCTGTTCTCGGGAATGGGCTCCGGCTCGGGGACCCGCTCGGGAACAATGTTTTCCGGTGTGGACATACCCTTTCTGGTCAGAGTCAGGGCGCTCACATAGGCATAGTTGGATTCCCGTCCGCTTTCGCTCATCTCCACAACCACCATGTAGTCCTTATCAAGCTCCAGCGAAACGGTGTTACTGAAGGTGATCCTGCCGGGATCCGGTGCTACATTGCTCACAGCGGCACCGCTGTCCATATTCACGCTGCCCAAGGGGGTTGCCGCCTTGAGAGCCGCTTCCAGATCGGATGCCTTAGCATCGATCAAGTAGAAATTCACCTTTTTTGCGCCGTAGCGGTGGACGCCGTAGTCCACAGTCAGCTGATACTCGCCGTTGCCGGGACCCCGGACGCAAATACCAGTGGCGTAATTGCTGCTGGGCTTACTGTCAGCTTTGCGCTTGCCGTAGATCCGCAGGCCATCCCACAAATGGGTCTTACCGTCAGCCTCACCGCCAAAACGGGCATCAATGGTATTGTCCGCACCGATAACACCATGGTAGTACCAGCCGAGGGTCTTGTCGTTATAATAGTTCTTCAGGGCAGCCCGGACACTGCTTCCCATGGTCTGGGTCGCAAACCCGGTGCCGCTTACCGTCAGATCCGTATCCTCCAGCTTCAGGTCATAGGCCATCTGATCGTACTCCACAGGTCCTACATAATCATCACTGTGGATGAACTCCATACCGGATACGCAGGCATACAGCTTATCGTCTGTGGTATTGGGCAGGTAGAACACCGCCACATATTCTTCTGTGGCCACACATTCCACAGTTTTTTCCATTTCCGCAGAAGCGTTCATATAAGTCCATGTGTCACCGTTACAATCGAAGGAGCCCAGCGCTGTTGCCTGCGCCAAGGCTGCATCAATGCCAGCCTTTTCGGTCGTACCGGGCAGCAGATAGACCTGCGTCACGCCGTAGGTCTTGCAGGTCTGGTAATTTATCTTCACATGGTATGTACCGGTGCCGGGCGCTTTCAGCTTGACTGCTACCCAACCGCCGCCGGGGGCTGCCGCAAAGCGGATACCGGTCCACTTGTAGCTGCCGCCGCCCATTGCGTTAGCCTGATTCGTGGAGGCATGACCCATATATTGCCAATTCAATGTGCCGGCATTATACAAAGCAGCGGTCTTGTCGACTGCAACCATACCTAATGCTGCTCCATTCAATTCAGGTGCTGCGCTAAAGTCATAAACTGCCGATTTTGACCCTGTCTCCCCTGCCGCATTGACCACCGGTGTCAGCATCGGCACCAGCATACATATGCACAGGGCATACGCCATAAAACGACTCCATCTTCTCCTCATAATAATGTCTCCTCTCGTCAACTTTGAGAACGCTTTCCTGACTCGTATCGATAAATCTCGTCGATCAGTCTAACCGCTTTTTGTCCTTCATACTGGTCTACAAGCAGTTTTTCTTTTCCCATGATCGCATTGATAAGATTCTGGATCTGCAGCGCATGCAGTTCGCTGCCCATCGCACCCGGATCTTTGGCTGTATTGGCCACTTCTGCGGTGGAATCTATAAGGGTTTCCCCGTTTACCACCAGTTTTTCCAATCTGTTTTCCTTCAGAATGGCGCAACCGGTTGTACCTAAAATCTCAATTCTCCGCTCAAACCCGGGATATGTGCAAGTAGATGCGTGGATCGTTCCCAATGCTCCCTTTGCAAATTCTAAGGTTGCAACTGCCACATCTTCCACTTCTACATTGTGGAACACTGTCTGCTTTTTCGCATGTAACAATTTGGCATCGCCTGCAATGTAGAGCATCAGATCAACTCCGTGGATACCCTGATTCATCAGCGCGCCGCCACCGTCAAATTTCAATGTTCCCTTCCATGGACTGGATGCAAAATATCCGGGATCTCTCCAATATTTCATGGAAAGATTGCAGAACACGATCTTTCCAAAAGCATTTTCTTCCAGCAAGCGCTTGATCCGCAGAACATCCGGCGAGAAGCGCAGTTGTGAAATCACAGTCAGCATACGCTGATTCTTTTCACAGGCTTCCACAATTCGCCGGGTATCCTCCACCGTAATCGCCATTGGCTTTTCCAGCACAACCGATTTCCCGGCGTTGAGCGCCGCTATGGCGTTTTCTGCATGGAAGCCGCTGGGCGTGCAAATACACACTACATCGATTCTTTCGTCGGCAAGCATTTGTTCGTAAGAATCATAAGCCTTGATGCCGTATTGCCCGGCAAAGTCCTGTGCCCGGGCAATCGCATGATCTGCCGTGCCTATTAAGCAGGCATCGTCTAAAGAGCGGATGGCTTGCGCGTGGAAATTCGCGATCATTCCGCACCCTAAAATTCCAAAATTAATCTTATCTGCCATATTGTTTACTTCTTATTCAACAGTTTCCCGGTGTTTTATCGCCCCATTACAGAGCCTTTTCTCCCTTGGAATTTCGGGGATGGTCGTCTGAAAAGGCGCAGTACGGGCGTCATCAGTGATTCCGGCGTTTGCTGGGGGAAATGCCAAAATACTGCTTATAACATCTACCGAAATAATTTCCGCTTTCAAAACCGCATTCGGAGGCGATCTGTGGAATACGCTTAGTGGTATTGCTCAACATCACATCCGCAATCATCAAACGGTATCCTTGCAGATATTCCATTACGGTCTTTCCCATGGCGTTTTTGAATACCCGGCAGAAATAGTGTTTGCTCACCTGACACATTTCCGCAAGATCCTCTACTTTTACCGGGTCCATATAGTGATCTCGGATATGGCGCAACGCAGGCTCGATCAATCTGTAAGAACGCATCGCAGTATCGGCAATGGTCTCCTGCTGCGTATCTTGAACACCCCTGCGAACCAGCAGAGAAAACACTTCTACCAGCAAACCGTAAATTCTGGCTTCCCAAGCCGTTTCCCGATCATGATACTCCTGCGC
>JAZKXW010000015.1:0-35467 GCA_045611825.1 Faecousia sp.
TACGATTTTGTGGTAAAAGACACAGATCTTGTAGACACCAATAACAAGTCCTTGGGCAACGGCGTTTTGACTGTAGGTCCTGTAAAAAATGCCATTGATGCTTATTATGCTTCAGATACGCTGAATTGGAAATTTGCTGCCAACAACTACACCCTTCTGCAAACAGCAACCAATACGGTAGCAGATTGTTCCTTTTTCGGTGGCTCTTCCTATCCGTGGCAGGGTCTACGCACAGGTGTAAACATCAAGGATGGGGATTCCAGTACCTATCCTGCCGGTTACTGGGTGGCAATGACGATCAAGGTTCCTGCCGCCAATACCTACAACCTGACCTTGAACTACCAGACCCGTGCCGACGGCGCCAAGGTAGGCGAAGTGTTTTTGCTGGAAGGAGCCCAGACTGATGCCGCAGCGATTGATGCAGCATTGATCGCTCAAAACCGGCAGCTGTCCATTGACTTTTCTGCCGGCGGCGCATTGGAAAATCTGTCTGCTACCGCTGCTGATGTGTCCTTGACAGCAGGGGAGTACACGGTGGTATTCAGGGCTACGGAGAGAAAGGAAAAAGCATCCTGTGCGTATCTGTTCCTGAACAACCTGACTTTGGAAGTCCCTAAGGTAGAGCCTCCCAAGATTCTGCAGGTCAAGGAACTGGAATATAACTTTTCTTTGAACACCACCAACCTGACCTACGGCGACAACAAGTCCTTTGCCGGTGCCACCATGAACGGTAATGTGACCAAGGCCATCGAAAATTATTACAGAGAAGACAAGATCTTCTGGAAGCATGCGGGCAATAACTTGGAAGCCCTGAAAACGGAAAGTAACGAAGTATACACGGTTTCCTATTTTGGTGGTGCTTCCTACCCGTGGTCCGGTCTGCGCCTTGGCGTGAATATTAAGGATGCAGGTACTTCTGCCTATCCTGCCGGCTACTGGGAAGCGTTCACCATCGCATCTCCCGGCAAGGGTAAGTACCAGTTAACGCTGGACTATCAGACCCGGTCAGGCGCAACCCCTAAAGGTGAAGTCTACCTCATCAAGGGTACCTTTAAGAAGAGCGCGGATATCGAAGCCGCTATGACGGAAAAGAACCTGCTTAAGACCATCAATTTTAAGAGTAAGGTTTGGGAGATGACCGATAAGCAGGTCAACTTTGGCCTTATCGACATGGAGCAGGGCGAATACACCTTGGTATTCAAGGCTGTGGAAGGTGAAAAATCCGGCTCCTACATCTATATCAATAAACTGACTGCTAAGCACGAGTCCATTTTGCCTCCTCCCGGTCCCAATGAAGTGACCTACGATTTTGCGGTTACCCATAGAGATAACGGTATCTACGATGCTACCGAGGTTAGCTGGGAAGGCTACAAAGCGGATCTTGCCCAGCGCTACGAAAAGGGCGAAATTGCGTGGAAGCCGGAGCAAAAGGCTGCCGCCCTGACCTATGATGTCAGTTTTAAGCGCGGCGGCGGCATGACCAGTTATTCCAATGAGGACGATTGGTTTGCAGTCCGCTGCAAAACTCCTGGCACCGGCATCTATACCCTGACCATGAATCATTCCGCCTCCTCCAACGGCGCTTTGGGCGCAGTGTATATCCTGCCCGGTGACACAGAGAACATTGAAGCGGCTATGGATCACTCCAACCGTGTCAAAAAGGTGGCTTTCTACAATGAGTCCGGCGATGCGAATGTAAAGGACGGCTCGGTTACCACCTTGGGTACATGGGAATTCGGCACAGAGGAAGAATTTATCCTTGTCTTTGAGGCCTACGACAATTCTCCCTTCAGCAACTATGCTTATTTGTGGATCTCCCAAGTGATTGCCAAAGAGGGCGATTATGTGGAAGATACAAGCGACAGCAGACAGATCAACTCTATCGTCGTCAACGAAAATGCAGTCAAGACCTATGAAACCTGCCAGTATGGTACCACAGCCGTTGTCAACGGGCAGGACTACCTCTTTGTACCCATCGAGGGCAAGAAAATGGTCATCTATAACATGGATGACATGGTAAAGGTCAACACCATTCGCACGCCGTTCCCCATCTGCCGTGGTATTACCACCGATAAAGACGGCATTATCTGGCTGGTAGGTGATAAGCCGGTTGTGTTCCGCTACGACCCTGTTACCGAAGTAAGCTCGGTAACCCGGAACTTCGGCGCCCAGATTCCCCATTGCTACGGCGGCTTCTCCTGTACCACCGACGATGAGGGCAACCTCTATATGGGCACCTATCAGGAAGCCCATATCGTCAAGTACATTCCCTCTACCGATACCTTTGTGAATATCGGTCAGTTCAATGACGATGCCATGTTCTCCTGCGGCGTCATCATCAAGGACAACTACCTCTATGTAGGTATCACCGGTGACCGCAACGGCGACGGTCTGCGCACCACTGAGATGCTGAAGATCGATCTCACCACCAATGAGTGCGTGGACCGGCTGGACATCACCCAGCAGGTAGGCCCGGACGAGGTCATGGTCCGCGGCACCGGCATCGGCGGCGATACCCTGTTTGTGGGCGGCATCCAAATGGATTCCTTCATTGCCATCGACATCAACACCATGGAACTGAAGCAGTATGATGACTTCTATAAGCAGATTGCAAACTGTGCTTCTGAGGAGTATAACGGCAAGATCTATTTCACTGCCACCAATCACGGCCTGTGTGAGTATGATATCGCTGCCGATACCGTCACATCCCTGAAAATGGAAACAGCCATTTACGGTCTGCGCTGCTCCGGAAACAGCTTCATCACGCTGGATGATCCCCTGTATCCCGGACAGACGTTGGTTACCTACCGCTCTGAGGGTATCATTCTTTACAACCCCCAGAGCAAGCAGGCAAACTATATTGTGGAAATGCTGGATGAAGAGAATGACGGTTCCGGCATGAATATTATCTCCATGGCCAATGGTTTGCCCGGCACCAACGAGATCTACTTAGGTGCGTTCAATACCCGCAACTGTACTGCCATCGACCTGAAGGACGGCAGCTATAAGCATGAATTTGAGGCCATCGGCGCCCAGACAGACGTAATGCTGTGGTATGAGGGCGTGCTGTATACCGGCAACTATACCAACGGCGCAATGGTGCGTATCAATACGGAGAACAAAGACCGCAACGTGGTGCTGCTCAGCATGAACAACGATACTTATGAGCAAAACCGCGTCCACGCATTGGCGGCAGGCGACGGATTCCTCTTTGGCGGCACCATGCCCCGGACGGATACCTACGACGGCTGCCTTGCTGTGGTCAATTTGGAAACGCTGGAATACTGGGTAGAGCGTAATATTGTGGACGGCTGCTCCGTTACCGGTCTTGCCTATGCAAACGGTCTGGTATTCGGTTCTACCTCCTATTCCGGCGGTACCGGTACAAACGGCCCGAAAAACGATACCATTTCCGCCAAGATCTTTGTGTATGACCCCATTACCCGTAAAAAGGTGGGCGAGTTGGATCCCAGAGATTATTTCCCGGGATTGCCCCAGCAGGTGCCCTATATCGATGCCATCGCTGTGGATCCTGACTATACCAATAACGGCAGAGTGTGGGCGATGGTCTCCGAGACCCTGTTCTGCTTTACCTTCAATAAGGACACCGGCAAGTTTGATGTAACGGAAGTTCTGTCCTACAGCCTGACCGATTATCCCGGCAACAACAACCGCTACGCAAGAGCCACTCAGATCCTGTTCAAGAATGGCTGGCTGTATGTGGCAATGGGCAACAAGGGCGGTCTGCATAAGGTGAACCTGTCCAACTTTGAGGATCACGCTCGCCTGAACTGCGTGACACCCAGATGCTTCCTCATTGCGGAGGACGGCAATATTTACTACTCTATCGGCGATGCGGAGCTGCACATGTATCCGCTGGATATTACCGAGGCAGACTGGCAGGCTGCTGAGGCGGTGGATACCAAAATCAAGGCCATTGGCGCAGTCAGCTTGCAAAGCGAGGCGGCAATTGACTCGGCCCGTCAGGCATACGACGCACTGCCTCTGAAGCACAAGGCGCTGGTGCAGTGCTATGATATTCTGCAGATTGCGGAGACCGACCTTTTAGAAGCCAAGATCGATGCCATCGGCACCGTCAACAAGGATTCCAAGGCGCTCATCGACAGCCTGCAGGCGACCTACAACGCTCTGCCTGCCAAGGAACAGAAATATGTCAAGAATTATTCTGAACTGGTAAAGGCGAGAAAAGCCGCACAGGCTATCGAGGATACTGAGAAGGCGGCAGCTGTCCAGAAGCTGGTAGACGGTCTGGCCTCTTTGGGCGAGATCACTTTGGAAAAAGAACCGCAGGTCGTTGCCGTACGGGAAGCCTATAATACCCTGTCCTTTATCCAAAAGTCCAAGGTCAACATTGACCGTTTGACAGCGGCGGAGGCAGTGATCCGGAAACTCCGTGACGAGAAGATCGAATACCTGAAAAAGCTCATCGCCGGTATTGGCGAGGTCACGCTGGAGGACGAAGCGGTCATTACTGAGGCGATGACACTTTGGAACTGGCTGTATTTGGATGAGCGTGGGCGTATCGATTTTACCACCCTGAATGCGGCAAATAAAGCCTTGGTTCCGCTTCAGAAGGAAGCTGCGGCAAATGTGGATGCATTGATCCTTGCCATTGGCGATACCATTGATCATTCCTCCAAGGATGCCATCGAGGCGGCCCGAAAGGCATACGATGCTTTGTCGGACGCTTCCAAGCAGTATGTGAAGAACCTGTCCGTTCTGACAGAGGCGGAAGCCGTCTATGCGGAGTTGGGATTAAATCCCACGGTTGTTATCATCATTGTGGCGGCAGCTGCGGTGCTGGCAGCCGCAGCCGTGTGCGTAAGTGTTGTGATCGTGCTGCGCAAGCGCAAAAAAGCAGAAGCTCCGGCAGAGGAAACGGAATAAAGGCCGCAAATTAAACAGGAGGTGCCTGTCAATGAAAATTTTTGTGGAAATGCCAAAATGCAAGACCACCGACACATTTTTGACACCGGAAAACATTGCTTTACTGGAATCCTTGGGCGAGGTGATATGGAACGATACAGAAAATCATCTGACGCCGGAGGAATTTCGGGATGCGCTGGTGGATGTGGATGCTTGTGTCTGTGGCTGGGGCGTGCCGAAATTTGACGAACTGGTGCTGTCTAAGGCCAATAAGCTGAAGTACATCGCCTATACCGCCGGCAGTGTTGCCAACGCCGTTACCGATACCATGTATGAGAGGGGAATCCGCATTTCCTGCGGTAATGACGGCTTTGCCGAATCGGTGGCAGAAGGAACGGTAGCCCACATTCTGGCATCCTTGCGTCGGCTGAAAGAGTACGATGCCCGCAAGACCACCACGCCGTGGTGGGATCCCAATGATTTTGCTCCGGAGCGACTGATCGAGCAGACCGTGGGTATTGTAGGCTACGGCGCCATTGCCGCCAATGTGCTGAAATTTCTCAAGCCCTTCCGGGTAAAGGTGAAGCTGTATTCCCGACACACCACCGAGGAGCAGGCTGCTGAACTGGGTGTGCAGAAGGCAACCTTGGAAGAGATCTTCTCCACCTGTAAGGTGGTCTCTCTTCACTGCGCCCAGACCCCGGAGACTTTCCACATGGTGGACGACCGTCTGCTGTCCATGATGCTGCCCGGCGCGCTGCTGGTCAATACCTCCCGAGGCAGCGTCATCGATGAAGAAGCCATGGCGCGGCATGTGGCATCCGGGCATATCCGGGTCTCTTTGGATGTATACGAACGCGAGCCTATTCAGCCGGACAGCCCCTTGCGGCAGCTGGAGGAAAGTCTGATTATGCAGCCGCATTTAGGCGGACCGACTTTGGATTACCGTCCGGTGGCTGCCAGATATGCATTGGAAGACCTTGTCCGCTGGCAAAAGGGAGAGCCTGCATGCCATGAAGTTACTGCAAACCGGGCGAAAACCATGTCCCGAAAAGTGTAATTTTCTTCCATATTTACGAAAACCGCCGCAGATTCGATATCTGCGGCGTAATTTTTTGGAGTTTTGCAGATAACATTTGCCAATTTCGACTATTTGTGGTATAGTAAAATAAGAAAAAGATCCCCACAGGAGGTTTGCTTATGATTCTGCATTTGAATCCCATGAGCTTTCAAAGCTACGGCGTGGTTTTGCCTGAGCCGAAAAATGAAAATACAGCTGCCGAAACGCGAGATCGGGGACAGAGCATCAGCCTGTCCGCAACGGACGCGCCGGTGTATTTGGCTGGGGAGGATGTGCTTTTGATCCACGAAACAGGCACGGTGATCCTGTCTGTTTCCAAGGATGGCGTGGCTTTCCGGGATTACTATCTGGACAAGCCTGTCCGTATGGCAGAGGGCGTCTATTTCTGCCTGACCGCCCTGCGCGGAAACGCCACAGTCTGCCTGCAGGGACAGCTGCCGCCAATGACCGGTACCCGTACCCGTTCCGAGGACCTTTCCATTAACCGGCTGATGCATGTCAATAAGCTGTATACCTTCTTCTACCATGAAAAGGAGCAGGGCTTCCTGTTTGCCGGTGAGTCCCACTCCATGCTGGAGCTGACTTATGTGGATCAGGGGGCAATGCACTCTGTGGCCGACGGTGTGGATCTTTTGCTGGATCAGGGCGAGCTGGTGCTGTATGCGCCGGAGCAGTGGCACATGCAGTATGCGGATATGGAGGTAGCGCCCAGATATGTGACGGTTTCCTTCGATATTGCCGGCGGCGACCTGTCCCGTCTGTTTAACCGGAAGATCAAAGCACCTCAAAAGGCAGTAACCCTGCTGCAGCAGATGCTGCGAGAGCAGGAGCGTATGGACGAATACTCTTGCGATATGCTGCTGAGCTTGCTGACACAGCTTCTGCTGACCCTCCTGCGAGAGGCGGACACACCGGCTCAGCGCTTGCAAAGCTCCTATGCGCTGCACAGCGAAAATGAGATCATCAGCCGCGCCCAGCAGTATATCAGCGCCCACATTCAGGAAAAACTGTCCGTACCGCTGGTGGCGCGGAACATCGATATCAGCCCCAGCTACCTGACGGCGCTGTTCCACAAGCATTTGCAGATCTCTCCCGGTGAATATATCCGCCGCATCAAGCTGCAGGAGAGCAAGCAGATGATCCGGGAAAACGCCATGAACTTTACGGAGATCGCAGCAGCGCTGCAGTATTCCACGGTGCATCATTTCTCTCGTCAGTTTAAGGAGAAATTCGGTATTACGCCCACAGAATACGCAAAATCCGTACGATAAAGGGGTATGGCAATGGACTTTAAGGTTTTAACGGTAGGCGATGTGGTAGGCAAGCCCGGAATGGACAGGATCTGCCGCAGCCTGCGATACCTGAAAAAACAAACCGACGCGGACTTCGTGGTGGTCAACGGGGAAAATGCCGCAGTGGTGGGGATGACACCGGATCAGGCAGAGGATATTTTTAATGCCGGTGCCGATGTGATCACCATGGGCAACCATACATTTGGCAAACGGGAACTGGTCGCTTGCTTAGAGGACGATCCCCGGATACTGCGGCCTGCCAATTTAGCACCGCAGACACCCGGAAACGGTTTCGGCATCTACGATACAAAGGTTGGACCGGTGGCGGTTATTGACCTGATTGGCAGATGCAATATGGACTACGGTCCGGACAATCCCTTCCTGCAGGTGCAGAAAATTTTGAAAACGCTGGATACCAAGTTGATTTTTGTGGAATTTCACGCCGAGGCCACCTCGGAAAAGCTGGCCATGGGCTATATGCTTGACGGCACTGTTACCGCGGTATGGGGTACCCATACCCATGTACCCACCGCAGATGCCCAGATTCTGCCCAAGGGAACGGGCTATGTGACGGACCTTGGCATGACCGGACCTAAGCATTCGGTGTTGGGCATTCAGCCGGAGCTGTCCATTGCCAAATTCCGGGGTGACTTGACAGAGCGTTACCGGTGGGCAGAGGGTCCCACCAAATTGGAGGCGGTGCTGTTTACCGTCGATTCCCACACAGGACTTTGCCGAAAGGCGGAAAGGGTGGATCTGTATGATTAAAATTTTACACAGTTCAGACTGGCATTTGGATTCTCCTTTGCAGGGCAGAGGCAGTCGGCAGACCCGGCTGCTGCGCCGGAAACTGCTGGAGATCCCGGGCAAGGTGGCACAGTTGTGCCGAGAGGAAAATTGTGACCTGATGGTGCTTCCCGGCGACCTGTTTGACGGCGCGTATACACAGGAAAGCTATCAGGCAGTCTATGATGCCCTGAAAGAAGCGGCTGTGCCGGTGTTTATCGCGCCGGGCAACCATGATCCTTTGACGGCGGACAGCCCTTGGCTGCGAGAGATCTGGCCGGAGAATGTCCATATTTTCAAGCATGCCGCCATCGAATCCGTTGCATTGAAGGACTTGAATTGCCGGATTTACGGCGCAGGCTTTGAGAGCATGGACTGCCCCGGTCTGCTGGCAGGCTTCCGGGCAGAGCAGACGGAGCAGTACGCCGTCGGCGTGTTCCACGGCGATCCCACTCAGATCGATTCTCCCTGCTGCCCTATCACCACCCTGCAGGTGGCACAGTCGGAGCTGGACTATCTTGCATTGGGGCATATCCATAAGGGTGACAGCTTTCAGGAGAGCACCACCTTGTGTGCATGGCCGGGCTGCCCCATGGGCAGAGGTTATGACGAGCAGGGTCAAAAGGGCGTGCTGATCGTTACCTTAGAGGATACTACCGAGGCACGGTTTGTGCCGCTGGATGCGCCTCGCTTTTATGATCTGACTGCCCCGGCAGGAGAAAATGCAGCTGCCGCCGTGGCAAAGCTGTTGCCGCCGGTGGGCTCAGAGGACTTTTACCGCATTACCCTGACTGGACCGGCCGAAACACCGGATCTTGCTGCTATCAGCGAGCAGTTTGCCCGGTTTCCCAATTTAGAGCTGCGTGACAGAACAGTACCGCCGCTGGATGTATGGGGTACAGCCGGAGAGGACACCTTTGAGGGCTTGTATTTTAAGATGCTGCAGGAGAAAATGGAGGGGCAGGATGAGAAAACTGCCCGCCGGATCATGCTGGCAGCCCGGATCTCCCGGGCATTGCTCAGCGGACAGGAGGTGGACATCGAATGAAAATCTATTCCATGACCGCAACCTTTGGTAAATTGGAGCATACACCCCTGATTTTAGAGCCGGGGCTGAATATCATCCATGCGCCCAATGAATGGGGAAAGAGTACTTGGTGTGCCTTTATGGAGGCCATGCTCTACGGCATTGACACCCGGGAGCGGAATACCCAAAACAGCCTTGCCGCAAAGGAGCGGTACGCGCCATGGAGCGGCCAGTCCATGTCCGGACGGATGGAGATCTGCTGGAACGGCAGAGATATTACCATTGAACGCAATACCAAGGGTCGTATCCCTATGGGCGAATTTGCGGCATACGAAACCAAAACCGGTCTGCGAGTGCCGGAGCTGACAGCCACCAACTGCGGTGAGATGCTGCTGGGTGTGGAACGGTCGGTATTTACCCGCACCGCATTCCTGAAGCTGACCAATCTGCCGGTGGATGCGGATGAGGCTTTGCGAAACCGCTTGAATGCGCTGGTGACCACCGGCGATGAAAGCGGTACGGTGGATACGCTGGCAGGAAAGCTGAAGGATCTGAAAAATAAATGCCGGTTCAACAGAAGCGGCTTGCTGCCCCATGCGGAAAATCAGCGAAACGAGCTGCAGGGGCGTCTTGCGCAGCATCAGGCGCTGCAAGCCCAAGCAGAACGGATCCTCCAGCGGCAGGCTGCGCTGGAGGAAAGTCGGGAGCAGCTGGAAAATCATATCGTAGCGCTGCATTATCAGGAAAATATCCTGCAGGCAGAAAAGCTGGAGGCAGCCAAGGCGGCAAGAGATGCTGCAGGCAAAGAACTGCTGGAAAAAGAGCGGATGTATGAGAATTTGCCCGACGAACAGCAGTCCGAGGCGGCATTGCAGGCGTTGCGGCAGCTTCGGGAACAGGGAGACAGCCTGAACACAGAGCTTCAGCTGCTGCCGGAAGCGCCCCAAGCGCCTATGCATCCGTGGCCCTTTACCGGCATGGAGCCGGAGGAAATGCTGCGGCAAGCGGAAGAAGATACCAAAGCATACCGGAAGGCGCAGAAAAAGGCAAAGCTGGGCTTTAAGACCTTTACGCCTCTGCTGGCCCTGCCGTTGAGCGCCGTGCCCTACTTCCTGCTTCCGGATTACGGCTTGGTGGGCGGCATTGCTGTGGCAGCGGCATCGCTGCTGGGCTTCGGGACGATGCTGCTGCTCCGGCAGAAAGCCAAAGGCAGAATGAACAGCGTGGCGGAGAAGTATGCGCCGGCACCGGCTGACAGCTGGTTGCCTACTGCCCAAAAGGCGGCAGAGGATCAAAAGGCATACGAGACAGCCATTGCAGCATACCGGCAGAAAAAGCAAATGCTGGAGAACCGGCAGCAGGAATTGGGTGAAAAGATCCGACAGACAACAGAGGGTACTTCCATTGCTGCCTGCGAAGACCGTTGGCGCATGATCGAGAAGCAGAGAGAGGCGCTGCAGCTGGCCCGTACCCAGTACCGGCAGGCAGAGGAATTGGTGAAAGCTATGGACTGCGTGCAGACACAGATCCGGAAGCCCACCCGGGAGGATACTCTGACATATACCGAGGAGGAGACCCGTCAGCTCCTGACGGAGAATGCGCAGGAAATGCGCAATCTGCAGGACACCCTGAGCAAGGGCGAGGGTCAGCGGGAAACGCTGGGCAATGAGGATACCCTGAAACAGCAGGTGGAAATTTTGGATGCCCGGATCGAGAAGCTGGAAGATATGTACGGCGCATTGGTGATCGCCCAGCGGACTTTGGAAGAAGCGTCTGATACGCTGCAGCGGCGGTTCGCGCCCCGAATCACACGCCGAGCGCAGGCGATCTTTGGCAGACTGACCGGCAACCGGTACGACAGAGTGCTGATGGGTAAGGATATGTCTCTGAGCGTCGGCGCAGAGGGAGAGAATACGGTTCGCTCTTCGGCGTGGCGCAGTGACGGCACGGTGGATCAGCTGTATCTTGCCCTCCGGCTTGCGGTGGCGGAAGAGTTGGCACCGGAAGCACCCATCATTTTGGATGATGCACTGGTTCGGTTTGACGACACCCGTCTTGCCACCGCGCTGCAGATCCTCAAGGAATTGGCAGAGGATAAGCAGATCATTCTCTTTACCTGCCAAACCCGGGAACAGGAAATCTTACAGCAGTAAAAAGAATGCAAAAAACGCAGTTGCTCCGCAACTGCGTTTTTTAGAGCGCCCAAAAGCCGCTGACCGCCAAAACTGCCGGGATGCCCCGGCAGGTAATGGACAAGACAATTGTCAATGCAGAATGCAATCTCGGTCACCCGTCAAGGGAGACTATAAGAAACGGGCATAGGGAAAATTCCCTATGCCCTTGATAGCTGCGCGAAAATATGGTATGATAATCTGCAATAAGGCAGTTCAGCCCCGGAATGTGCAGAAATGCCCCTATACAGAAACCGGAAAGGAGGGCATTGACATGCTGATGTTTTATACCGCGCTGATCGAAGAAGCAGAATACAAAAGTGCATTTGAGCAGATCTATGACCGCCATCACAGGCAGATGATGCATGTGGCAAGGCGGATTCTCAAAAACCGTCAGGATGCAGAGGATGCCGTGCAAAATGCCTTTCTCGGAATTGCCAAAACGATAAAGACCGTCCCGGTCCATGACCACCGCGCCACGAAGGCTTATGCGCTCACAGCTGCAAAAAATGCTGCGCTTGCCATTCTCGCAAAAAGGCTGGCGCACCCGGAACCGGATATGCCCCACATACTGCTGCAGGATGACACATTTGAAAAGGTGGTCGCCGCGTCAAACTATGCGTTGTTGCTGCGCTGTATTCAGCAGCTGGATCCGATCTATCGGGATGTTTTGTTGATGATATATGTTTATGGACACAGCATCAAAGAAGCGGCAGTTATTTTGTCCAGAAAACCGGAAACGGTTCGGAAACAGCTTTGCCGCGGACGGTTACTATTGGTTGAAATTTGCAAAAAGGAGGGATTGCTGTGACTTTTGCGGAAAGAACCCCGTTTGCGCAGGCTTTGCTGGATGCAGCATTGGATAGTTTTGCAGATGTTCCGGCGGAAGAGACCCTTGACCTGCAGTTCTCCCCGGCGCTGGAGAAGAAGCTTGCCGGCTTGATGAAGAGCACGCGCACAGATACTTACCACCCCATCGGAAAGACTGTTCGCCGGGCAATTTTGATTGCTGCTCTGATCGCCGCTTTGGCAGGCACAGCAATGGCCATTCCTGCTATTCGAAAACTGTTTATTCCCTACGAGATAAAAAACGCCGGAACGCACTATGAGTTTACTTTGGAAACAGAGTCGGCCGTTGTTGCTCCGGATCGTATTGAAAAGGTCTATAGGCCGTTCTATATTCCCGAAGGATTTGCGCAGGAATCCTTGGTGATTACAGAGGATTTTGCCTGTTACGCGTGGTTTACAGAAAACAACGATTGCATTTTCTTCGATCAATTTGTCATTTCCAAGTATGACAACAATTCAGGTCCAAGCGCGGAGAATGTGGAAACGCAAACCTTGCTGCTGAACGGATACGAAGTGTTTTGCGTATACTATGATGAGGGTGGCGCATCTTACCAATGGACAGACAATGCGTATTTTTATATGCTGTACTGCGATGATTGCATCAGCGAAGCCGACCGTAATGCCATATTCTATAGCATTGCGGTTGACGAAAAAGCCAACATACCGTAATTCCACCGGAATGATCCGCTTTTTTCGTTGCAGATAGAGCCCCTTGCGATCCGAATATTAAAAGTAATTTCCGGCATCTAAAAGATGCCGGAAAAATTTTTGAAAAATTTTTCCGTTTTTTGTCCCAATTTAAGGCTGAATCCTCTTTTACATAGTAAAAGGAAAAATTCAAAAGGCAAACTATGCACATTATGAAAGGAGAATGCTTATGAAACGAATCATTTCCATCACTCTGGTCCTGGCAGCTTTGCTGTTGATGGCCACCCCTGTCCACGGAGCTGTATCGCCCGAAATACAGCCCCAATACACAGATGCGCGTACAGTGATCGCCGCGCTTACTGTCAGCGATTCCGGTTTGGCAACGGTCATCGTGCAGGTAGCCGGCAACCAATCCCTTACCAACACATCAGTGAAGATCTACTTGGAACGCAGAGGTGCGTTGGTGTGGCTGCCTCCGGATATAAATGATTTCGGACAGCCTACTTGGGAATACTCCACAACAGACCGCAACTTCTCCCAAACATTTTCCATGCAGCTTGACCGACCCGGTGAATACCGCGCTGTCTGCGAGTTTACCTTCACCGGCTCTGTCACAGAAGAAGTAACCAAGACCGCATACGCATCATAAAGACCGCAAGTGATTTCAAGTTATAAAAGGAGGAAAAACAAAGAAAAGTTTGACCGTAAGAACAGTAGCGCTTATCTTGATTATCTGTTTATGTATCCCTATGTTTCCGGTCACACCTGTTACCGCTGTGGCGCAGGATGAAAATGGTATTGACCCATTAGCTGCGCTGATTGCAGGTGCAATCGATGCTTCCGACCTGTATCCTGCTTTGGAAGAAAGCGCGGTTCCTGAGATCATTGGATATGAAAACGCTGTTACCAAGAATCACATTCAGCGGCTTTACGAAGAGGAAGGAAACGACCTTAACAAGCTTGTTTTCTTAAATGTTGATGGGTCAAAAACGATGTATGCGTTTGATTTTCCTGTTAAATATCTCGATGAAAACGGAAAGCCCCGGGATATTTCTCTGGAAATTGCGGATAGCCATACTGCACAGGTGAATTTCCAATCTGCTGCGCATTCTGCGATGACAACCTTCTCTGCACGGATGTCCGACGGAATTTCTCTCTCCGGAAATAACACCGAAATTACCCTTGTGCCGATTCTAAATACAAACCTGGAAAAAGCGGAGGCTTCTGCACATGTTGCTGCTTCGGCGGCTTCTGTCGCTGCTTCTCCGGAAGCGACGAGAGTAGACGACAAAACCATCGCTTACCGCTATGATGACAAGACATCCATCGAATATTCTCTTACATATACAGGCTTTAAGGAGGATATTGTTGTCAGCGAGTATACCGGTCAGACAGAATATCTGTTTACCCTTTATACAAACGGCTACAATTTAACCAAAATCAAGAACTCCTACTACCTGACAGATGCTGGTGGAAATATAAAAGCGACGATTGGCGATATTATCATTTTTACGGCAGATAACGGTAACAATACCTTTGGTGAGATCGTACCTACTACTATCGTGCCAAACGAGGAATATTTGCTTACTATTGTTGTGGATGAAGAATTTCTCTCCGATGAAAATACCGTGTATCCCATTCGTATTGACCCAACGGTGGAAATCAATTATAATAACAATGGGGTTGGTGCGATTGAGGATGTCACGGTTTATACCAACGATACTTCGGCAGCTTCTTCCGGAAGCCTATTTGCCGGCCTGAAGCAAACCGCAGGTATTTCCCGTGTGTTGATGAAATTCCCCGGTTTGGATCTTGATGATCTTGGCTCCAATGTAGTGATTACAAATGCAACCGTCTCCTTGCGTGACCTGATGTGCGAAACCACACCGTTGGATGTATACTGTAATGTATATGCCGGTCCTGATTGGACGGATAGTTCCACAACATGGGCAAATACCTTTGGAGCTTCTGCCAACAGTATTTCTACCTTCCTGTCTATGAATACTATGTCCCGCACAAACGGCGCAAACCTTACTACGCCCCATTGGTATAGCTTTGATATTACAAAGGCGGTACAGGGGTGGATCGACGGAAACTATTCCCAGAATAAGGGTATTGTGTTTAAGGCTTCGGACGCAGCAGAGAGCGGAACCGCTTATAACCACAAAACAATGGGTTCTTATAATAACGCTTCTTATAAACCCACACTGTCGATTACATATACATCCAACAACTACCAATTGATTGCAAACGGAACCTACTACCTGAATAACAGAGGTTGCGGAAATTATTTGAAATATGCTTCCGCAAGCAGCATTGTCGGTTCTTCCGGTCTTCTTTCTTCTCTCGGTACTTCTATCCAGTGGCAGATACAAAAGGTTGGTGCCGGATATGTAATTCGTGCAGCAAACAACCCCTCTATCTATTTGGGGGTTCCTGTGTCGACCACCAGTAATGCGGTTGAAGCTGTTTCCGTCAGCAATGCAGTAATTCCTGAAAGATGTATATGGAATATAACAATTGCACTTGGAAACGGAGGCGGTTGTGAAATTAAGAATGCATATAACTCCAGATACTTGTATACATATGGAAATACTCTTTTTACATCATCTACAGTTCCTTATGTGGATTCAAATTCTTATTGTGGCTATACATGGCGTATTGTAAGCACTGACAGCTATGGAAATAGCAATACACACCCATTTCAAGAACTGACAGGTTTTTCAATTTCTGATATGCGTATTGATGTGGGACAAACAAGCGTCCCGATAATTACAACATCATCGTCGCTTGCCATATGGACAGATGCCAGCGATTTTGATTTTACCTACACCTCTGAAGCGCATTTTGCAAACGATCCAATGACAGGGGCATTTACCGCTTATTCTCGGGGACCGTCGCTTTATGTGCTGGCCACCCATAAGGTTACACATCTGAATTATCTTTTTTCTGTCACGGCAAATAGCAATCTAACGACATTTATTTCTATGTTAGGATCTCTTTATGACATTGCTTATTCCTACAAAAATGGCAACCAAACCGCTGCTCTTGAAGCAACCTTCAATTTTATAAGGAGCCAAAAATATTACAACGAACTTTGGCGCGGAGTAGCGGGAGAGAAAGACAATTCGTTTTTTTACCATGTTTACGAGATTGATCCGGATGTGTTTTCGTATTTTATTTGCGATTCTTATTATTTGAATAACAGCAATTATATTATTATGCTTCCAGATGTGGTAAAGGATCCGTCCAATCAATCGATACAGGAAATCGATGTATTACATATGTCAGCAATTTTAAATCGATACTTCTATACGGGGTCAACTTCGTATGAGGGTATTCCTACCCTTGGACTGCTGGAAGAGGAAATTGATGCCCTTTGCGGTTGGGCTGGTGATTTTCAGGCACTTATTCGAGACTACTTTGAATTAGGCAATGCACATACAAATACAGAAGATATAATGGATGCCTTTTACCCGATGATCGGTAGTGACTATTTCTATTGTTCATATTCTGACATCATTTCGGATATAGATGCCTGCAATTTGTATATGCTTTTGTCAAATAGCAGTATTACAAATGGCTCACAGTTGGAGAACATTTTCGAAAGTTATTACTTTGGGACTACCGGGAATGTGGCAACAAAAAGATTTACTGTATGGATTGATACCAATGACACAACAGTATTATCCGCAAGAATTACAAAATATTGTAATGACCATTCGCCGGTGTTTGTAAAATGGCCAATTCTCAATGATTATTCAATCTATGAATATCAACAAGAAGCTTTTACGGATGCCTTTGTTACATATCTCTTCACTCAGAAAAACAGGGAAACGCTTGGAGGGTTATATTATGAATAGGAAACCAAAGAAAGTTATATGGATTGTTGCGGTTTGCGTGGTTTTGGGGCTGGTTTTATATTCTGTATTTGTGAACAATTTGTTTTACATATTTGCAGACGAGGAAGTCACAATAATCTCTCCGGACGGAACCAAACAGATGGTGATACAAGAAGTATATGGTTTGGGGGGGATCCGCAAAGCGGAAGTCTATATTTGTACAAATAGCAAATCTGCTCTGTGGAATCGGCTGACCCGAATCAAGGTAGGAACAGTTTCCGGTATAGCAAATTCTAAAACGGCTATCTATGGTAATTGGGTAGGTGATCATGTAAAAGTGGGCTTTCTTGCAGATGGAAGACGGGAGAGTAAAACTTTTGAAATCCCTGCTTTTCTACGGTGAAGACGAGGGGACAGGCCTCTGTCCCCTAAGTTCCCTGTGCAACGGATCGAGAAAAGATATTCCTCCATGAATTGGGTCATGCAATGCTGCTTTTGCATCCCCAAAACCCAGATTATCCCAGTGCTACATGGAACCCTATATCTATTATGTGTCAGGGAGCGCCAAGTGAAACCGCCTATGTCCCGTCCCGTCCATCCGGTTATGATATCCATAATTTTACAAGGAAGTGGTGAATTTTATGAAAAGATTATTTATCATGATTCTTTTTGCGACAATCCTGTTATGTGGATGTAGTAAGGATCAAAGTTTTATTCACAACCCCACAGACCCAAATGAGAATGGTCAAAGTTTAACTGACGATCCTGTAACCCCGGATACATTTGTTTTCGATAAAAACACCTATCCTGTTATTACCGACGCTTTTACGGTAGATGCCAGGTATGTGCCGGATATAAACACAGCGGAAAAGGTGATGATGGAAAACCTGAACGGCAGTGAGATGGGTGTCATTGCAGAGTGTACCATTGTAGGAGAAAGCATTAACTGGATCGCAGAGCCCCCGCTTGCAGAACAAGAATCCGGTGTTGAGTATGGATCAAATCATGTTTTAACGCCTGTACGGATTGACAGAATCCTGTATGCAGGGACATCCGTCAATGTGGATGTTGGAACAGAGTTTCTCCTAATCGAACCGTATTTCTATGTTACTGATCAAACCCCGGATTATCAAAAGATGTATCATACAACAGAAGTCATCGCTGCGGTAAGTGACTATAACCCTGTGGTCAAAGACAATCGTTATTTGATGTTCTTGAGGCTGGCTGACTTTTATGCCGAGAGTGAGTTCGCATATTCTGCAGAGGAAGGAACAATGTTCTTCGTCCCTGTGTCCCGACAATTCGCTATTTATGGCATAGGAAGCAAAGAAACAGTAGCGAAAGAACTTGTTACTGTCCAGCCTGATTTCTGGTCTTCTTGGGAACAGGTAATGGAAGTTTATGTAAACAGCAAAAGCGATACACCGTTTACAAAACCGCAGATATACACCGACGAATTGAGCAAATAGCAAAATAACAAGGGGACAGGCTTCTGTCCCCTAAGCCAAACACCAACCAATCCCCCACAAAACAATTCGCAATGACACCCTTCGTGTGTAGGGGCGACCATCGGGCGCCCGGCAAGGGGGACTATAAGAAACGGGCATAGGGAAAATTCCCTGTGCCCGTTTAGTCTGCCAAAAAACAAGTTTTTTGCGCTCTCTTGTGGTTGGGAACAAAATTATCCACAATATGCTGTGCAGTACCAAAAAACACGGTGTTTTTTCTACAAAAAACTTTTGCTTTCAACCGTTGTATGGGGAAAAAACCTGTGTTATAATGACCCTAATTGACATATAAGCTGAGGAACGACTATGAACACCCAGGATCTGCACATCGAAAAAAATCATATTACCAAGCTTCTTGCGGCTGCTAATGCAGACGCAGCTTTGCTGTACCTGTATCTGCAAAGCGGCAATCCCATGGATGTGGCAGAGAAGTGTTTGCACATGAGCAACTCCCGTCTTTCCATGGCGGCTGCTACCTTGCGGCAGCTGGGTCTGTGGCAGGAGGAGAAGGAGAGAATGTTCATGCCGGGAGAGCGGCCTGCGTACTCGGAAAAGGATGTGATCCGGGCTATGGATACGGACACGGACTTCCGCAGCTTGTACGGCGAAGTTCAGCGGCTGCTGGGTCGGAATCTCAATACCGAGGAACTGAAGATCCTGCTGGGATTTGTGCGGTACTTGGGACTTTCCGGCGATGTGATCTCCATGCTGGTGTGCTACTGCAAGGAACGGGCGCGGCAGAAAGGTAATTTGCGGAATCCCTCTTTGCGTACCATTGAAAAAGAAGCATACGCATGGGCAGAGCAGGGTATCGATACCATGGAAGAGGCTGCGGCCTATATCCAAACGCAAAATATGCAGCGTTCTCAAATCGGCAGGATCATGCATGCCATGCAGATCCACGGCAGAAATCTGACCCCCGGCGAGGAAAAATATGCCCGCCAGTGGATCGAAATGGGTTTTGCCGAGGATGCGGTTGCCATTGCCTATGAGCGCACCTGCATGAATACCGGCGGTATGAACTGGGCGTATATGAACCGGATCATGACCCGCTGGCACGAAGCAGGCTTACATACACCCGAGCAGATCCAAAAGGGCGATCAAAAGCCCAATGTGCCTAAGGGTGCATCGGGTCAGCTGGGACAGGCGGAACTGGATGCGATCCAAAGAATGCTGCAGGAGGGATAACAAATGCCTTACAGTGCTGAAATTATGAATCGGGCAAGACAGATCCTTGCCCAGAGAAAAGCGGATAAAGAATCCCAATATCAAAACAACCTTTTTGAGGCTTATAAGACCCAGCCCCGGCTGAAGGAGATCGACCTGTTGCTTCGCAAGAGCATGGTGCTGGCTGCCCAGAGCGTCTTTTCCGAGGGCGGCGACCCGAAGGACACCATCGAACAGGTAAAACAGGCAAACTTAGCGCTGCAAAAGGAGCGGGAAGCGCTGATCGCAGCGCATTTTCCTGCAGGCTTTTTGGACGATACCCCTGTTTGCCCGGAATGCGGCGGCAGCGGCTACATTGGCAGCACCATGTGTTCCTGCCTGTCCCGGCTGTGCCTGCAGGAGCAGCGGAAAGAACTGGCGCAGCTTACCGGCGGCGCAGAGCGGTTTGACACCTTCCGGCTGGACTATTATTCCGACCGGATCGACAGCCGTTACGGCGCATCTCCCCGGATGATCATGAAGAAGAATTTGGACTACTGCCGCCGGTACGCAGAGGCCTTTGCCCACGGCAGCGGCAATCTGCTGTTTGTAGGCTATACGGGCTTGGGCAAGACCTTCCTGTCTGCCTGCATTGCCAATGCTGTGACGGAGCAGGGCTTTTCCGTGGCTTATGAAAGCGCGGCCCACCTGTTTGCCAAGCTGGAAAAGGACCGGTTTACCCCGGACGATGCCAGCCGTGCAGAGGTCCGTAAGATCATGGACTGCGACCTGCTGATCATCGACGATCTGGGCACGGAAATGGCGGGTAATTTCGTCAACGCAGCATTCTACAGCCTGCTCAATGACCGGCTTTTGGCAAATAAGAGCATGCTTATCTCCACCAATCTGAATGTAGAGGAGATCGCCAAGCGGTATTCTCCCCAAATCGCATCCCGTTTACAGGGCAGCTTTAAGGGCTTGACCTTTGTGGGCGATGATATCCGGGTGCTGAAAAGCAAGGGTGAGCTGGCATGAAGTACGGCATTTTATTCGACCTTGACGGTACATTGCTCAGCTCCTTGGAGGACCTGACCGATGCTGTAAATTATACCTTGGCCCACTACGGCTGCCCTTCCCGTACCTTGCAGGAGATTCGGGAGTTTATCGGCAACGGCGCGCTGCGGCTTATTGAGTTGTCCTTGCCCGGCAAGGATACAGACCCGGACGCCAAGGAAGTGCTTGCGTTCTACCAGCAGTACTACCGTTCTCACAGCAATATCAAAACCGCGCCGTATACCGGTATTTTGGAGGCGTTGGAGGAATTGAAGAAAGAATATCCCCTTGCCATCGTCACCAATAAACCTCACGGTGCAGCCGTGCCCCTGTGCAAAGAACAGTTTGGCGATATCTACACTTTGGGCGAAGAGCCGGGTTGTCCCCGAAAGCCTGCGCCGGACATGGTATTCAAAGCTATGGCTGCCATTGGCGTGGAGAAGTGCGTATATGTGGGCGATACCGAGGTGGACATGCTGACCGCCGGGAATGCCGGCGGTCCTTGCCTGACGGTAACATGGGGCTACCGGGATCGGGAGGAACTGATGGCGCAGGGCGCCAAGTATCTTTGCGACGACCCCCGGGATCTGCCCCGAAAAATAGAGGAGATCATCCATGGCAAATGAGTTTTACGCCCTGTTGGGCAGAATGCGCTATATCACCCGTTGGGGCTTGATGCGCAACACCTTTTCCGAGAATATTCAGGAGCATAGCCATCAGGTTGCGGTGCTTGCCCATGCGCTGGCGCTGATCCGCCGGGATGTGCTGGGGCTGTCCGGCCCTGACCCGGATAAGTGCGCTGTGGCGGCGCTGTATCACGATGCCTCCGAGATCCTCACCGGCGACCTGCCTACGCCCATCAAGTACTACAATCCTGATATCAAGGACGCTTACAAGCAGGTGGAGCGGATCGCCGGTAACCGCCTGCTGGATATGCTGCCCGATCCGCTTCGGCAAAGCTATGAGCATTTGGTTTTGGAAGACGATCCGGTGGTCACTCCGATTGTCAAAGCGGCGGATAAGCTGTCGGCTTACATCAAATGCGTGGAAGAGCAGAAGGCAGGCAACACGGAGTTTGACTCTGCTGCGGTGCTGACCATGGAAGCCATGAAGCGCATGGATATGCCGGAGCTTGACTGGTTTATCGAAAACTGTCTGCCGGCCTTTAGCCTGAATATTGACCAGCTGTAAAAAAATCCCCGGTTTCCGTAGTGTTGTCCAACGGAAACCGGGGGTTGTTTTATTTACTAAGAGCAATCGTGGCCAAATCGGAAAAATAACTTTCGTATGCTTTAGGTACTTGGAAAAGACAGCGGCTGCCGTTCTCTGTGATCAGAAGAAAGTAGCCATTCTCCTTTGCGTAAACGGTTGCATAAGGGAGCTGTCGCAGGAGACTTTTGGTTGCTTTCATAAGCTGGAAGCTGGGGTCATTTTCACTTTCGAGAGTTGCGTTGTACATAGGTGTAGGGGGGAAGTAGGTCACAATGCGTTCAATGACGGCAAACTGTTCCTGAGAAAGAACATGCTTCTGCAGCTGTGTGGTGTCGGTATCTTTATTATATACAGAGCGGGTTAAGAACATGACCTCTGGCACATAAGGCGTGTTCAGCTCTTCCATGACCTGATCGTACAGGTCTTCCCGGCAGTAATAATACTGCTGTGTGCCTGCCAATTTCAGAAAAGTGCCGTCTTCGCAGGGGACAAGATAAGCCAGCGCACTGGATTCGCTCAAAAGCACAGGCACATCGGCTTCGGTCAGGCAAAGGGAAGCGCTGCCGGAATCAATATATGGATTGAGATAATGGGAAGCGGGCAGCTCTTTGTACACGACACCCTGCCAGGATATATCACCGTTTTCCTGCAGGAGAGCGTGCCTGCTGCGCATGTCATCCAACTGGGTACAACCGACGAAGGAGAAGGTTAATACTGCGCATATCAGGATAAGAAGCCCTTTTTTCAAGATGTTTTCCATGGTAACCTCCTTAAGATCCGAACTCGTTTTACAAAGGACGGTTTATTGCTCTGCCTTACTCCAAATTCAGGCGCTTGTGCAGGATGTGCCGGCACAACAGGAAGAACAGACTGGACAGTGCGGCAAAGACCAGAATACTGCCGCAAAGAGCGATATGTACAAAGGCGTAGGGGTGGTTTTCAATAAAGATCGTGATGGCGTACGCCAGATCCGTATCGGACAGGAAGAAAAGCATCACAAGGACGATGGTGCCGACGATCTGGGTGATGATATAGTATGCAAAATATGCGCCTACGGCAGCCGCGATCCGATTTTTCCGGGAAAGCTGACCGACACAGATACAGCCGCTGTAGATCATATGGGAGTAGTATACGGTTACGATCGCCAATACAATAAACTCCACGAGATAGCCAAGGCTATGACCGTCTGTTTCGGTAAGGGTAAGCTTAAACAGATAAAAAGCCGCTTTCCAAAGCTCGATAAACAGATCCAAATCGATCACAGCAACGGAAATTGCTCCCACAAGAAGCGAGGCGATGCTGAAGCACAGGGCGGTCAGGGATTTGACCCACAGGTGGGCGGTGGGGGTTACCGGCAGGGTAAAGGTCAGATAGCCTTCGCCGGTAAACAGGTTCTTGTAAAACCGGGAAATACCGAACACCGTCGGCGCGCCGATACACACCACAAGACCTACCGCATACATCACGATACCGGAAATATGGATAATGTTATAATACACATTGTTGCTTTCAAAGAGGCTGATGATCCGGTGCATGGCAGCGATCGCCAAAACAATGCCGTAGATCACCGGCATAATGCGCAGCCATGCCAAAAATTCGTGCTTATATAATTTCTTTACCATCGGAACACCTCCCGGAACAGTTCGTCCACGCTCATGCCCTTTTCCTCCCGGATGGATTCTACCGACTGATGCAGGACCAGCTTGCCGTTGCGCAGGAAAATCACCTCATCCAGCACTTGCTCAATATCGGCGATCAAATGGGTGGAGATCAGCACAGTGGATTCGGGGTTGTAGTTGTTGATAATGGTGGAGATCACATAATCCCGGGCAGCAGGATCTACACCGGCAATGGGCTCGTCCAGTACATAGAGCTTGGCGTTGCGGCTCATGGTCAGGATCAGGCATACCTTTTCTTTGTTGCCCTTGGAGAGGGTTTTTAACTTCAACTCGGGACTGATGCCCAGCCGCTGCAGCATTTCCAGCGCCAGTTCCGGACGGAAGTCTGCGTAAAAGTCCTGAAACAGGGCGACGATCTGCTTGACCTTCATCCAACTGTTCAGATAGATGTTGTCCGGCAAATATGCCACTTCGGTCTTGGAAACAGGACCGGGGTCATTGCCGTTGATGGTGATACTGCCGCTGTCAGGACATAACAGACCGTTGACCAGCTTGATCAGCGTGGTTTTGCCGGATCCGTTAGGGCCTAACAGACCGATGATCCTGCCGTTTTCCAGGCACAGAGAAATGTTGTCCAGCGCTACCAGCTTGCCGTAGCGTTTGGTTAGGTTTTTACAGCGTAGGATTTCACTCATATTTCCCACTCCTCTACGATTTTTTTGATGTCTGCCGGAGCAATGCCCATGGCAGACAGCTCTGCAAAGAATGCGCCGGTTTTCTCGCGAATCAGCGTCTCTCGCAGGGCTTGTGCGGCGGAAATATCTTGATTGGCATACCAGCCTGCACCCCGTACGGAGTACAAAACGCCCTGCTGTTCCAGCTGTTCAAAGGCATGCTGAACCGTGTTGGGATTGACACCGGCGGCCAAGGCAACCTCTCTGACTGACATCAGTCGTTGTCCCGGTTGGATATCTCCGGCTGCGATTTGGGCGCAAAGCTGCTGACAGATCTGAGGACACAGGGCTTTGCTCTTATCTAAATTCCAAGTCACATAACAACCTCCTTTACAAAATGGGGGCATCTAACTGTACTACCTCACTAATACAATAATACAGTTTTATAAAATTGTCAAGCAAAAAACAAAAACTCCCGGCGGCTTTGACCGTCGGGAGTAAATATTAGTGGGCAGAGCGGCCGCTGATGGAGCGGACGACACAGGAACCGGACTCTGTGGCAGGGGCTTCCAAATCCGGAATTTGCACATTGGGGGTGAGAATGACCCGACGGGCGCAGAGGTAGTTGTCCGCAAACCAGTCGGTATCCAAAGAGGCATAGCTGATACCTAAAGTGCTGCTGGCGTGGAGAATGGTGTTGTTGCCTGCATAGATGCCGACATGGGAGGCTTCATTGGGATCCCACGCTTCCCGGAAAAACACCAAATCGCCAACCATCATACCTTCCCGGGGAACGATTATGCCGTCTTGCAGCTGCAGGCTGGCCCGACGGTGTATGGAAATGCCCAGCTGGCTGTAGAGATAATAGGTAAAGCCGGAGCAATCAAAGGCGCCGGGACGGGAACCGCCATACACATAGGGCGTTCCTAAGTGCTTATCGCCGTTGGCAAGAATAGAAAGACGCAAGCTGAGCGCGTCGCGCATGTTTTCATATTCCAGCACCAAGGTCTCGGAGGAATCAGGCTGACAGGTGACACAATAGGTTCCGTCTTCTGCTTTGGTAAGCTGGGAGGTGGCAATATAGCCAACCATATCGTAGCAATCCACCTGATAAAAACCGTTATATGTACCCAAAACCGTGACCTTTGTGCCATTTGCCAGCTGTCCAATGACAGCAGAGCCGGCATAGCCGTAATGATGGACTTTGGTGGTAAGGGTGGATTCTTTCGCAGCAGGAGCGGCTTTTACAAACAGCGGCTGCAGACACAGAATCAGGCATAGCAGAAACGCGGCGATCTGCTTGCCGATACGCAGAGGTTTTTTCATAAAGCAAATCCTTTCCGGGAGAAACCTGTCGGGGTTCAATGCCCCTCAGCTTGACCCGTTCGGTTACAGATTATAGCAGATTTGCGGAGCGAAGTCAACTTATTATAATTGCTAAAAATTGTAAAATTTAATTAAACAATGGAAATAACCGCGAAAACATGGAGAAAAAGTACGAAAATACAAGAATAAATCATTTGACGTATATCTTTGAAAGCAAAACATCTTGCAAGTCGGCAAAAAATTTTATATAATAAAAGTTGGCAAATATGCCGTAATTGCGTTGCATCTTCCGGCGCGGAGGAGCGACAGCAGGAGGTAACAAAATATGAAAGGTAAAACGAAGAATTTGGTAGGCGTAGGATTGTTTACTGCCATTGTAGTCGTACTCCAGCTTTTGGGCGGCGGCATACGGGTAGGCAGTATGTTCTCGATCTCTCTGGTGCTGGTGCCCATCGTGGTGGGCGCGGCGGTATACGGCTGGCAGGCAGGCGCGTGGCTGGGTCTGGCATTTGGCATCACCGTGCTGGCTTCCGGCGACGCGGCGGCGTTTCTTGCAGTCAGTATTCCCGGAACAGTCCTGACGGTCCTGGTCAAGGGCGCAGGCTGCGGCGCAGCGGCAGGTCTGCTGTATAAGCTGTTCTCCCATAAAAGCCGGGTGTTGGGTGTGGTGATGGCAGCTGTGGCATGCCCCGTTGTAAATACCGGTATTTTCCTGCTTGGCTGCAAGCTGTTTTTCTATGAGACCATCAGCGCCTGGGGCGCAGCTTTGGGCTTTGCCAACGCAGCGGCTTACATGTTCTTAGGCCTGGCAGGCGTAAATTTCCTTGTGGAACTGGGTACAAATATCTTGTTGGCGCCCATGATCGTCCGGCTGATCAAGCTGGGCAAGAAGTGAGGAGAAAATTATGCTGTTAGCGATTGATATCGGCAATTCCAATGTGGTGATTGGATGTCTGGATGAACATAACCGAACCACCGCGCTGTTTCGCATGGTGACGGACTTGAAAAAAACAGAGGATGAGTATGCCGCAGGAATGCAGGCCATCCTCGATCATAATAAAGTGGATTGCACCGCCTTTGAAGGGGCGATTATCTGCTCGGTGGTGCCACCTCTGACGGAGATCTTCCGGATTGCCGCAGAAAAAATCACCGGCTGCCGGGCTATGGTGGTGGGTACCGGCATCAAAACCGGGCTGAATATTCTGATTGAAAACCCGGCTTCTCTGGGTAGTGACTTGGTGGCTGCCGCGGTGGCAGCCAAGGAGCAGTTCCCTCTGCCGGTGATCGTCATTGATATGGGAACCGCTACCACCCTTACTGTCATTGATGAAGGCAGCCGGTTTATCGGCGGCGCTATCATTCCCGGTGTCAGACTGTCCATGGAGGCGTTGTCAGCAGGAACATCTCTGCTGCAGAAAGTGCCGCTGGAAGCGCCGAAAAAGTGCATCAGCAGCACCACCACCGAATGCATGCAGTCCGGTGCTGTGTTCGGCAATGCCGCCATGCTGGACGGCATGATCGACCGATTTGAGGCAGAACTTGGCAAAAAGGTCAGCGTGGTTGCCACCGGCGGCATTGCGCCGAAAATCATTCCCCATTGCAGCCATTCCATCGTGTACGATGAGGATCTGCTGCTGAAGGGCCTGAACATCATTTATCAAAAAAACAAGCGATAACTACGAAAGGAGGAAACGGATATGCGTCGAATAACGGTATTGCTGACAGCGTTAAGCCTGCTGCTTGCCCTGTGTATCAGTGTAAGCGCGGCAGATCGGGATCAGGTTTCTACCGCTATGTGTACGGCCACCGTTTCTTCTGACGGAAGCTGCCGGATAAATTTAACGGCAAGGCTGCATTTGAACAGCGCCAAACAGGATCTGAAGGTGCTTTTGCCCCGGGCAGCTACGGAAATCACTCTCAACGGCAACGACTTGATTCGTACCAAGAAACAGGGACAGCTGCAGGCGGTGGATTTGTCGGATACGGTAGGCAGCATGGCCGGTGATTTTACCGTCAATCTTCATTATGTTCTGCCGGACGTGGTGGAAAAGAATAAAGATGGCATTTTGCAGCTGTCGCTGCCGCTGCTGTCCGGCTTTGATTACGCCATTGCGTCCATGGAATTTTCCGTGACCTTGCCGGGTACGATTACCACGGAGCCTTCTTTTGTCAGCGGTTATCATCAGGCGGACATTGAGAAGGATATGTTTTATGAGATCAAAGGCGCCAATATTTTCGGCAGATTTCATAAGTCCTTGAAGGATCATGAAACATTGCTGCTGACCATGCCGGTAGAGGAATCCATGTTCCCCCAGCCGGTGGTAGAGGTACAGAGTACGGAAACCGCCGTCATGGGTATGCTGATCTGCGCAGGTGTGGCGCTGCTGTTTTGGCTGATCTTCCTGCGCTGCCTGCCGGCGCGCCGGGCGCGCTGCGCCCAGCCCCCTCAGGGCTTCAACGCCGGCCAAACCGACTGTGTTCTGCATCTGCGGGGCGCGGACTTGTCCCTGATGGTGCTGACATGGGCGCAGCTGGGATATCTTTTGATCTTCCGGGATCACTCCGGCAGAGTGATCTTGTATAAACAGATGGACATGGGTAACGAGCGTAGCGATTATGAGCAGTGGTATTTCCGCAAGCTCTTCGGCAGACGCAAATCTGTGGACACCGCCGGCGCAGTGTATACCGATCTGTGCCGCAAGGCGGCGAAAAAACCCGTAGGCATACGGGGCTTTGTGCGTGATTACTGCGCCGGATTGGGGATCTTCCGTTTCTTCGTGTCCGGCATCGGTCTGTTCGGCGGTCTTTGCGTGGCGTTAGAACTGGCAGGCGGCTCACAATGGCAAGGCTTTTTGGCTGTGGTGCTGTCTGCGATAGGTGCAGTTAGTGCGTGGGTGATGCAGGGCTGGTTTTGGGATCTGCGCCGGCAGAGAAAGGATACCCTGCTGACAGGAAGCCTTCTTGCCGTCCTTTGGCTGGTGCTGGGAATCTGCGCCGGACGGTGGGATATGGCGGCGGTGTTTGTGCTTGGCATTCCCTTTGCGGGGCTTATGATGGCAGCAGGTGGCCGCCGAACTGAGTTGGGCAGGCAGACCAAGGAGGAAATTTTGGGCTTGCGACACTACCTGACTACCGTTTCCGAGGCGGATGTGCAGCGATTGTGCAAGCAGAATCCGGATTATTACCACGATTTAGCCCCTTACGCCATTGCTTTAGGAGCAGGTAAGTCCTTTGCCAAACGGTTTGGAGATCTGCAGATTCCCGACTGTCCCTACTTGGTGGTAGAGGATGCTAAGTTTACCACAGCAGCCCAGTGGTACGAACAGCTTCGGGATGCGGTCAAGCGCATGAACGCCAATTCCCGGCGGCTGCCGCTGGAAATGCTGCGCCACATCACAAAACAATAAAGTAAAACGCCTCCCTTTGTTGCACCTGCTCTACAGCAGGTGCAACAGTTATATTCGCCTTTCGGCGAGTTATATTGCCTCGCAGTTATATTCGGCTTGCGCCGAGTGATATATGCTTCGCAAGTTTTGGCGGCGAATATAATATCACTGCGGAACGAAGTGGAGCAATATCACTTTCGCACAGCGAAAACATCACGCCGAGCGAGAGCGAGGCATATCACTTGATTTGCATTTGTGGACACAAATGCAGTGCTTGTCAAGAAAAAAGGACGGAGAATGTAAAACATTCTCTGTCCTTTTCCTGTTGGTAGAAACATACTGCTCTATTGCAGACACCCCTTGGGAGGCTTTTTAGAGCGTCAAAAGCTGCTGACCTTCAAAGCACAAAGTAAAAGAAAAATCTGTATACGTATGTCATTGCGAACCAGTGCGCACACTGGTGTGGCAATCCGTTCTCCTCTATATAGAAAGCGCTTGCTCAGCAAGGAACTTTAACTCTGGCGGCTTAGGCGGTTTCGTAAGTCATTAACTTATCGATTCTTCTTTGATGCCGTGCGTCACCGGAAAATTCCGTACCCAGCCATGTATCCACGATTTGGCATGCCAGCATCGTGCCCACCACACCGGCGCCCATGGCCATCATGTTGGTGTCGTTGTGTTCCCGGGTCATACGGGCAGACATCAGGTCGGACAGCAGGGCGCAACGAATGCCCTTGACCTTGTTGGCGGTGATGGAAACGCCGATACCGGTGGTACAAAGGACAATGCCTCTGTCGCATTCTCCTGCGGCCACAGCTTTGGCGGCAGCGCCGGCGAAATCGGGGTAGTCACAGCTGTCCAAAGTGTCTGTGCCGAAGTTGACCACCTGATGCCCCTGTCCTTCCAGTCGGGCAATCAAAGTGTTTTTCAAAGCTAATGCGCCATGATCGCATGCAATGGCAATTTTCATAGTGAATTTCTCCTTGTTAAATTAGATAATGAAGCCGCCGTTGACGGCAAGTACTTGTCCGGTAACAAATTTGGCATCTGCCAAATAGAGCATAGCCTCTGCAACATCTGCAGGCTGACCGTTCAGGCCGATAGGGGATTCCTGCCGCAGATCTTCCAGAATTTCCTCGGAAAGCCCTTGACACATATCTGTCAGAACTACCCCGGGGGCAATACAGTTGACCCGAATACCGCTGGGACCCAGCTCCTTTGCCAAGGCTTTGCTCAAGGCGATCACCGCGCCCTTAGTGGCAGAGTAGGCGGCTTCGCAGGAAGCACCAACCTGACCCCACATGGAGCTGACGGTAATAATGCAGCCGGATTGCTTTTTGAGGAATCCGGGAGTTGCGGCATTAATGCAGTGATACATTCCCTTCACATTCACATCAAAGATCCGATCCCATTGGGATTCTTCCAACTGACTCATGAGCCCCACACCGCTGATGCCGGCGTTGCAAATCAGAATATCCACATCGCCTGCTTGGCGAAAGGCTTCGTTTACAGCCTGTCCGTCGGCAACATCACAGCAGATGGCGATGGCTCCGGTTTTTTCGCTGACCGCCTTGGCGGCAGTGTGATTTTTTTCGTAGAGAAAGAATACCCGGTCACCGCGCCGGGCAAAGGCTTCCACAGCAGCTGCGCCAATTCCACGGCTGCCGCCGGTCACAAAAACGGTGGACATACCACACCGCCTTTCGTACAGTTCTATATGTAGGGGCGACCATTGATCGCCCGTGACAAGCAAAGCGGCTGCGTTGCAGCCGCTTTGGTGTTATCTTACCATTATCTTCTGCGGCTCTTTGTCCGATGATCGGAGTACTGCCGAATAGAGGAGATTTTACTGTCGGATTCAGTCATAAACGCCTTCAGCTTCTCTTCAAACAGCTGATCTGCCGTCTTGGGAGCAGGGGGAGGGGTGGCAGGTCTGCTGGGACGGGGAGCGGCAGCCGCTTGCCGGTTGCTGCGGAAATTCCGTGCTTCCTCGGGTTTTGCCTCCAGCCGTTTGATGGAAAGATTGACCTTTCCGTTTTCTGTGCCGATGACCATGACCTTCACATCCTGACCCTCGGTCAGATGCTGGTGAACATCGCTGACATAGGCGTTTGCCACTTCAGAGATATGTACCAAGCCGGTCTTGTTCTCGGGAAGGGAGATGAATGCGCCGAAATTGGTGATCGATTTTACCTTGCCGTCTAAAACGGCCCCTACGGTTAACTCCATGTTAAAACAGTTTCCTCCATTTAAGCCGAGGGGAACAGCCCCACAGCAGATCTTTTTTATTCGGGAATATAGAAGATAGTATCAGGGGAGACGAGTCCCAGCTCGTCCTGCGCGATCTGCTTGACACCCTGTACGGTGCCCAACTGAGAGATATTTTTCTCCAAAGCAGAGATTTTATACTCCAGCTCTGCGGCCTGATGGCGTTTTGCCTCGGTGTTTGCGTTGACTTTTGCGATTTCGCTCCTTAGGAGCATCAGGCAAAGGGTACAAAGCACGGTGGCTGTCAGAACCACACATTTGAGAAGGGTAGAACTGCGCTGATACACCAGCCGAATCCGGCTGAGAGGGCTTCTTTTCTTTGTCAATCAAAACGCCTCCTCTTCTCCGCCCGGTATGCAGACGGCTATTCCATTTTATTGTACCTGCTTTTTTCCAACTTGCCAAGAGGAAAATGCAAAATTTTTTCATTTTTTTCAAAAATTTTTTATAAGGATCGGTGAAAAGCCGGATAATCTGTCCCAAAGCGCGCCAAAAAAAGGAAAAAACAGTCCGAAGCCACCGCCCAACCGTCAATTCCCACCCAAATCCACCGAGAAACAGACCTGCTGTGTGCTCCGGACGCAGGTCGCCGCGGCAAACGGCAAAAGCTATATATAATAATGTATAAGCGGCAGCCGGCAGAAACAGAAGATCGGAAAGGGTTGTGTGTTTTGGCCGCAGGGGACGCAAAAAGCCGTAGTAAAGACCCAGTATTGCGCCGAAAAGTACGCTGATCCCAAAACGCTCTGCGGCTACGGCAGGGGAAATCATCGGAACAACCGCCCCAAACCCCGTCCGCTCCGGGGCTCTTCATACACAAGCGCGGCAATTTCGCCGTCAACCGCCACCTGCCCCCCATCCAAAGAGAGGGTCTTAAGCTGCAAATTGTGCCCCTGCACGATCAGCGTTCCTAAATTGGTGCGCAGAACCACGGTGTTCTCGTCAAAGCTTACCACTTCGGTGGCGCCGGTCAAGGTCAGCTGCTTCCGTTCGTTCAAAGTCAGCTTGTGAGGAAGCTGCAAATTTTCTGCCATGATAAAATCCCTGCCTTTCCTGCCACAGCCTATGCTTGTATGCGTGGAAATATGCAATTTGCAAAAAACTATGTCATTGCGAAAGCGGCGTTGCCGCCTGTGGCAATCCGTTCTCCTAATGGACAATTGACAATGGACAATGGACAATTGCGGTGTCTGCTCCGCAGACGGTTCTTGATTGTAGGGGCGGATATTATCCGCCCGTCGGGCGACCGCAGGTCGCCCCTCCCCCCCTACACCCGAAGGGTGTCATTGCGAAGCCAGTCCGCAGACTGGCTGTGGCAATCCGTTTCCCTTGCGCGATGCTTTGCATCGCGCAAGGCTTTGCCTTGCCGGGCGGCAAATGGCCGCCTCTGCAGCCTCTGACGGAAAATCCCTTAGAGCCCCAAGGGGAAAGGGGTGATTTGTTAACAAATTCGGCAAAAAATGATCCGCAGGTTATGCACAAAGTTATCCACATTTGTAGCAAATAGCACAAAAAACAAGGAAAAATTAGGCAGATTGGTCAATAAAAATTGGCCACTTTATCGGAAGAAAGTGCTTGAAAAGGAAAAAGCAATATGTTAAGATAATATTAACTATTCCTCGAAATATCCTCTCGTGCTGAGTGCCGCGGCGCGAATGTGGATCTGAGGACAAGTTTACGCTTATACTATGTTATATATAGTATCGGCGTAGTGCCCAATGTCGTACATAGTGATCGCTGATGAGCGGTAGCTTCCCCTTTTGGGAAAGCGATGAATGACATAGGCAAATACTCTCGTTTTTTACGATGCGGCCACTCAATGCATGGGGTGGCCGATTCGTATTTTACGAGAAACAAGAAACACCGACAGCGGCGCATTCCTCAATTCTCGGAATGCCAACTGCATCCCCCTCTTGGGGGACGGTGTCAGACAGCAATGGCTCCCTGCAGGGGAGGCAGCGGGCGGTCAACGACCACCCCAACACCCAAAGGATCTCGTTCCGGGGCTTGCTGTTTGACAAACGCCCCTTAAGTGAGGGTGTGGTTGGTATTCCGTGAAGGAAGGGAAAAACCGTTGTCGGTGTTTCTTTTTTCCCGAAGCCGCAGGGCTTCAACCATTAAAAGGAGGGAAAACAAGTGAAATCAACTAGTAAACGGCTGTTGAGCCTGGCGATCGCGCTGGTCATGGTACTGTCTATGGTACCCGTGCTTCCTATTGCACACGACCACGATCATAACCATGTTCATGCAGCAGAAGTCACCGGTGAAGTCCTTACCGTTGGCTCAGAAGGCCAGTATGCCACACTGGAAGCAGCTATGGCAAAAGCAAAAGATGGTGTAACCATCCAACTGTTAGAAAATGCCACAATGACTGCTACTGCAAAAATCAATAGTACAAACGGTAACTACACGATTGATTTGGGTGGCAATACGCTGAAAATGGAAAACGATGCCCGTTTCTACATGAACGCGGCGCAAACGCTGACCATTAGAAATGGTATAATTGACATCGGCGTGGTAAAAAGCTATTCGTTTTATGCGTATGTTGCAGGTTCAAAGACGATCTTTGATAATGTAAAATTAAACTATAATCCGGGTAGCGAAGCTGCAATTAATTTTGTTTTCCATGGTAGAGGCACTGGTTATATGATGGAAGTTCGCTTCCTGAATGGATCAGAGTTTAATCTGCTGAGCGGATACAACAAGAATTCTTTCTATGCATTTAACTATGTATATTTGTATTTTAAGGATTCTGCAGCAACTATTGATCCCAGCAATTCTATGAGCGCTGCACGTTTAATGCAATACACCTACATGTGGCTGGACAACTCCACATTTAATAGCACAGGAGTACCTTATTTTCTGCTGTATGGTCATATTGCATTGCAGAATAACGCTGTGCTGAATACGGATGCAACTTATGTGACCAATAGAGGGTTCAACGATTTATATATAGATGGAACCTCTACATTGAATGCACTTGGCGGCTTTAACGGAACCTATTCACTTATAGCAGAGACTGGTGCGGATATAACCGTAAATAATATTCCGGTGAAAACCGCAATTCTGGCAGAGTATGACAGCGATGGCTTCATGACAAAGCTTTATGTAGAAGCCCCAGCTTCTGCGGTTGCCGGTAGATCTTATGTCGTTCTGGGCGGTGACTGGGAAGAGGTTCCTGCGGACTGGACAGTAAAAGGCGGCACCTTTACTGTTAAGCCCGAAGTGGTTGCAGATGACTGTGATCTGCTTTATGATAGCAATAGCGAAAAGTGGATCGTCGTTCTGGCTGCCAGCGAAGAAGGTCTTGCAGAAACAGAAGACGGACAGAAGTTTGCTGCTGTAGGACTGGCTATCGCCCACGCTAAGCAAAACGGTTTGACAACCGTTACACTGAAGGGTGAGAGCAAAGAAACAGTTGTTCTGCCTGCTGGCATTGTCCTTGTGAAGAACGGTTATACTGTCGGCACAGTTAATTCCGAGGGCATGACATACAAAATCGTGGAAACGGATACCGATTACCAAGCAACAGAAAAGAAAGTTGTTGTAAGTATCGTGGAAAACGGTGTTACCGTTAATGTTTGGGAAGAAGAAGAGTTCTATCAGGGCAATCTGGATACTCTGGCTCCCAACGCGGTAATCCGTCTGGAGGATACGCTTACTATTGAAGATATTGTCTTTTTTAAAAAGGCGACGACTATCGAACTCAATAGAAATACCATGATCCTTGCTGAATCCGCTGTGCTGTATGCGCAAGCAGCTACGCTGACCATTAAGGGCGAAGGCAAGATCGAGCAAAGGGTAAAAGTTGTTACACCTACACTGTATGCCCGGCTTGCCGGCGGTCATGTCATCCTGGAGCAGGTTGATATTGAATTGTTCGGATGTAGTGCAACTTTGTTGTACACAAATGACGCAGCTGCAAATATCACATTGCGGAATTGTAAGATTACCGGTTTGAATGGTTCAAACACATTGATTTCCGGTGATATTAAGTCGACAATTACAATTGTCAATTCTAAAATTGATGTTGACAGTAATGAGCTTGATGAGAATCTAAACAAGCAAAAGCTGTTTGACTCCTGTAAGGTTAACATTGATGGCTTGAAGATTAAGACAACTTGTGTTAACCATATCCTGTGCCATGTCTACGGTACAGTAAATGAGCTGGATATCACAGAAGCAGTCGGCGTTACCGGTCAGGTTTATGTCGGCAACGGCGCTTTGGATGGCGAGTCGCTTGTTTTGACGAATTGCAAAGGTATTCAGAAAGTTTACCTTAGCAAGACTTTGAATAAATGCTTTGAGATTGATAACGATGGCGATGTTACAGACGTACACAACTATACCTACACTCCTAACGGCGATGCAGATTGCACTACCGGCGGCACCCGGGACGGCGAATGCAGCATCTGTCAAAAGACTGTAGAAGGCGAGGCAGACCCCGATGCTCCCGCTTTGGGTCACAAGTACATCGGCACTCAGACCAAGGCTCCTACTTGCACCGAAAAGGGCGAGAAGACCTACACCTGCTCTTGCGGCGATTCCTACACCGAAGAGATTGCAGCCACCGGCCACAACACTGACGGTGTTGTAGCACACAAGGACGCAACCTGCACCGAAGACGGTGTAGTTGGCGGCACCTACTGTACTGTATGTAACGAAGGCAAGGCAGCAGCTGAAGCTGTTATC
>JAZKXW010000016.1:0-32519 GCA_045611825.1 Faecousia sp.
CACGCAAACGAGCTGGCTTTCCCCTTCCGCCGCTATCAAATCAGCAAGGTCTACCGTGGCGAGCGCGCCCAGCGTGGCCGCTTCCGTGAGTTCTACCAGGCTGACATCGACATCATCGGCGATGGCAAGCTGGATATCATCAACGAGGCAGAAATTCCTGCCATTATCTATAAGGTGTTCAAGGGCTTCGGCCTGAACCGCTTCCAGATCCGTGTCAACAACCGCAAGATCCTCAGTGGTTTCTATGCAATGTTGGACCTGGCGGAAAAGTCCGGTGACATTATGCGCACCGTGGACAAGCTGGATAAGATCGGCGCCGAAAAGGTGGGCGCTCTGCTGACGGCTGAGTGCGGCTTGACGGAAGAACAGGCTGCGGAGATCTTGAAGTTCATTTCCATCCGCGGCACCAATGCCGAAGTGCTGACCGCTCTGGAAACCTACCTGGGCAAAAACGAGCTGTTTGATCTGGGTGTTGCAGAGCTGAAGGCCGTTACCGCCAATTTGGCCGCATTCGGTGTTCCGGAAGCAAACTTTGCGGTAGATCTGACCATTGCAAGAGGTCTTGACTACTACACCGGAACCGTATACGAAACCACTCTGTTGGATCATCCGGAGATCGGCTCTGTCTGCTCCGGCGGCCGCTACGACAACCTTGCCGGCTATTATATCGACAAGGAGCTGCCCGGTGTTGGCATCTCCATTGGACTGACTCGTCTGTTCTATGTGCTGGATGAGCAGGGTCTTTTGAATCCCCAGCTGCCCAGCGCACCTGCCGACGCTCTGGTGCTGCCTATGACTGCAGAAGCTGCCCCTGCCATTGCAGTAGCCGAGACGCTGCGCAGCCACGGTGTCCGGGTGCAGTTCTACGGCGAACAGAAGAAGTTCAAGCAGAAAATGAGCTATGCCGACAAGCTAGGCGTTCCTTTTGCGGTACTGCTGGGCGAAGATGAGCTGGCGCAAGGTAAATGCGCGGTGAAGGACATGCGCACCGGTGAGCAGCAGCTGCTGACACCTGAGGAAGCTGCCGCCCATATTTTGGCAGGTCTTGCCAACAGCGGCCCTATTATTTTGGAAAAGTAACAAAAAACAGCAGGAGACGGATGTTTCCTGCTGTTTCGTGCATTCGGGCGATCAATGATCGCCCCTACATTAGGGGGATTGTATATGGAAGAAAAGTTTTTACAGGCTGTGGAAAATGCCCGGCAGCAGGCCGCTTTATTGGGTGTTCGCATCCGTCCTGTGGCAGATCTGACAGCGGCAAAGCGGTGCTTGGGCGGTCATCGGGAAAGCGACGGCTTTTTCCAGCTGGCAGATAAGGGAAAGCTGGCCCTTTCTCTGGAAGCCATTGCTGTAAACAAGCAATTTACCGCTTTGTTTACCGACGAGGAAGCCAACAACGCCCTGACCCGTCTGCTGGACGCAGGATATTTTAAGTAATATAAAAAAAGGACAGAGAATGAAATCCATTCTCTGTCCTTTTGTTTTATTCTTCCGTAGGTTCCGGCTCATCTTCCGGTTGTTCTTCCGGGATCTCTGCCTCTTGGGCGGCTACCCGGTTGACAAAAAGATCCGCAGGATCGTGGGAACGGAACTGCTGCCACAGCAGCACCGCCACTGCCGCTACACAGCTGACCGCTGCCAGCACCTGACTGACCCGGAAGGGACCCCAGTACAGACTGTCGGTCCGCAGACCCTCGATCATGGCTCTGCCCAAGCCGTACCAAGCTACATAGCCAAGGGCAATCTGCCCGTCATATTGGCGCTTTTTGGACAGAAAATGTAACGCTGCAAAGCCTGCCAGATTCCACAGGGATTCATATAAAAATGTGGGGTGGTAGAACTCGTAGCTTTGGGTATACTCGTTAAACAAGCCCATGCGGAAGAAGCTGTCGGTCATCTGTCCGAAGGCTTCCCGGTTGAAGAAATTGCCCCAGCGGCCAATGGGCTGTCCGATCAAAAAGCCAAGGGCTACCAAGTCCAGCACCGCGCCAAGGCTTACCTTTTTGATCCGGCTGAATATCACCACGCCGATGGCTGCGCCGATCACGCCGCCGTAAATCGCCAGACCGCCCTCCCAAATATAGAGCATGGAAACAGGGTCGTCGGCGTAGGTTTCCCACGAAAAGACACAGTAATACAGCCGGGCACAGATCACCGCAAAAGGTACAATACCCAAAACGCCGTCTAAAATATCCTCCTGCTGCAGGCCGAACTCCTTGCTCCGCTTTAAGCCGTAAAATACCGCCAGCAGCAGGCCTGCGGCAATGATGATACCGTAATAATACAGCGTGAAGGAATCTCCGATCTGCAAGGCTCTGCCGGGATTCAATTCCCAGCCGATGCTGGGGAAAAATATTTTGGTATATCGCATATTAGTCCTCCTTACAGGGGTGAATAACTGAAAGCGCCATCCGTTCCCGGGTCACAGTCTGCTCCAAAAACGCCTTCAGTTCCTCTTTTTCTACCGCCTGATACGCCTCCGGGAAGCAAAAATAGTCCACACCCATGGTATGATAGGCGCACAGACGGAACGCGGTGGAGTCAAAGCTGTCCAAGCCCCGGATCCTGCGCCCCATGGCGCTGCGCTTCATCCGCAGGAAGTCTCCGTCCTCCAGTCCTTCCCTTAACAGCTTTTGCACCTGCCGGAGAATTGCCTCCTGCACTGCCTCCGGGTCTTTGCTGTCACCGGAGCAGGTGAGCATGGCCATATTCTCCACAGTCTCATAGCCGCCGCCGAAGGAGCTGTCGATGAGACCTTCCTCATACAGCCGCAGATACAACTCCGAGGACTCTCCGAAAAGCCATTCCGCCGCCAACTCGCCAACGATCTCCCGACGCATTGCTGCCTGACCCTGCGGCAAAGGCTCGCACTTGAAGCCCAGCTGGAACATAGGCATGGAAACCTCCATGGTCTCCTCGATCTTGGGACGGACACAGGCCATATCCTCCTGCCATCTGTCCACACGGACGGGAACAGGGGTATGCTTCTCAGGGAAGTATTTCTCCGCCAAGGCCGCCACTTCTTCCGCGTCCACATCCCCCAAAACACACAGGAACATGTTCTCAGGACGGTAAAATGCGCTGTGGCAATCCGTCAAAACCTGCGCCGTAATTTGGCTGATAGAATCCACCGTTCCCAAGATCGGCACGCGGATCGGATGGTTTTTATACAGGATCTGCATGAGGTTTTCAAACACACGCATATCCGGCGCATCCAAATTCATGCCGATCTCCTGAGCAATGATGCCCTGCTCCTTTTCCACACTTTGGGGCGTAAAATAAGGCAGGGTCACAAATTCCAGCAGCAGCGAAAGATTTTCCCTGAAATGTTCCGTACAGGAAAAGTGGTAGGCGGTCATATCATAACTGGTAAACGCATTGACCGACGCACCCAAGGCTGCAAATTCCGCGGTAATATCCCGGTTTTCCGGCATATCGAACAGCTTATGCTCCAAATAATGGGCTATGCCGGCAGGCAGCGTCTTTTGCTGTCCCTGCAGGGAATAATTCGTATGAATCGCACCAAAATCCGTCATCAGATACGCCAATTTCTTGGTAAAGCCCGGCATAGGCACCACGCAGATCTGCAGTCCCGAGGGCAGTGTTTTGCGAATAACCTGCATGTCCAAGGCAGGATAGCTGGTCATTTTCATTCCTGCACCCCCCGTAAGAAATACACCGTGTGCAGCCGCAAAGACGCTGCGGCGGTTGCCACCTGCCGTCGGGTCACCTGCTCCACCTGCCGGATATAAGCCTCCGGCGTAATGGAAAGACCGCTGAGGGCGGCAATGGCATAGTATCCCTCAATGCTTCCGGGAGAATCGTGGACAGCCTGCAGCCCGGAGATCACCGATTCCTTGGCTGCCTGCAGCTCCTGCTCGGAGATTTCCCCTGTAACGCAGGCATTTAACTGAGCCATGATCTCATGCTGCACCTGCACTTCCTTATCAAAATCAATGCCGGCGGATACCGTTAAGATTCCCTTAGAGCTGTAGTAAGAAGAGCCGATATCGTAGCACAAAGACATCTGCTCCCGAATCTTCATAAAGAGCTTGCTGACCATGCCTGAACCGTACAAGGTGTTCAGCACCTGCATAGCGGCAAACCGGGGATCTGTCACCGTAATCGGCGTAACAAAGCCCATCGCCAGCTTGCCTTGGGTCACTTCCATAGTTTCTGTATGCTCTCCACCGGGCGCGGAGATCAGCGGTGTCTGTTTCGGCAAACGGACCGGATTCCGGGAGATGCCGGCAAACAGCGGCTGCAGCAGCTTCGCAATTAGCTCCGGTTGGGCAGCGCCGGTATAGAAAATCTCCACAGGACTCTCCGCCAACACCCGGCGGTAGTGGTCATACAGCGTTTGGGCATTGATCTGCGCCACCTGTTCCGGCTCGCCCAAACGGGGTACACCGAAGGGATCGTCCTTGCACATAAACTTTAACAGCTGGCTGCCGGCATAAGCCCGTTTATCGTTGCGCTGGGCTTCGATGGTCAGGATCAGGTTTTCCTTTTCGCTTTCCACATAATCTTCCCGGAAAATACCGTCCTGCAGCGCAGGCTCCAGCAGAATTTCCCGCAAAAAATCTGCCATAGGCGCCAAAATCGCCTCCGACTCCATAGAAAACCGGTCATCAATAAAGCTGCAGGACAGACCGGTGGTTTGATAATCACCCACCCGGCGAACCAATGCCCCCACAGCCGCGCCGTAGAGATCATCCAAGCGATAGATGATCCTGCGTATATCCGGGCAATGCTTTGTGCCCCGGAGCAGCACCGCAGGCAGCAGTGCATTGAGCGCCGCCTCCTGTCCCATGGGACGGACAAACTGCACGCTCAGGCTGCCCTGTTTGAAACGCCGGTCCGGAAAGCACCGCAGCACTATCCCCGGTTCAATGGCGATGGTTTTGATCATTCCGATTCTCCTCAGCTTACCAATTTCCTATATTATATATCGCTTCAAAAAAAATAGCAATGTGAAATTGCGTATTGTCATTTTCCTTTCTTTGCTGTAAAATGAACTTAGTATGCAACAAGGGGAGAACACTATGGAGTATCTGGAGATCACCGTCAGCACCGCCAGCGCCGGCATTGAAGAAGTTGCTTCCGCTCTGACTGCCGCAGGTTTTGACGATCTGGTTTTGGAAGATCAGGAGGAATTTTCCCAATTTCTTGACCAAAACCGGGCTTATTGGGACTATATTGACGAAGATCTGCAGAAAAAGCTTCAGGGTCTTTCCTGCATCAAGCTGTATTTGGAGCAGACGGATACCGCCGGTCTGCAACGGTTAAAGGACCTGCTGGAAAAGCTGAAGCTGCGCCACAGCGACGGTCGGCTTGGCTCGTTGGAAATAACCGCCGTTCCCCTTGCCCCGGTGGACTGGGAAGAAAGCTGGAAAGAGAATTATCCGCCGCAGGAGATCGGCAGATCCCTTGTGGTATTGCCCTACTGGCTGGCTGATCTGGAAACGGACCGGAAGAAGATCATTTTGGATCCCGGTCTGACCTTCGGTACCGGCGCACACCCCTCTACCCGTATGGTCATGGAAGCCATGGAACAGCTGGTGAAGCCGGGCTGTCATTGTTTGGATCTGGGCAGCGGCAGCGGGATTTTGTCCCTTGCCGCCCTGCGCTTAGGGGCTGCCTCCGCCACCGGCATCGACATCGACCCCAAGGCGGAAGATATCGCCCGAGAAAACGCCGCCTACAACCGGTTCGGAAGCCCGGAATTTACCGCTATGACCGGCAATGTGCTGTCCGACCGGAAGCTGATGGACAAGCTCCGGGAAAACACCTATGATGTGGTGCTTGTGAACATCGTCGCCGATGTGATCATTGCCCTTGCGCCGGTACTGCCCCGGTTTTTACAGCCTGATACCCATTTGATCCTGTCCGGAATTCTGGACTGCCGCCTTAACGAGGTGCTTGCTGCCCTCCACAGCGCCGGCATTGCCGTTTCCGAGACCCGCGCCACCGAGGAATGGCGCTGCGTGATTGCCAAAAGGAGAAATGTATGATCCCTTACCGTATCCGACAGCTTATTATGCGGTCCTTTCTGACGGTTCTGGTCCTGTTGACCGTTATTGCGCTGGTCATCGGCGTGTGGTTTTTGTGGCTGGAGCGGTTTGTCGTGTACACCGAAAACGGCATCCGGTTCGATTTTCAGCTGCAGGACATTCCGGAAGGTCAGTTTGTGTCGCCGCCATCTACACAGCCCACCATTCCCATTCTCTATGCCGACGACGAAGAACAGGAGGAGCTGGTCTCCTACGAGCTAAAACAGATGATCGGCTATTATATCGACAAAACCGCTCTGGAAGACATTGACACGGTACGCCAGCAGCTTTCCCAGCTGCCTGCCGGTACGCCGGTGATGATGGATGTAAAGAATATCTACGGCAGCTTTTTCTATTCCTCCAAGGTCTGCGCCCAACGGGATTCTTCCTATGATGCCGCACAGATAGACGGTCTCATCGCCTATATGAAGGAGCTGGAGCTGTACCCCATTGCCCGACTTCCGGCGTTGAGAGATTATTATTACGGTCTGAACAATGTACCCAACGGTCTGCCCGAAGCCGGTGGCGGCGGCTGGCTGTGGCACGATGAATTCTACTGCTACTGGCTGGACCCCACCAAGGAAGGAACCCTGTCCTACCTTATTGACATCATCACCGAATTGAAAAGTCTTGGCTTCCGGGAGGTTGTTCTGAACGACTTCCGTTTCCCGGACACCAGCAAAATTATCTTTAACGGCGACAAAACAGAAGCCATCGCCAATGCCGCAAAACTGCTGGTGACCTCCTGCGCCACCGATAAATTTGCCCTTTCCTTTGAGAGTCAGGATGCCGCCTTCCCCTTGCCCGAAGGCAGAAGCCGCCTGTATCTGACCGGTATTTCCGCCGCGCAGGTAGGCAGCATTGCCCAGCAGGTACCGGTCACCGACCCTACTGTAAATCTGGTGTTCCTGACAGAAGTCCACGACACCCGGTTTGACACCTACAGCGTTTTAAGACCCCTGTCCGGCGCTCATTGATTTTTATATGAAGAACAAAAAGCCGATACTTGCGTATCGGCTTTTTTTGTTCGCAATAATTCACAATTTTGTCTATTATTTTTGTTGCGAGTGTGCTATAATGGGTAAAATTGGACATTGTGGGCTTTGCCACGATGCGCGCAAGGAGAGTATTATGGGACTTTTTACAAAATTATTTGGTACCGCCTCTCAGCGGGAACTGAAAAAGATACAACCCATTGTGGACAAAATTCTGTCCTTGGAAGAGGAATATAAAGCCCTTTCCGAAGAGGAATTAAAGGGAAAAACTGCCGAATTTAAGCAGCGCTATGCCGAAGGCGAAACCTTGGATGAGCTGCTGCCGGAAGCCTTTGCCGCTATCCGGGAAGCCGCAGACCGGGTGCTGGGCATGCGCCCCTATCCCGTACAGCTCATCGGCGGTATTATCCTGCATCAGGGCCGGATCGCCGAAATGAAGACCGGCGAAGGTAAGACCTTGGTCGCCATTATGCCCTGTTACCTCAACGCCCTCACCGGCAGAGGCGTCCACGTGGTCACCGTTAACGACTACCTTGCCCGCCGTGACTCCGAATGGATGGGCAAGGTTCACCGCTATATGGGTCTGAGCGTGGGTCTGATCGTCCCCGGCATGAAAAATGCCCAGCGCAGAGAGTCCTACGCTGCCGATATTACCTACTGCACCAAGAACGAGCTGGGCTTTGACTACCTCCGTGACAATATGGCTATTTACCAGAACGAGCTGGTGCAAAGAGGACACGCCTTTGCCATCGTGGACGAGGTAGACTCCATCCTCATCGACGAAGCCCGTACCCCTCTGATCATTTCCGGCAAGGGCGAGGATTCCTCCAAGCTCTATGAAATGGCGGATATGTTCGTGGCAGGTCTGCGGAAGCAGGTCTTTGCCAAAACCGACGAGAAAGAAATTCAGGATGATTTCGACTGCGATTACATCGTAGACGAAAAATCCCGTTCCGTATCCCTCACCGCCTCGGGCATTGCCAAGGCAGAGCGGTATTTCGGCGTGGAAAACCTTGCCGACACCGAAAACACCACCCTGTCGCATCATATCAATCAGGCTATGAAAGCCCGGGGTATCATGAAAAAGGACATTGACTATGTGGTCAAAGACGGTCAGATCATCATCGTTGACGAGTTTACCGGCCGTCTGATGTACGGCAGACGCTACAACGAGGGTCTGCATCAGGCCATTGAAGCCAAAGAGAAGGTCGATGTCGCCGGTGAAAGCAAGACCCTTGCCACCATTACCTTCCAAAACTTCTTCCGTCTGTATGACAAGCTCTCCGGCATGACCGGTACGGCATTGACGGAAGTGGAGGAATTTGGCGCGATCTATCGGCTGGATGTGGTGGAGATCCCCACCAACCGCCCTGTTGCCCGTAAGGATCACCCCGATATCGTCTACAAAACCGAGGCCGGCAAGTTCCGGGCCATCATCCGTCAGGTGCAGGAGTGTCACGAAAAGGGTCAGCCTGTGCTGGTGGGTACGATTTCCATCGAAAAGAGTGAGATCCTCAGCAAGCTTTTGAAGAAAACCGGCATTCCTCACAATGTTTTGAACGCAAAGTATCATGAGCAGGAAGCCCAAATCATCGCCCAAGCCGGTAAATTCGGCGCGGTCACCATCGCCACCAACATGGCAGGCCGCGGTACGGATATTATGCTGGGCGGCAACGCGGAGTTCCTTGCCATGAACGAGCTGCGCCGTCAGGAGCTGCCTGAAGAGCTGCTGCAGGAAGCCAACGCCTACTCCGAAACGGACAACGAAGAGATTTTGGCTGTCCGCAAGCAGTATGAGTCCCTGATTACCAAGTACAAAAACCAGATCGCCGACGAGGCGCAGCAGGTCAAAGATGCCGGCGGCCTCTTCATCATTGGCACAGAGCGCCACGAATCCCGACGGATCGACAATCAGCTCCGAGGCCGCGCAGGCCGTCAGGGCGATCCCGGTGAGAGCCGCTTCTACCTGAGCTTGCAGGACGATTTGATGCGTCTGTTCTCCTCTGACCGGATCATGAATATGATGGATGCGCTGGGTCTGGACGAGGACACACCCATCGACGCCAAGATTCTTTCCGGCGCTGTGGAAAATGCCCAAAGAAGTGTGGAAAGTCAGCATTTCCGCTCCAGAAAGAGTGTTTTGGAGTATGATAATGTTATGAATACCCAGCGTGAGGTCATCTACGCCCAGCGGCAGAAGGTGCTGCAGGGCGAGGATCTGCGAGAGAATATACTGTCCAATCTGCGAGAGCTTATCGACAGCACTGTGGCTGACGGTCTTAGCCAGTCCGGCGGCGTGGCTGACGAGGCAGGCATCTGCCAAGTGCTGAGTCAGCTGGAAGGTATCTACTTCCCCAAGGGCGCCTACGCCATGCCTGAAAAGGCACCCTCTGCGGACATCCTTTGCGATCAGCTGTACGATTTGGCGCTTGCCACTTATAACGCCAAGGAAGCCTCTGTTACCTCCGCAACCATGCGAGAGCTGGAGCGAGTCATTATGCTCCGGGTGGTGGACGAATACTGGATGGACAACATTGACGCCATGGACGACCTGAAACAGGGCATCGGTCTGCGGGCTTACGGCCAGCATGACCCCGTCATTGCCTACAAGGCCGAGGGCTATGAGATGTTCCAAGCCATGATCACCGCCATTAAGGAGGAGACTATTCGCCGTCTGTTCTTGGTGCAGCTGAAGCCTACTCAGGAGATCAAGCGTCAGAAGGTGGCCAAGGAGACTGCCGCCACCGGCACGCCGGATAAGACCGCCAAAGCCCAACCTGTCCGAAACAAGGATAAAAAGGTCGGTCCCAACGATCCCTGCCCCTGCGGCAGCGGCAAAAAGTACAAAAAATGCTGCCGGGATAAGGATATTGCGGCAGGAATGGAAGGTTAAAGCAGCGCTGAATGGACAATTGACAATAGACATTTGACAATTGTGTGCCAAAAGGAGCAACCATGATCAAGACTGTGAAACGCGAAGCATTAGAATATTTACAGGCGGAGAACATCGCTGCTGTCCATTGCTTTACTACCCGATTTGGCGGTGTCAGCACCGGGAATCTGGCAAGCTTGAATTTGGGTACTCATCGAGGCGACGATCCGGAAAATGTTCTGAAAAACTACCGGATTTTAGGAAAAGCCTTGGGTTTTGACCCGGATAAGCTTGTATTGAGCAAGCAGAAGCACACAGATACCGTTCTGCCTGTGGATTCCGCTCATTGGGGCGCTGGGCTGTTTGCCCCGGAGCTTCCCACCTGTGATGCCCTCATCACCAACACCCCCGGCACTGCCCTTGCGGTGTTTACGGCGGACTGCACGCCCATTCTTCTCTACGATCCTGTCACCGGCGCAGTAGGCGCCGTTCACGCAGGCTGGCGAGGAACCGCCAACGGCATTGTCGCCAAGACCGTGGAAGCCATGAAAAACACCTACGGCTGCCGTCCGGAAAGGATCTGCGCCGCGATTGGCCCCAATATTGGCTTTTGCTGCTTTGAAACCGATGAAGATGTTCCCAACGCCATGCGGAAAGTCTTTGGAAAAGAGGCAGAGGCACATATCCGAAAAGCCGGCGAAAAGTATTATGCAAACCTAAAAGCCCTCAACGCCCTCCATTTGCAGCGAGCCGGGGTGCAAAGCATCGACATCAGCACCGATTGCACCGTATGCCAAAGCCACCGCTTTTGGTCCTACCGGAAGGTAGGAGACTCCCGGGGCGCGCAGGCTGCCATTATTATTTGCAACGCGCGCTGAATGCTCGTATTCAGCGAATCCTGTTTTTCCAAGCCGACGCGCAAATCGGCATAAAATCCCCAAAACACCGCGCCGGTGCGCAATGAAACAAAAAAGGAGGGACTGCCATGAAACGGCATTTTATCATATTGCTCTGCATCGCCGTTTTTATCGGCATGTTCAACGGCTGCTCCATCGGCGGAAAGGTGGACTACACACCTACCGGCTCCGGTCTGCACTCCGATAACGCGCCCCTTGAAAACGGAGGTAATCCGGAAGAAAACACCAAGCAGGTGACCTTGACTTACTACCCCGAGAAAAAGCTGAATCCTTACCAGTGCAACGACTTTACCAACCGGGCGCTGTTTACGCTGCTGTATCAGAGCCTGTTTACCATTGACAGAAATTACCACATCGAACCGATGCTGTGCAGCAGCTACAAAGTGTCTGCGGAGATGGATGTATACACCTTCTATGTGGAAAACGCCACCTTCTCCGACGGCAGTGCCCTAACTGCGCTGGATGTGGTTAACAGCCTGCTGGCTGCGCAGAACGGTCCGGTATACGCCGGTCGCTTCCGCCATTTTAACAGCATAGCCGTGTCCGGTGACGGCGGCGTAGAGATCCGGCTGGATACCCCGGAAGAGAATCTCCCTCTGCTTTTGGATATTCCTATCGTCAAGCACGACCAGACGGAAGCAGACTACCCTGTTGGTACAGGTCCTTATTTCTATCAGGAGACCACCGGCGGCGGCCGTCTGTTCCTGCAGGAAAACTGGTGGTGCAGCGCCAAATTGTCGGTTTCCGCCCCCTCTATCACCCTTGTGACTGCCGAAACTCCGGCAAAGATCCGGGATAATTTTGAATTTTCCAGCTTGGATCTGGTGTGCGCCGACCCCGGCTCTGATCACTATGTGGATTTCCGCTGTGACTATGAGCTTTGGGAGTGTGAAAACGGCATTTTCCTGTATCTTGCCTGCAACACCAAGAGCGAGGTCTTTTCCATCCCGGAAGTGAGATCCGCTTTGACCCACGCCATTGACCGGGATTATCTGGTCAGCGAATATTATCGCGGCTTTGCCCAAAGCGCCACGCTGCCGGCTTCTCCCCGTTTTCCCTATTACAGCGCCAAGCTGGCAGCGGAATACGGCTACGATTCCCTGCAATTTACCCAAGCTGTCAACAATGCCCAGCTGCGCGGAACCTCCATCGTTCTGCTTGTAAACAAAGGCGATACCTTGCGCCTGCGTGTCGCCCGGAAGATCGGTAACATGCTCTCCGACTGCGGTCTGGTGGTGCAGATGAAGGAGCTCAGCGGCAGCGAGTATACCGCTGCCCTGCGAAACGGAAGCTATGACCTGTATCTGGGGCAGACCATGCTCTCTCCCAACATGGATCTGGGTGCATTTTTCGGCTCCAGCGGCGCACTCCATTACGGTATCAATGATATCGGTATGTACTCCCTTTGCAAGGAAGCCCTTGCCAACCACGGCAACTACTACACCCTCCACCGCACCATTATGGAGGACGGTCGGCTGGTGCCTATTCTGTTCCGCAGCTATGCCATCTATGCCACCCGGGGACTGATGTCGGATCTGAATCCGGCAAGAGACAGTCTGTTCTATTATTCCTTGGGCAAGACCATGGAAGATGCGCTCATCCAACAATAATCCGAAACCGCACCGCGTTTTCCCGGTGCGGTTTTTCTTTTATTTCCTCATAAGCAACTGTGTTTCCATTCCCTCCTTAAATTGCAAAAGAATGAAAATTTTCTTTGTATTTTTTGTGAAATTTTTTCCGTCAGGGTAGAAAGAAACAACTTCCTATGCTATAATGTATGCAAGTATCAAAATGGGAGAGTATAGTATGCTGGAACTTTTGGCACCGGCAGGTTCTATGGAGGCACTGCAGGCGGCGGTACAAAACGGCGCCAACGCGGTCTACCTTGGCTGCGGACAGTTTAATGCGCGGCAAAGCGCCAAAAACTTCACCCCACAGACCCTGACGGAAGCAGTCAAATATTGCCACATTCGCGGCGTCGCGGTCCACCTGACCCTGAACACCCTGATCTCCGACCGGGAGATGCAGGATGGGGTGGACCTGATTCGTCATGCCGCAAAAAGCGGCGTGGATGCCTTTATTGTGCAGGATTTAGGTGTTTTGCGGCTGTGCCGCCAAATTGCACCCCATATTCCCGTCCACGGTTCTACCCAAATGACCGTTCACTCTCTGCCCGGTGTCCAGCTTTGCGCAGCTTGGGGCTTCAGCCGAGTGGTGCTGAGCCGGGAACTGAGCCGGGAAGAGATCCGCTATATCTGCCAGCAATCCCCCATTGAAATCGAAGTGTTTGCGCATGGCGCGCTGTGTATGAGCTATTCCGGTCAGTGTTATCTGTCTGCCGCCATTGGCGGACGCTCCGGTAACCGGGGCCGCTGCGCCCAGCCCTGCCGCCAATGCTACGGCTATGGCCGTTTTCAGAACAAATATCCCCTGAGCCTGAAGGACAACTGCCTTGTGCGTTATCTGCAGGAGCTGGCGGATATGGGCGTTGCCTCCATTAAGCTGGAAGGACGGATGAAACGGGCAGAATATGTGGCTACTGTCACCCGGGTCTACCGGGAAGCACTGCAGACCGGTCAGGTGACCCGTCCTATGGTAGACGCCCTGTCTGTAGCCTTTAATCGGCAAGGTTTTACCGACGGCTACTACACCGACCGCATCGGAAGCAACATGTTTGGTATCCGCGAGGACAAAACCGACAGCCCTACATGGGTAAAAGAGGCCCGGCAAACCTATGAATCCACAGAAAACAACTTGGTACCTGTAACGTTCCGTATGGAAGTCCTGCCCGGCAAGACCACCTTATCTGTCATAGACCCCGAAGGCCGGGTCTGCACGCTGAGCGGTCCTGCTCCGGAAACGGCCCGTACCGCCGAACTGAGTCAGGAGGTTTTGGCTGCGCGCCTTGCCAAAACCGGCGGCACACCCTACCTCTGCGCAGGGGTACAGTCGGTAATCTCCCCGGGTCTGACCCTTTCCGCTGCCGCTATCAACGCTCTGCGGCGTGATGTGCTGAATTTGTTGACCGCCCAACGGGCAAGACGGGATATCCCCAAGCTGGGCAAGCCCCAAAAGCCTTCCCACACCGCCGGCAACCGCACCCATCCGGAACTGACGGTACAGGTTTCCAACCGGGAACAGATCACTGCCCGGCTGCTCAAAATGCGCCCCCATGTGCTGTACGTGCCTGTACACATTTTGGCGGAAGATCCCGATTTTTGCCGCCAGCTTGTCCGGAAAGTAAAGCTGTGCGCGGTGCTTCCCCGAATCGCACACGATGACGAGCTTTGGAAGCTGAAAGACACCCTCCGGGTCCTGCGGAGCTTCGGTGTCCGGGAGGTTTTGGCAGGAAATTTAGGTCTTATGATCCCTGCAAGGGAATGCGGTATGCGTATCCGGGGTGATTTCGGTCTGAATCTCTATAACTCCTATGCCATGGACACGGCCCGGGAGCTGGAGCTGCAATCTGCTACTTTAAGCTTTGAGATGACCCTTCCCCAAATTCGAGATATCAGCAAAACCGTGCCCTGCGAGATTCTGTGCTATGGCCGACTGCCACTGATGGTAACGGAAAACTGTCTGTTCCGTGGACAAAACGGCCAATGCGCCTGCAACCAAGGGCCTATGAAGCTCACCGACAAGACCGGCGCGGAATTTCCCATTCTGCGAGACGGAAATTCTTGCCGCAGCGTGCTGCTTAACAGTAAAAAACTCAGCTGGCTGGATCGGCAGAACGATCTGTCCAAGCTGGGTCTGTGGGCAACCCGTGTATATTTCACCACGGAAAACCCCAAGGAAGTGGATCAGGTGCTTTCTGCTTACCAAAATCCCATCCCCTTTGACCCCGGCGCATGTACAAGAGGACTGTATCTGCGCGGCTTAGACTAAATCAAACGGACAATTGCAGTGTCGCGGTGCAACGATTGGAATGTATTTATGAATGTAATACTGGCTTCGCAGTCTCCCCGGAGAAGGGAGCTTATGGAAAAATTTCATATTCCCTTTACGGTGCTGGCGGCAGATATTGACGAAACCATGGACCCTACCAAGGCACCCTATGACGAGGTTGCCCGGGTCAGTCGGTTAAAAGCAGAGGCCACGCCCCACCAAGATACCGATGTGGTCATTGCCGCCGATACCATTGTGGTCTGCGACGGGCAGGTGCTGGGAAAGCCCTCGGACGAAGAGGACGCCCGGCGGATGCTGACCCTGTTATCCGGCCGGGATCATCAGGTGATGACCGGACTGACGGTATTGCACGGAGATTCTGCCGTTTCCTGCACCGAAGTGACAGATCTGCACTTTAAGCCCCTTTCCCAAAGGGAGATTCTCGCCTACATCCACACCGGTGAGCCTATGGACAAGGCCGGCGCTTACGGTATCCAAGGCGGCGCAGCCCTCTTTGCCGAAAAAATGGTAGGCGATTACTACAACGTGATGGGACTGCCCCTGTGCAAGCTGGGTCAGATCCTGCATTCTATCGTTCCCGAACTCTTGGAGGATGCCCTATGAGACACTTTTTTACCAGCCGCGTCCGCGCGGTGCTGCTGATCGCCGTGGTGCTGGCGCTGGCCATTGCCATCATCGGCAGCCTGACCCAGCTAAGCTTCCCCAATATGGTGGTTCAGGGTATTCTGACCCCCATTCGCTCCGGTGTCAGTAAACTGACAGGGGAAGCGCAACAGCTTTACAATTATGCTTTCAAATATGAGTCGCTGGCTGCGGAAAACACCGCCCTAAAACAGCAGCTTGCTGCTTTGGAGGAGGACGCACGCAAGGCAGACGCCATCGCCCGTGAAAACGAACGTCTCAGAGCCCTGCTGGAGCTGAAGCAAGCCCACGAGGACTACAAACTGGTAGACGGCTATATCATTGCACGCAGCTCCAACGACTGGACCAACACCTTTACCATCAACACCGGTACCAACATGGGCATTCAGGCGGGCATGTGCGCCATTACCGCCAACAACGAGGTGGTCGGCGTGGTCAGTGAAGTAGGTCCCAACTACGCCGTTATCAAGTCGGTGCTGGATTCCTCTTTGGAGATCAGCGCCTCCTTGGCTTCCTCCGGTGAAAACGGCATCGTCCGCGGCTCTTACACCCCCGGTCTTGCCGGTCTGCTGCGGATGGACTATCTGCCCTCTTCTGCGGTGATCCGTATTAACGATCAGGTGGTCACCACCGGCTCTACTGTCTATCCCAGAAACCTGATCCTTGGCTATGTCACCGACGCGGACTTTAACGACACCGGCGTGGCCAAGTATGCCCTTTTGAAGCCTGCGGTGGATGTGGCAAGCTTGGAGCAGGTGTTCATCGTTACCGAGTATTCCGTTGGGTGATAGCTATGGCGAAAAATCGGGAATTTAAGCAGGACCGGCAAACCACCGGTCTGCTGAAAAAACTATATTTGACCCCTGCGCAACGGAGAACGCTGCTGAAGTGGACCCTTTACAGCCTGATTTTGCTGCTTCTTTCTGTGGTACAGGATGTGGTTTTGTGCCGCGTTCACTTTTTCGGCGCTACCACCGATCTGGTACCCTGCGGCATTTTCCTTGTTTGCCTGCTGGAAAGCTCCGACGGCGGCTGCGTATTTTCTTTGGTAGCAGCCACCTTATACCTATTTTCCGGCACAGCCCCCGGTCCTTACTGCATCGTATTTATCGTAGTCCTGAGTGTACTGACTACCGCGTTCCGTCACGGATATCTGCAGGGCAGCTTCAGCGCAGCTATGCTGTGCTGCTCGGTAGCAGTAATGGTCTATGAAATGCTGGTGTTTGCCATCGGCCTGTTTTTGGGCCTGACCAACCTGAGCCGTATCGGTATTTTTGCCCTCACCGGCGGGCTTACCCTGCTCGTGTTACCCCTTTTATACCCTGTTTTGCTTTCTGTTAAAAAAATTGGAGGAGACCCATGGAAAGAATGACCCGCCACCGCAGCCGGATTGTACTGGTGGCTTTTACTGTTCTGTTGCTTGTTTTTGCTTTCTATCTGTATGATCTTTTGATCATTCAGACCGGTGGCAACAAGGATAATACCACCACCTTTACCACCATGACCCGTGTCAAGGCTGCCCGAGGCGATATTTTGGACACCAACGGTAATGTGTTGGTCAGCAACCGCGCCAGTTACGATCTGGTCATTAACCACTTCGTGCTGGAAAGCGCCGACGGCACCAACCAATATCTTTACAATCTGGTCAAGCGCTGTGAGGAACAGGGGATCGAGTATACCGAGCATTTCCCGGTATCCAAGACCCGACCCTTTGTTTATACCCTTAATGAACTCAATTCCTCCTATCAAAGCTATTTCCAAGTGTATCTTGCCCACATGGGTCGGCTGGACTCGGATATCAAAGCTCCCATGCTGATGCAAAAGCTTCGGGAACGCTACCGCATTCCCGTTGAATGGACAGACGACGAAGCCCGGGCCGTCATCGGTCTGCGGTATGAGCTGGATCTGCGCGGTCCTGTTCCCAGCCTGCCAAACTATGTGTTCCTGTCCGATGTCAGCGACGATCAGCTCTCGGCCATCACCGAGCTGGGCATTCCCGGAATGAACGTGGAAGCCTCTACCGTTCGGGAGTATAACACCAAGTACGCTGCCCACATTCTCGGCTTTGTGGGTCCTATGAATGCCCAGCAGTGGGAAAAGTACAAAAGCAACCCCGATTACTCCATGGATACCCAGGTCGGTCAGGACGGTCTGGAAGCTGCCTTTGAAGAATATCTCCACGGTGTAGACGGCTGGCGTATCGACGAAGTCACCACCGACGGCACCGTTGTAAAGTCCTACTATTTGGAAGGAAAAGAGCCAAAAGCCGGCGCGAATGTGGAAGTTGCGATAGATATCAATCTGCAGATGGCTGCGGAAGACCAGCTTGCCTCGGTCATTGAGACCCTGAAGGCACAAGAACCCGGCAAAGACGGTGCCGATGCCGAAGGCGGCGCTGTGGTAGCTATTGATGTAAAAACCGGTCAGGTACTGGTTTGCGCCAGCTATCCCACCTACGATCTTTCCACGTATTCAGAGAAATTCAACGAGCTTCTGCAGGCAGAGGGCGGACCTCTGTTCAACCGGGCATTGCAGGGCACCTATCCTCCCGGCTCCACCTACAAGATGAGTATGACCATTGCCGGTATTCACGACGGTTTGATCACCTCGGAGTCCGAGATCTACGACCGGGGCAGATATGACCGGTATGCACCGGGCTTCAGCGTCAGCTGTCTGTACCTGACCAACTACGGCATGCTCCATCAAAATCTGACTGCCGCAGAAGCTCTGCAGGTCTCCTGTAACTACTTCTACTACTGGATCGGCGACCGCATCCACCTAAGTGTCATGGACTCCACCGCAAAGGGTCTGGGATTAGGTGAAAAAACCGGTGTGGAGCTGTATGAAGAGCAGGGCTACCGCGCCAACGCTGAAACCAAAAAGCTGCTGCACTCCAAGGACGGCGGCGATCCTAACTGGTATCCTGCCGATGCCATCACCGCTGCCATCGGTCAGTCCGACAACCGATTTACCCCCATTCAGCTTTGCAACTATGCCGCCGCGTTGGCAAACCGGGGCACTCGCTACAAGGCAACCTTCTTGAACAGGGTGGTTTCCTCCGACTATCGCAGCCTGATTACCCAAAACACCCCCATTGTTTCCGGTATTTTGGACATTTCCGACGATGCCTACAAGGCCTACACCGAGGGCATGGTGCTGGTTACCAACAAAACTGACAAGTGGACCGGCACAGCGTACTCCACCTTTAAGAATTACCCCATTACTGTTGCCGCCAAGACCGGTACTGCCCAAAACGGCAACCCCACCGGCTCTGACCACGGTGCCTTTGTCTGCTACGCGCCGGCGGAGAATCCCCAGATCGCCATCGCTGTCTACGGCGAAAAGGCAGGTCACGGTTCTACGCTTGCCACCATTGGCAAAGCTATTTTGGACCGGTATTTTGAGGTGGGCGAGATCGGTGACATCAACATCTATGAGAACCAGCTGAGCTGATATGAAAAAACGGATTCCTTATCTTGTTGCCTTTGTGCTTCTGCTGGGCATTGAGGTGCTCATCGGGCTGTATGTCCGGGATGCCTTTGTCCGTCCCTATGTGGGAGATGTGTTGGTAGCTGTGCTGTTGTGCTGTTTGGCAAGGTGTTTCCTGCCGGACAAGCCCCAGCTGTTAGGGCTTTGGGTCTTTGGCTTCTGCGTCCTTGCGGAAATCCTGCAGCTGCTGCAGCTTCCGGCTCTGCTGGGCTTGGAGGGCACGGTGTTTGCCGTGATTCTGGGCGCTACCTTCGACTGGAAAGACATTCTGTGCTATTTTGTTGGCTGTTTGATTTTTACCGCGGCAGATATAAAAATAATAAAAATCCACAGATAGCTTTGGCTATCTGTGGATTTTACTGTTTAACGGGATGGTGATTATCAGACCTTCAGCTTGATGACCAGCTTGGTCACTTCGCCGGCCTCGTCCAGATAGGTGCCGGGTGCATGGGCATCTTCGGGATAAACCACATAGCAGTAGCCCTCGGCGATCTCCATGGGATAGTTCTTGCCGGTGTACATGCCCTTATCCTTGGCAGTGTTGAACTCGTCGGCAGGGGTCAGGGTGTCCACAGGGGCCCAGCCCACAACTTCCTTGCCCTTGACGATGTACTGAATGTCCAAAAACTCCCGGTGAGCCTCCAGCTGAGAGGTCTCCCAAGCCTTGGTCGTCAGCTTCTGCACCAAAATTTTGTTGCTGCCGGACAGAGGAACTGTGGCAGGCTCATAGCTTTCCAGCTTGTCTGCGGCAGCAATGGCCTCTTCCAAGCCGGGGATCACTGCGGCGTACCGCTTCAGGTCTTTCCATGGACATACGATCATAGTAATTACTTCCTTTCTATTAACAATTCCCAACAGCGATCAATGATCGTCTTGTCAGGACTGCTGTTTTCAATGGTAATGCTGCCCTCGCCCTCCAGTAAAAGGTCGGCCTTCTCCAAGAGGCGCCGGGTATGGGCGGCTGTGCCGATGCTGCCGTCCAGCAGCACGGTATCCGGGCCTAAAACGGCACGGATTTCCTCCGCGGCAAAGGGGTAATGGGTGCAGCCTAAAACCACTGCATCCAGTTTGCCCACATAGGGGGCAAGGTGCTGCCGCAGAAGTGCTTCCGTATCCTTGCCGGCTTCGATAAGCTCCACCAGACCCGTAACAGGAATAGAGGTGACCTCCACATTCTCAAACCGGACAAGCTGCCGGGCAAATTTTTCCTCACGCAAGGTCACCGGCGTAGCCATAACACCTACCCGTTTGTCGGGAAAATGATCCGCGGCCACCTTTAACGCAGGCTCGATGCCCACCACGATGGTTTCCCCATACCGTTCCCTCAGGGCAGTAATGGCAGCGGCGGTGGCGGTATTGCAGGCAATGACCAGCGCCTTTACACCCCGGCGCATCAGCTTTTCCGCAGCGGCAAGGGTCAATTCCCGTACGCGCTCTGTGGTTTTTTCTCCGTAGGGCGCGTTGGCGGAGTCTCCAAAATAGAGGTATCGTTCCCCGGGCATCTGATGGATCAGCGCCTTCAGCACGCTGATGCCGCCGACACCGGAATCGAACACCGCAATATAGTCGCTTTTGGCTGCCACAGTCTCACCGCCTCTCTCTCTTTTGATTATACCACCGCTTCCGCGTTCTTGCAACGCCTCTTTTCTTTTTGCGAGAAATATTTGACAAACAGCGATTTGCCTTTTATAATGTGTATGTTGGGGCGAATGTCCTGTTTTGTAAGAAAAACACCGAAAGAAGGTTTTTTATATGTTTAAAATTGTTCGCAAGAAAGAACTCAACGCCAATGTGACCCTGATGGACATTGAAGCACCTTTCATTGCCCGTAAGGCGAAGGCCGGTCAGTTCATTATTTTCCGCATTGATGAGCTGGGTGAGCGTGTTCCCCTGACCATCGCCGGCTATGACCGGGAAGCTGGTACAGTTACCATCATCTTCCAAAAGGTCGGCTTTGCCACCAAGGCTTTGGGCAATCTGAACGAGGGTGACTGCATCCGCGACTTTGTGGGTCCTCTGGGCAAGCCCACCGAGGTGGAAGGCAAGAGGCGTGTCTGTGTGGTAGGCGGCGGCGTCGGCTGCGCCATTGCACTGCCTTCTGCCAAGGCTTTCAAGGAAGCCGGCGCAGAGGTAGATGTCATTGTGGGCTTCCGCAACAAGGATATCGACATTTTGGAGGACGAATTCAAGGCCTGCGCAGACAATCTGTACTTAATGACCGATGACGGTTCCTACGGCGAGCAGGGCTTTGTTACCGCAAAGCTGCAGCAGCTGCTGGAAAACGGCAACGCCTATGACGAAGTGCTTGCCATCGGCCCTGTGCCTATGATGAAGTTCGTCTGTAAGACCACCGAGCCCTTTGGCGTACACACCATGGTCTCCCTGAACCCCATCATGGTGGACGGCACCGGCATGTGCGGCGGCTGCCGCGTCACCGTTGGCGGCGAAACCAAGTTCGCCTGTGTAGACGGTCCGGAATTTGACGGCCACAAGGTGGACTTTGCTGAGCTTATCAACCGTAACAGCACCTACCGTCCCAGAGAGGCAGAGGTCTCCGAGACCCACACCTGCCGCATGGACGCTATGGGCAAGGCCCTGATCAAGTAAGGAGGAAACGGTAATGGCAAACATGACTTTGACCAAAACTCCCATGCCCGAGCAGGATCCGCAGATCCGCGCCCGAAACTTTAAGGAAGTGGCTTTGGGTTATACCGCGGAAATGGCCATCGAAGAAGCAAATCGCTGCTTGGGCTGCAAGAACCCCAAGTGTGTAGAGGGTTGCCCCGTCAATGTCCGTATCCCCGAGTTTATTAAGAAGGTACAGGAAGGCGACTTTAAGGCCGCCTATGAGATCGTCACCTCCACCAACGCGCTGCCTGCCCTGAGCGGCCGCGTTTGTCCGCAGGAGAGCCAGTGCGAAAGCAAGTGCGTCCGGGGCATCAAGGGTGAGCCTGTGGCAATCGGCCGTTTGGAGCGGTTCGTTGCCGACTGGTATCGGGAAAATGTCAACGAAATGCCCGAAAAAGTTCCCTCTAACGGCAAAAAGGTAGCCGTGGTCGGCTCCGGTCCTGCCGGTTTGACCGCCTCTGCCGAGCTTGCCAAGAAGGGCTACGAGGTGACCATGTTCGAAGCGCTGCATACTGCCGGCGGCGTGCTGGTCTACGGTATTCCCGAATTCCGTCTGCCCAAGGCCATCGTTGCCAACGAGGTCAAGAAGCTGGAAGCACAGGGCGTAGAAGTAATGACCAACATGGTCATCGGCCGTGTGCTGACCATCGACGAGCTGTTTGAAATGGGCTATCAGGCTGTGTTTGTAGGCTCCGGCGCAGGTCTGCCCATGTTTATGAACATCCCCGGCGAAGCCCTGAAGGGCGTGATGTCCGCCAACGAGTACCTGACCCGTACCAACCTGATGAAGGCGTTTCTGGAAGAGGCCGATACCCCCGTCATCAAGTCCAAGGCCGTTGCCGTGGTCGGCGGCGGTAATGTGGCAATGGACGCCGCCCGCTGCGCAATGCGCTTGGGCGCGGACAAGGTGTATGTTGTCTACCGCCGCGGCGAAGCAGAAATGCCTGCCCGTCTGGAAGAAAAGCACCACGCCAAGGAAGAGGGCATTGAGTTCAAGACCCTGTGCAACCCCATCGAGATCGTGGGCGACGAGGATGGCCGTGTCTGCGGCATGAAGTGCATCCGCATGGAGCTGGGTGAGCCGGACGCCTCCGGTCGCCGTCGTCCTGTGGAAGTGCCTGACAGCGAATTTATGCTGGAAGTGGATACCGTGGTCATGTCCTTGGGCACCAGCCCCAACCCCCTGATCCGTTCCACCACCCCCGGCTTGGAGACCAACAAGAAGGGCTGCCTCATCGTCAACGAGGACGAGATGACCACCCGTGACGGCGTCTTTGCCGGCGGTGATGCGGTCACCGGCGCGGCTACGGTCATTCTGGCCATGGGCGCAGGCAAGAAGGGCGCTGCCGCCATCGATGCCTACCTGAGCAAGTAAAAAATGATTGACAGCCGTTGATGGAATTTCCGTCAACGGCTGTTTTTTATTCAAAGTATTGCACCGCAAAAGGGTCGCCTCTACAATTTCTTTTTCGTTTGCTGAAAACATGTATATCGATATTTTTTCCGCATAGATTGTCCCAAGGAGGGATGGTCTATGGGGAAAAGGGATCTATGGATCTATACCGGGGCAATGTGCTTTGCCCTTATCTTGTCCTTTGTGCAGTTTTTCGCCCGTCCGGTGACCGCCGGGGCATGGGGCTTGAGCTTCCGTACCGAAGGACAGCCACCGACAGGACCGGCATCGGCGGCGGTATTAAAGGACTACGATGCAGCCTATGTAGGAGATTCCGGGGAAAAAGTGCTGTATCTGACTTTTGATGCCGGCTACGAAAACGGCTGCACCGCCGAAATTCTGGAAATATTGAAAAAGCATGATGTGCCGGCGGCTTTCTTTTTGGTCGGCACTTATATTGAGAAAAACGCCGACCTTGTGCGGCAGATGGTGGACGAGGGGCATATCGTGGGCAACCACACCATGCATCACCCGGATATGAGCAAGCTGGCAACCAAGGACGCCTTTTCCAAGGAGCTTGCCCAGACAGAGGACATCTTCCGGCAGGTTACCGGCAAGGAAATGCCCAAATTCTACCGTCCGCCTCAGGGGATCTACAGCCGGGAAAACTTAGTAATGGCAAAGGAATTAGGATACAAGACCGTCTTTTGGAGTCTTGCCTATGTGGACTGGAACAACGACAGCCAGCCCACCAAGGAAACCGCCTTTGCCAAGCTGCTGCCACGCACCCACAACGGCGCGGTGATCCTTTTGCACTCTACCAGCAAAACCAACGCCGCCATTTTGGACGAACTGCTGACCAAGTGGAAGGCAGAAGGGTATACCTTTGAAAGCATTGATCACCTGTTTGGTTGAGAATTGACAACGGACAATTTTTGTCTTACCGACGATCTGTTCATTGTCCATTAAAAATGCCCTGGCGGAAAAATTTCCGCCAGGGCGTTTTGATTATTTTACGGGAGAGGTGGAGCGGAGGGTGACATCGTGGGCGCCGCCTTCCACAATGGAGACGGAGGACACCAGAGTCAGCTTGGCATCCCGCTGCAGGTCGGGGATATTCAGCACGCCTACATTGCACATGGTGGACTTGACCTTGTAAAGGCTTGCCTCCACATTGTCGTGAAGCGTACCGGCGTAGGTAACATAGGAGTCAACGCCTTCCTCAAAGCTCAGCTTGGTCTTACCGCCCAAGTCATAGCGCTGCCAGTTCCGGGCGCGGTTGGAGCCTTCGCCCCAGTATTCCTTCATATACGCGCCGTTGACCATGACCTTGGGGGTGGGGGACTCGTCAAACCGGGCGAAGTAACGGCCCAGCATCATGAAGTCAGCGCCCATTGCCAGAGCAAGGGTCATGTGGTAATCGTGAACGATACCGCCGTCGGAGCAAATAGGCACATAGATGCCGGTCTCCTTAAAGTACTCATCACGGGCAGCCGCCACCTCGATCAAAGCTGTTGCCTGACCGCGGCCAATGCCCTTGGTTTCACGGGTGATACAGATACTGCCGCCGCCGATACCGACCTTGATAAAGTCTGCGCCGGCCTCTGCCAGGAAACGGAAGCCGTCACGGTCCACCACATTGCCTGCGCCGATCTTTACATCGTCGCCGTAATTCTCGCGAACCCATGCGATGGTCTTTGCCTGCCAGCAGGTATAGCCCTCGGAGGAGTCGATGCACAGCACATCTGCGCCGGCAGCCAGCAGCGCGGGAACGCGCTGGGCATAGTCCCGGGAGTTGATGCCTGCGCCTACCAGATAGCGCTTCTTATCATCCAGCAGTTCGTTGGGGTTTGCCTTGTGGGAAGCGTAGTCCTTGCGGAATACGAAGTACATCAGGTTGCCGTCCTTGTCCACGATGGGCAGGGAGTTGAGCTTGTGCTCCCAAATGATATCATTGGCTTCCTTCAGGGTGGTTTCCGCAGGAGCGGTGACCATTCTCTCAATAGGCGTCATGAAAGAGGAAACCTTCTCGGTGCCTTCCATACGGGAAACACGGTAGTCTCTGCCGGTGACGATACCCAGCAGCTTGCCGTTGGCAGTGCCGTCGTGGGTGATGGCTACAGTGGAGAAACCGTTGCGCTCCTTCAGTGCCAGCACATCTGCCAGCGTGTCATCGGGCGTCAGGTTGGAAGCAGACACCACAAAGCCGGCCTTATGGCTCTTGACCTTTGCCACCATGGCCGCCTGAGATTCGATAGACTGAGAGCCGAAGATAAAGCTGATGCCGCCCTCTTTTGCCAAGGCGATGGCCAGCGTATCGTTAGACACAGACTGCATGATCGCAGAGACCATGGGAATATTCAAAGAAATGGCAGGCTCTTCCACGCCCTTGCGGTACTTGGTCAGGGGCGTACGCAGGCTGACATTGTCAGGAATGCAGTTTTCGCCGGTATAGCCGGGGATCAGCAGGTACTCGCTGAAGGTGTGGCTGGGCTCGGGATAATAATAAGCCATGTTGGTTTCCTCCTGTAGGTGTAATGGTAAGCGGTAATTCTTCCGCATTTTATTACCCTATAATATAGCATAGGTTTTCCGCAAGGTCAAGAGAAAATCTCTTGAAATTCCGGTTTTTGGGGCTGTAACATATAATGTGTCATTGCGAACCAGCGACCGATGTCACTGGTGTGGCAATCTCCAAAACGGTTGTGCGTACTCGAGATTCCCACGCCAGTGTGCGCACTGGCTCGGAATGACAACTTAAATTGTGCGGATTTAAGCTCCCCGACAAACCGGAATTTGATTGTCGCATGAAAGATACCGGGCGGACAGGCGGGCAAAAAAGACCATTGCCCTGTGTTGGTGCGAGTTTGCCTGTCGGGGCTCCCTGACAAACCGGAATTTGATTGTCGCATGAAAGATACCGGGCGGACAGGAGGGCAAAAAAGACCATTGCCCTGTGTTGGTGCGAGTTTGCCTGTCGGGGCTCCCCGACAAATCGGAAGTTGACGATTTTTCAGCAAAGGATTGCAAACAGGAAAGAATAGTGGTATATTATTAAGTTGGAAGAGAATGAATATAACTGTGATACACAGATACAAAGGAGAATCCCTTATATGGCAATGCAGGAAAAGATTCGTAATGTGGCCATCATCGCCCATGTCGACCACGGCAAGACCACCTTGGTGGATGAAATGCTGAAGCAGGGCGGTATTTACAGAGAAAATCAGGTAACGCAGGACCGGGTCATGGACTCCGGCGATTTGGAACGGGAGCGCGGTATCACCATTTTGGCAAAAAATACCGCCGTTCAGTACAAGGACATGAAGATCAATATCGTGGACACCCCCGGTCACGCCGATTTCGGCGGCGAGGTAGAGCGGATCCTCAAGATGGTCAACGGCGTTTTGCTGCTGGTGGATGCCGCGGAAGGTCCTATGCCCCAAACCCGTTTTGTGCTGCAAAAGGCATTGGAGCTGGGTCATAAGGTCATCGTGGTGGTCAATAAGATCGACAAGCCCGACGCCCGGATCCCCGAGGTGATGGACGAGGTGCTGGAGCTGCTGCTGGACCTGAATGCCACCGACGAGCAGTTTAACTCTCCCACCATTTTCTGCTCCGGCCGGCAGGGCACTGCCGCCTACGGTCCGGACGAGGTGGGTACGGACTTGGTGCCGCTGTTTGAGACCATCGTCAACTATATTCCTGCCCCGGAGGGCGAAAAGGATGCTCCCTTGCAGCTGCTGGTATCCTCTATTGATTATAATGAATATGTAGGCCGGATCGCTGTGGGCCGTGTGGAGCGTGGCACCATTAAGGTCAATCAGGAGGTGGCCATCTGCGACTACCACAACCCCGATATGAAGCAAAAGGGCAAGGTGGTTGCCCTGTATGAGTACGACGGCTTGGGCAAAAACCCCATTACCGACGCTTCCGCTGGTGAGATCGTGGCTCTGTCCGGTATGGCCGACATCACCATCGGCAGAACCCTGTGCGCTGTGGATGCGCCGGAGCCGCTGCCTTTCGTAAAAATTTCCGATCCCACCATCGAAATGACCTTTGCGATCAACGATTCTCCCTTTGCAGGCCGGGAAGGTAAGTTCGTCACCTCCCGAAATCTCCGGGACCGTCTGGAAAAAGAGCTTTTGAAGGATGTATCTCTGCATGTCACCGAGCAGGGCACAGACGCCTTCAATGTGGCAGGCCGCGGTGAAATGCACCTGTCCATCCTGATGGAGACCATGCGCCGGGAGGGCTACGAGTTCTCTGTATCCACCCCCCGTGTCCTGACCAAGGAGATCGACGGCAAGCTCTGCGAGCCCATCGAAAGAATGGTGGCCGATGTACCGGAGGAGTGTATGGGCGCAGTCATCGAAAAGATGGGTCGCCGGAAGGGCGATCTTCTGTCCATGACGCCTATGGGCAGCCGTTACCGTTTGGAATTTTTAGTACCTTCCCGGGGTCTGTTCGGCTACCGCAGCGAATTTTTGACCGATACCCGCGGCGAAGGCATCATGTCCAGCGTTCTGGAATCCTATGCCCCCATGAAGGGTGAGATCGAGCGCCGGCTCACCGGCTCTTTGGTGTCCTTTGAGACCGGCGAAGCTGTCACTTACGGTCTCCACGCCGCACAGGAACGGGGCGCGCTGTTCATAGGACCCGGCACACCGGTTTACGCCGGCATGGTAGTAGGCATCTGCAGCCGCAACGAGGATATGAATGTGAATATCTGCAAGAAAAAGCAGCTGACCAACATGCGCGCCTCCGGCTCTGACGAAGCCCTGCGGCTGGTATCTCCCAAGGTGCTTTCTCTGGAGCAGTGTCTGGAGTTCCTTGCAGACGATGAGCTGTTGGAGTGTACCCCCAAGAGCCTGCGTATCCGCAAGCGGATCCTGGATCACGCCGAGCGTATGCGGCAGATCATGAAAAAACGCAATCAGGAGTGATGTTTATGCAGCATATCCTGTCCGTGCAGGATATTTCCTGCGCAGGCCGGTGCAGTCAAACGGTGGCACTGCCGGTGCTTTCCGTTATGGGTCACCGGTGCAGCATCCTGCCTACCGCGGTGCTTTCCACCCATACCGCCTTTCCCCAGCCGTTCCGCCACAGCCTGACGGAGGATATCGCCCCCATTTGCCGCCATTGGCAGCAGGTGGGCATGGCTTTTGACGGCGTTTTAGTGGGCTATCTTGCCGATGCCGATCAATGCAAAGCAGTGGAAAACATGCTGGAATCCCAGCCCGGTCTGAAAATTTTAGACCCGGCTATGGGCGACCACGGCAAGCTCTACAGCGGCCTGCAGGAAAACCATGTAACCGCCATGGAAGCGCTGTGCCGCAAGGCGGATATTCTGCTGCCCAATGTGACGGAAGCCGCATTGCTGACGGGTATACCCTATCAGCCGGTAGGGGACAAGGCGTATTTTCGCAGCCTTGCCAATGTCCTTGCGGAAAAATCCGGTGTCCGGGGCATCATCATCACCGGCGCTGCTCTGTCCGAAAAGCAGACAGGCTTTTACTGCCTGTGCCCCAAGGAAGAAACGCTGTATCAAACCGAAAAGCTGGACAAGACCCTTCACGGAACGGGAGATCTGTTCAGCGCGGTGACTGCCGGCTGTCTGCTCCGGGGTGATCCCTTGCCCGAAGCGGCGCAAAAGGCTGCCGCCTTTGTGGAAAAAGCCATCGCGGCAACGGAAACTGTCACGCCCCATGGTGTGGAATTTGAAAAAGTTTTGAAATTCCTTTGAGCCGTTTCTTTTCATTTTCAGATTTTTTCTGTCCGGTATCCGCAAAAAACGAAATTTTTTCGTGATAAGTTTGGAAAATATTCTGACGCATTTTTATCCGCCATTTTGAAAAGGTGTTGCGCTGCAGCACCTTTTCTTCTTTTTTTCGGATTCCGAACGGATTCCGGACGGATTCCGGATGGATTCCGGACGGATTCCCAGAAGAAAGGAAAAGAACCGAAAAGAAAAGAACCGAAAAGAACTGAACTGAAAAGAAATGAATTGAGCCGAGTCGAAAAGAAAAGAAATCGGATTCCGGGCGGAATCCTTCCGGGGCAATTTTGGCGGCAGCGGCCGAAAGACAGATTTTTTTATTTTTTGAAAAATGGCTGTCAAGCGGCAGCCGGTGGAAATCCTTGAAATTTCACAGATTGGGAATAAAACGGGAAGATTTTTTCCAAAAGATGTGGTATCATCTTAGTGGAAAAAACCGGCTTGCCACGGTTTTGGGATCGTGCGATCAAGAAAGACGCCTGCACGGCGGAAGCGCGCTCTTCCTCCCGGGCTCCCTGATGCACACCCGGCTACGCCCATAAAACGATACCGGGCGGACGCCGGGCAAAAAAGACACTCTCCCAAGGGGAGTGCGCATTGCCTCCCGGGCTCCCGGGAAAATTGGGGGTTGACCAAATGGGATTTTTCGGTTATAATACCTTAGCATGACCATGTATGGTCGGTTATTATGCGTTGCTGCAGCAAGAAGCTGTCGAGCATATGTGATTTGACAGGAGGTGTATCCTAATATGAAGCGTACCTATCAGCCCAGCCGTCGCCACAGATCCAAGGTCCACGGTTTCCGTAAGAGAATGGCTACCGCAAACGGCCGCAAGGTTCTGGCTCGCCGTCGTGCAAAGGGCCGCAATGTTCTGTCTGCTTAATAGTAGATGATGCGTGGGCAACCACAGCAAAACGGTCGCTCATAGCGAAACGGTTCAACGTTTGTCATGGAGGCGGTGCTCTTCACCGTTTCTTGCGGATTGTAACGCGCAAGGACAGGCGTTGGACCTTTTCTACTATCAGCTGAGGGGAGAAAACCCTATGAAATTTTCAAGCAGTTTGAAACTGAATCATGTGTTCCGACGGTTATACGCTACCTCCGGTCACGCCAACGGTTATCTGGTGCTCTATGCCCGGAAAAACCGCCTTGCCACCAATCGGGTGGGCATTACCGTAGGTAAGAAGCTGGGTCACGCCGTGGTGCGTAACCGCGTCCGCCGCCGTCTGCGGGAGGTCTACCGGCTCAATGAAAGCCGCTTTGCTCCCGGCTGGGACATCGTTGTTGTGGCAAGAGGCCGCTGTATCGACGCGACCTTTATCAAGCTGACCGACGCGTATCTGTCCTTAGCGGAAAAAGCAGGCATCCTTTGCCTGGAGGAACGGTGAAATGAAGACGTTCCTTTTAGCCATGATCCGGTTTTATCGCCGCAAGATTTCTCCCTTGTTTCCGGCTTCCTGCCGATTCACTCCCACTTGCTCTGCCTACGCCTACGAAGCAATCTGCAAATACGGGGCATGCAAAGGCGGTTGGCTTGCCATCCGCAGACTTCTCCGGTGTCATCCCTTTTCCAAGGCTGACCCCTATGACCCCGTACCCTAACAAGAGGGAAGTTCCCTCTGTCCAAGGAGGACTTTTATGATTCTGGCAATTTCCGATATCGTCACTGTGCCTTTCGGTTACCTGTTGGACTGGCTGTATCAGTTCACCCGTAACTACGGCGTGGCACTGATCCTCTTCGCGGTGCTGGTCAAAATCATTCTTTTCCCTGCCACCGCCAAGAGCAAAAAAAGCTCCATGAAGATGTCCCGGCTGACCCCCCGGCTGCAGGCGCTGCAGAAAAAGTACGCCAACGACCCCCAGAAGCAGAACGAGGCGATCCGGGATCTGTACAAAGAAGAGGGCGTTTCCATGGGTGGCGGCTGCCTTTGGGCATTCCTGCCTCTTTTGATCCTGTTCCCCTTGTACACCGTTGTCCGTGAACCCATCGTCTATATCCTGCACGAGAGCAAGGATGTGGCTGCCGCCATCGTTAAGGCCATGGGCATTACCGGCAACAACGGCTTTGCTCAGATCGAAGCCGCCGGCAAGATCTTCCAGAATCCTGCCGCTTTTGCCGATGTGCTGAAAGCTGCCGGCGCCGGCGCAGAAACCCTGAAGGGTCTGGACTTTACGTTTTTGGGCATTAACTTGGGCTCTATTCCCACTTGGCAGATCTGGACATGGACCAAATTTGACTGGGCCCATATCGGCGCTGTGCTGATCCCCGTTCTGTCTGCCGCCAGCCAAGTGCTGGCCATGGCTGTGTCCATGAAGATCAACAACTCTCTCGTCACCGATGAGAAGGGCCTGCAGGACAAGGAAACCGCGAAAAATTCTCAGGCAAATCAGACCAGCAAGGTCATGATGTGGACCATGCCCCTGATGAGCTTGGTCATCGGCTTTACCCTGCCTGCCGCGCTGAGCCTGTACTGGCTGGCACAGGGTCTTGTTTCCATCGTCATTGATGTGTACCTGACCCAGAAATACCGCAAGATCTATGATGCCGAAGATGCCGCACGGCTGCAAAAGGCATTGGAAGAGGAAGCCTTGGAGGCAGAAAAGGAGCGCATTCGCGCTGAGCGCCGGGCTGCCAACCCCGATGGCATCACCGAAAACACCAGCAAGAAGAAGTTACAGCAACAGCAGCAAAAAGAAAAAGCAGCCGCCAAAGAGGCCGCTGCAAAAGAATATGCTGCCAAGAAGGGTGCTGTTGAGGAAGAGGATGCCGCAACCGGCGCTCCCTCCGGCGATCCCCAGCGTCCACACAGCCGTGGCCGCGCTTACGATCCCAACCGTTACAGCTCCCATACGGAGGAATAAATAAATATGGAAAAAAGTATCGTTGCTACCGGCAAGACCATTGATCTTGCCATTGAAGCGGCGCTGACCCAGCTGGGTCTGGACCGCGACAGCGTATCTGTACAGGTGCTGGCACAGGCCAAGGCCGGTTTCTTAGGCTTCGGCGCTGCTCCTGCCAAGGTACAGGTCACCTATGAAGTACCCGACCCCAAGCCCGAAGCTCCCAAGAGCGCTCTGGGCGCAGCTTCCCGTTCCAACAAGACCAAGGTAGTTGCTCCTGCTCCCAAGGAAGCCCCCAAGGCTGCACCTGCACCTAAGGCTGAGCCCAAGGAGGAAGCTCCCAAAGCGGAGAAGAAGCCTGCCGCACCCAAGGCTCCCAAGGAGCCCAAGGTCTTTGCCCCTGCCGAGCCCGGCAGCGTGGAGGAGAAGATCGAAGTGTTCCTGAACGGCCTGCTGGCACAGATGGGTTCTACCGCTGTTTCCCACGCACGGAAGGAAGAGGAAAACACCTACAGCGTTGAGCTGGTCGGTGAAGATCTTGGCTTCCTGATCGGCCGCCGGGGTGATACGCTGGATGCCATCCAGCACCTGTGTAACTACTCTGTTAACCGCAATGTGGAAGGTCATATCCGCATCAATGTGGACGCAGAGGATTACCGGGAGAAGCGGGATGAGTCCCTGCGCCGCTACGCCCACAAGAAGGCACAGCAGGTGCTGAAGGCTCGCCGCCGCACCACCTTGGAGCCCATGAACGCTTATGAGCGTCACCTGATCCACGCATCCCTGCAGGATACGGACCGGATCACCACCTATTCCGTGGGCACAGAGCCTAACCGCCGTGTCGTCATTGAATATGTAAGATAAATCATAACCACCGGCCGTGCCGGTGGTATGCACTAGCCCCCTTGGGGCATGCCCTTGGCTGAGCCTATAGGCTCGCCGAAAAGTCTGCCAACCGCGCAGATTTCACGGGCTGCCCCTAAAGGGGCTTTTGTTTATTTGC
>JAZKXW010000017.1:0-3892 GCA_045611825.1 Faecousia sp.
CACCAGAGGCGGTTCCGCTACCAAGTCTACCGTTTGGATGAACGTCTACATGGTAGAGTACACCGAGGGCATGGATCTGGCTGCTGTGATCAATGAAGCCAACAAGATCGGCGAGGTCAAGCCTCTTGGCACCACCGGTACCGCAGCTACCGAAAGCAAGATGGATGTCACCTTCGGTCCCTACAACAAGGAGTATGTCCTGGTTATGGCTACCGATACCGGCATCGCAGCTAACAAAGACCATGGCGATGGCTGCTACTTCACCGCTAACATCTACCTGAACGGTATTTCCGTTTCCGGTAAGAACGGCTTCGTGCCCGCTCCTGTTTACATTCCTCAGGCAATCATCGGCACCGCTGAGTATCCCACCATGGCTGCTGCCTGCGCTGCTGCTCAGCCCGGCGATGTGATCAAGCTGGCTGCTAACTTCACCGGTACTGTGGATCTGCCCGAGGGCGTTTCCATCGACCTGAACGGCTACACTCTGGACACCCAGAGCATTGTGACTACTGATACTGACGAGACTGTCTTCGACAGCAAGGGCACCGGCACTCTGATCACCAAGGAACTGGAGCTGTGCGCTACCAACGGCAACAAGCTGCCTCTGGCAACTGCTAACAACTGCTACACCTTCGCTGACTTCAATCTGTCTGTGGACTCCGTCTATGTGCCTGTTGAGGGTGCAACCCGTTTCTGGTTCAAGCTGCACATGGCTGCTGAGGATCTGGCGAAGATCGCTGCCGGCAACACCGGCCTGACCATCGGCGTTGAGCTGGACTGGGACGGCGGTTCTCTGGAAGTCATCTTTGCACGGGATGGCAGCGAGGAAGGCTTCGCTAAGGCATGGGCAAATGCTTACAATGCTAATAACAATGTTTGGCTGTACGTTGACATCGCTGGCCTGGAGGGCCTGGAGAGCACCCTGAAGGTGACTCCCATCCTGCAGAGCCCCGCTGGTTCTGAGCTGTCTAACGGCACCATCACCTACACTGTTGGCTAAGGAGGAAGAAATGATGAAGAATTACATTAAGCCCGAAATCGAAGTCATGAACTTCCAGGCTGAGAGCGTTATGCTGACAACCTTTGACCTGACCGCCAGCAGCGTTTACGGCGGCTTCGATGAGCGTACCTGATTGATACGCGCCTGTAAGTCAGACACATAAGTGATTGCTTACACAATAACCGTTCCCGGCAGGAATCCTCCTGCCGGGAATTTTTTGCGCCCGAATCCCCAACGCACAATGCACGATCCATTTCGTAGGGTGATCATTGATCGCCCGTCAGGCGTGCAATGCACGCCCCTTCACACAATCACGCACCGTGTAAAAATGTGTCATTCTGAGTGGGAAGCCGACAGGTAAACGCGCACCAACACCGGACAATCGTCTTTTGCCCCTGCGGAAAACAAATGGAGAAATTTTGCAAATAATAGTGGAAATGCCTGCCTGTTTATGATAGAATGGTTCTAACTGAAAATTTTGGAGGTATCGCGCATGATAAATATTTGTAAAAAAGCGCTGTTGCTGGTACTGTGCCTTGTGACAGTGCTCTCGGCACCACTGTCCGCATCCGCTACTGATGCAACCACCGAGACCCGTGGTCCGGAGCAGGCTAAGGCCGGCTTTTATGAGTTTGACATCGAGGATATGTGGATCTTTGTGGGCCGCGATCACATGAATGGCAAAGCCCTGACCGGTGAGCTGGTGTCTCAGGCACTCTCTGAGTACTACGATAAAAACGAGCTGAATTGGAAGTACGCCACCGATAATCTGAGCTTGTACAGAACCGATTCCAATAAGGTATCCAACACCTTTGTTTTTGGCGGCACTACCTCCAATAAGTGGAGAGGTCTGCGTCTGGGTGCCCACATCACCGAGAACGGCAGCAAGCGGTACATTGATGGCTACTGGATCGCGATCACATTCCGTGCGCCGGAGCCGGGCTGGTACGATGTGAAGCTGGACTACATGGTCCGTGAAGACGGCACACCTGCCGGACAGACCTATTTCTTGGACGGCAAGTACGGCAACACCTTGGAGATCGAAGCATTGCTGACACAGGATACGCTGTTGGCAACCACTGACTTTAGCGGCAAAACTCAGGATGGCAAGACTTATGAGCCTGCTTCTGCCGAATTGGGTCGCATCCATGTGACACAGGAAGAGTTCACCATGGTGTTCCGGGCAGATTCCAAGGTCAGCGAAAATAGCTGCTGCTACATGGTTCTGACAGAGATGGAGCTGCTCCCTGCCGATGCACCCGAGAATCCTGCCGGCAAGGTGGAGCAGATGATCGACGCGCTGGGTGAAAAGCCTTCTAAAGAGGCGCTGGAAGCAGCGAAAAAGGCCTATGATGCCCTCAGCGAAGCAGACCGCAAGCTGGTAAAGAATGCGGCAAGACTGTCTGCACTGGAGAAGAAAATGAATGAGGCAGAGGAGCAGAAAAAGCTGATTACCACAGTGATCATAGCCTCTGCGGCAGTAGTAGTAACGGTGGTTGCGGTCACAGTGATCGTGGTAACTGCTCGCAAAAAGTCTCACAAATAATACAGAAAGGGAATTGTCTTATGAAGTTATCAAAACGCGCCCTTGCGCTGGTGCTGGTGCTGACAGCTGTGCTGTCGTGGATCGTACCGGTCTCTGCGGTAGAAACTGCATCCGTCACCTATGAACTTGGTACCCACCCGGGTGTCGGCGGCTATATCGGCGATGAGGTCATCGCAGCATCTCAGGCTAAGTATGCCGCCGGCAACAGCAATTTTGCTGTGGAGAGTATCCACTGCGCAGTAGATACCGGTATTAAGTATTACGGCGCCAATATGATCAAAGCCCTTACCAATGTGGGTGACTATATTGTCTACCGCATCCAATCTCCCGGCGCAGGTGTTCGCTCCCTGACCCTGAAGCACGGTACTTTCTTCCGCGACGGTCAGGCTGCCATCTATGTCCTGCCCACCACGACCACCAATATCGACGACGCCCTGATCCCCGCCAACCGGGTAGGCAAGGTGGACTTCTACAACGAGAATACCGATGCTTCCACCGACTTTTCTCCCGATCATCAGACGGTGGTAGGCTCTTGGGAATTTGGCAATGATGCCGAGTACTTTGTGGTCATTCAGTGCAGCGATCCTACGCCTATTGATGAGAAACAGTGCTATCTGCAGATCTACAGTCTGACCGTTACCGAGGGCGTTCTGCCGGTTCCGGTGCCTGCTCAGCACGAAAAATCCATGATCGTTACCGATTCTTCCATCAAGACCTTTGAGGCAGCGACCTATTCTGCCACCGGCGAGATCAACGGTCAGGCCCATCTGTTCCTGCCCATCGAAGGCAAGAAAATGTACATCTACAATCTGGAGACTGGTGAGAAGTTTGATGAGGTGGATCTGCGTTTCGGTGTTACACGTGGCACTGCCGTTGATCCGGACGGCAAGCTTTGGATGGTTGGCAGTGTGTACTATGTGCAGTGCTATGATCCGGCTACAAAAACGATTACCGATTACGGCGGATACAAAACCGCTGAAAACGGGGCAGACAGCGGCTTTGACCTGATTTACGCGCCCAACGGGTGCCTGTATTTCGGTTCTTCCAGCAGAGCCCATGTGTTTGAGTTCAACATCAGCACCAAGGAATTCCGGGATCTGGGCAACCACAATCCCGATGCCGCCTATTCCTGCGGCATTGCATATGATCCGGAGGGCTATGTCTATGCCGGCCTGGTGGGCAACAGAAATAACGACGATATTCACACCCGTGAGGTGGTGAAGATCCGCCTGTCCGACGGCGAATGCGTGGGCAGAACCGATGTGTCCGATTGCGTGGATAAGAAGGAGATCATGATCCGCGGCGCAGCCCTTTGCGGGGATATCTACATAGCCGGTGGTATCGAA
>JAZKXW010000018.1:0-6833 GCA_045611825.1 Faecousia sp.
CTAGACTTGATTCCTCCTATGTTTATGTAATGGCGGTTGGCAGACCACCATTACTATAACCATAGGAGGATATTTTTTCTATGCATAGCTAAAGCTTTTTGGAACCACCGGCACCGCCGGTGGTTTTCTTTTTACAACAAAGAAGCGGCTTGTCTTGCGACAAGCCGCTTTTCAGATTCACATTTTCAGCAGGAAATAGCCCAAGACCAGCACGCCGAGGACAATGCGATACACGCCAAAGACGGAGAAACTGTGCTTACGCACATATTCCATCAGCGCCTTGATGACCAGCAGGCTGACAAGGAAGCTGACTCCGCAGCCCACACCCAGCACTGCCAGCTCCAAGCCGCCGGCGGTGGCGCCGGACATCAGGAACTTGAGCAGCTTCAGGGCGCTGGCGCCCAGCATGGTGGGAATGGCAAGGAAGAAGGAGAATTCTGCGCCGGCAGGCCGGGCAACGCCCAAGGCGATGGCGCCCAGAATGGTTGCGCCGCTTCGGGATGTACCGGGAATCAGGCTCAGACATTGGAAACAGCCGATAAACAATGCGGTTTTGTAATCCAAATCATAAACATCCTGAATTTTCAGTTGCTTGTTTCCGTTGTTCCGCTCCACCAGAAGGAAGGCAACGCCGTAGACGATCAGGGTAATAGCAACCACCACATAATTGTACAGGTGTTCATCCATCCAGTCGTCCAGCAGCAGTCCCAAAACCGCCGAAGGCAGTACCGCAACCACTACCTTGAACCACAGCTGCCAGGTGTTCTTCTTTTGCACAGCATCCTTTTTGGGGGAAAGGGGATTCAGCTTGTGGAAAAACAGCAGGATCACCGCCAAAATTGCGCCTAGCTGGATCACCACCTGAAACATTTCATAAAATTCCGGGCTGACCTTCAGCTGCAGAAACTCGTCCAGCAGGATCATATGTCCGGTGGAGGATACCGGCAGCCATTCGGTGACACCCTCCACAATGCCAAATAAGATGGCCTTGAGTATCTCAATAAAAGCTTCCATAGATCGTTCTCCTTATAAACTCCGGTTTGTCGGGGAGCTAAGTTGTCATTCCGAGCCGGTGCGCGCACTGGCGTGGGAATCTCGAGTACGCACAACGGTTTTGGAGATTGCCACACCAGTGACATCGGTCACTGGTTCGCAATGACACATTATATGTTACAGCCCCAAAGACCGGAATTTGTTTGCTATCATCATACCCTAAAACAGGGGCTTTTGCAACCACAATTTGTCTGTTCACAAATTGGGGGTATTCTCTTTACAATTTATTCACCCAAAAGGCATTTTTTGGGTTATAATGGTAGAATAAAGAACATTGACAAAGGAGGGCTTATTATGGCTGCATCCGTACTCATCGTGGAGGACGATCTCCACATTGCAGAGCTTCTGCAAATGTATTTGGAAAAAGAGGGCTATACCGTTACGGTCGCCCATGACGGCGGCGCAGGACTTACCCGTTTCCGCAGTGTCCGGCCGGATCTGGTGCTGCTGGATGTAATGATGCCGGTGATGGACGGCTGGGAGGTCTGCAGAGCCATCCGCAGCGAGAGTCATACGCCGGTGATCATGCTCACCGCCAAAAGTCAGACCGATGACAAGGTCAACGGTTTGAAGCTTGGCGCAGATGACTACATTACCAAGCCTTTTGAAATGAAAGAGGTCTTGGCGCGTATCGAAGCGGTTCTCCGCCGCAGCGATAGCGGCAGCGTCAGAAAAAACACCCGTAGACTGGTGTTTGACAAGCTGTGCATCGATATGGATGCCTTTGAACTGACGGTGGACGGCAGAAAAGTGGATACGCCGCCCAAGGAAATGGAGCTGCTTTTCTATCTTGCCTCTTCTCCCAACCGGGTCTACACCCGTAACCAGCTGCTGGATGAGGTGTGGGGCTTTGACTATTTCGGTGACTCCCGTACCGTAGATGTCCATGTGAAGCGCCTGCGTGAAAAGTTAGAGGGCGTATCCGAGCAATGGAGTGTCAAAACCGTTTGGGGCGTTGGATATAAATTCGAGGTGTTATAACCATGAAAACCTCTTTTAGCCGCAATTTTTTCACCTACGCTGTCATTTTTCTTGCGGCGCTGCTGCTGGTTGGCATTTCCTTTCAGCTGCTGGTGAAGGATTATTTAGAGGAAAAAGCGGTGGAAAGCCTGAAAGACCAGTGCAGCACCGTCGCCCAAGCGGCAAGCGCCTACCACGCCGACGAGGGACTGGCTGCCCGGGAGTTCCTTGTGAATCTGTCTGTGGCTTCCCGTGTATCCGGCAGCGATACGGTGATCCTTGATCCGGATGGCAATCTGCTGCTTTGCTCCGATGCGCCATTGGGCTGCAAGCACAAAGGACTGCAGGTCTCCGACAAAGGGTATTTGCAAAAGATCCGGCAAAGCGGTTATGTGATCAGTACCGGCAGGCTGGACGGCCTGTATCCGGAATCCCGTTATATCGTGGCTTCCTCTATCAAAGACACACAGGGGCAGGACATCGGCATCGTTGTGGCATCCTCTCCCACCGCCTCCACCACCCGGGTCATGACCCGTCTGTCCCAGACCTATCTGCTGATCTGTCTGCTGGTTGTGGTGGCCGGTATGGCGGTGCTGACCGTATACGCCCGGAAAAACACCAGTCCCCTTCGGGGTATGGCCAAAACCGCCATTGCCTTCGGCCACGGCGACCTGAAAGCCCGCGCCCATGTGCCGGAAGGCGCGCCGGAGGAGATCCGGGAGTTGGCGCTGGCCTTTAATAACATGGCCGCCTCTTTGGAGAAAAGCGAATACCAGCGTACGGAGTTTGTTGCCAATGTATCCCATGAGCTGAAAACTCCCATGACCACCATCAGCGGTTACTTGGACGGCATGCTGGACGGCACGATCCCTCCGGAAAAGCACCGCTATTATATGCAGATCGTCTCCGAGGAGACCAAGCGGCTGAGCCGGTTGGTGCGAAGCATGCTGGATATCTCCCGTCTGCAGGAGCAGGACATTCCCGAGGAACAGAAAACACCCTTTGACCTTGTCGAACGGGCCGGTCAGGTGCTGCTGACCTTTGAACAGAAGATCACCGCCAAGCAAGTACAGGTACAGGTGGATTTTCCGGAGCATCCGGTGCTCGTCCTTGCCGGCGAAGACTATATTACGCAGGTGATCTATAATCTGGTAGACAATGCTGTGAAATTCTGCCCTGCAGGAAAAGAACTGGGTATTCGCCTGACAGAGGGTGGAAGCAAGGCCTTCCTGACGGTATATAATGACGGTGATACCATCCCACCGGAGGAGCTGCCGCTGGTATTTGACCGATTCCACAAGCTGGACAAAAGCCGCTCCCAGAACCGGGAGGGCTGGGGTCTGGGTCTTTACATCGTCAAGACCATCATTTGCAGTCACGGAGAGGATATTTCCGTTTCCAGCCAAAACAGCCGCACAGAATTTACCTTTACGCTGCCTTTGTCTAATTGAGCTTTGCCGATTTCCGTATCCCAACCATTTGCAATTGGAAGATATCAATTTGTCTTTTCTAGCTTCATTTCGATTTTTTCTTGAGGTTTCTTTATGTCTATGTGCGAAAACGATGGGGAACTGAATATTTATGAGACCGGTCGGACGCAACCGCCCAAAAACCGCCACGGCACTGTTGCTGTGGTGCTGATTGCCGCCATCTTCATCTGCGGTATTCTCCGGGGCAGTTATTTGTTGAATATTCCCCTGATCCGGCTGGAGCTGCCTGCCCAGCAGGAGGATCTGCCGGTACGGTTTGCCCGCAGTCCCAAGCTGGAGGCTGCCCAGATCCCTGCGCCCTCTGCGCCGGTATGCGCCGATGTGTCTGTGGAGCTGTCTGCCGCTGCCAACGTCCCTGCGGAAAATATCCGGCAATCTACCGTCACCGTCACCTGCCGCACCGATACCGGCACAGCAACTGCCGGCGGCATCATTCTGTCGGAGAACGGCTATGTCCTGACGCCCTGTCATATCCTGCAGCGCGCCATTTCCGTTACGCTGGAGCTGCCTGACGGCAGGCAGATATCTGCCGCGGTGGTGGGTATGGATCGCATGACCAATTTAGCTGTGCTCTACGCGCCCTGTTCTGACCTGATCCCGGCAGATTTCGGGGACTCCGGACTTGTCCGGGTAGGAGATACCGCAACGGACACCCTTGACGGAAACGGTGTGATCACACAAGCAGATTCTCTGCTGCTGTCTACCGTCCGGCTTTCCTTCCCCGGCGCGCCGTTGTTAAATGCCCAAGGGCAGATCATCGGTATCCGCACCGCTCCCGACGACTGCTACCGGGCCGTCCCCAGCGCAGTTGTCAAAGAGATCGCCGACCAGCTGGCGCAGCGCGGCTTTGTGGCCAACAGACCGGATCCCGGTTTCTCCTGCACAGAGCTGACCCAGCTGGACAGGAATTATTACGGCCTGCCCCAAGGACTCTACATCACCTCCGTTTACACCGACAACGGCCTGCAGCCCGGTGATATCGTGCAGACCTTTGACGGCGTTCCCATCCACGATCCTGAGACCTTCTACCGGACGCTGTACACCCACAGAGTAGGAGATTCCGTCACGCTCTCCCTGATCCGGGAGGGCAAACCCGAAACACTGGCCCTTACATTACAGGAAGCCGACTGACAAAAAAAGAGGAATCATCGTATGGAACCGATCTTTCGACAAACTTATGAAATTTCCGCCATCCATTTAGACTGCTTCGGCAGAGTCAAGCCCTCAGTGCTGCTGCATTTTGCTCAGGAAGCCGCCGGCGAACACTGTCTGGAGCTGGCTGTGGACTGGGATACCCTGCAGAAGCGCAATCTGTTTTGGGCCATCATCCGTACCCGGATGCAGATCACCCGTCTGCCCAAGCTTGGGGAGACCGTCACCGTGGAAACATGGCCCATGCCCACCACCCGGGTAGCCTTTCCCCGTTCTACAGTAGGCTACGATGCCCAAGGCAACGAGGTGTTCCGCTGCATCGGTCTGTGGGTTTTGATGGATACCAATACCCGGGCCATGGTGCTGCCGGGAAAAAGCGGTATTACTCTGTCCGGTACGCTCCGGGGCAACGAACTGGCTGTGCCCTCCAATCTGCATCCTCAGGTGCTGCAGAATCGGGTCAACCGTCGGGTCAGCTACAGCGAGCTGGACCGGAACGGACATATGAACAATACCCGTTACATGGACTGGCTCTGCGACCTGCTGCCGGCTGCTTTCCACGCCGTCCATCCTGTCCGGGAGGTCACGATCTGCTACCTTTCCGAGGCAAGAGAAGCAGAGGAAACGGAATTGACATGGATCCTTTCCGAGGATCTGCAACTGCATGCAGACGCCTGCAGAACCCATCCGGATACCCCGGAGGGACAGCGCCGGGTATTCTCCGCAGAGGTTCTGTTTTAACGGTGTTCTGTAAACCAATTCCAATTTTGTAACATTTCGTCGAAGACGGAAATATTTTGACGACACCCCCTGAAAATCGTGGATTTGCAGGGGGTGTTTCTTGTTTTTCTGTGGAAAAACCTGTGGAGAATGTGGATAACTTGGAGGAAGATATTACTAAAAAATGCGCCTGTTTTTTGCATTATGTCAACTATTTTTCCGGCCCCACAGCGGAAGCCGCCTTCGCAATGACACAGCAGGGGAGGCAACGGGCGATTCATGAATCGCCCCTACAAGTTCTGCCTCGATAAGCAAAAAGAACCGCCCAACCGGGCGGTTCTTCTACTATTTTCAGTTATCCCTCTCAGCGAGAGATTTCAGCGCAGAGGACGCTTTCAAACGCACTTATGCGGCGAAAGCTCCGGGGAAGGCGCCGATGAAAATGAATTTTGATCTGTCAGCAAGAAATTTTGTTTTGGATTCCATTATTAAATCCGCAGGAATACTTTGTGTATTTCAAGGATTTAATCATCGGAAGCCGGAGCAAAAGAGCTGCTGTCAGGCAAAAGACATTTTGGGAGGTGCCGCAATATTACAGCTGGGGACCAGCGGCGACAAGAGCCTTGCCCTCGTCATTGCCGGTGTACTTGACAAAGTTCTTCTGGAAGCGAGCTGCCAGATCCTTTGCCTTGGTCTCCCACTCAGCAGCGTTAGCATAAGTATCTCTGGGATCCAGAATGCCGCTGTCAACGCCGGGCAGAGCGGTGGGAACTTCGAAGCCGAAGTAGGGGATGGTCTTGGTCTCAGCCTTCAGGATGGAGCCATCCAGAATAGCGTCGATGATGCCACGGGTATCCTTAATGGAGATACGCTTGCCGGTGCCGTTCCAGCCGGTGTTGACCAGGTAAGCCTTTGCGCCGGACTTTTCCATCTTCTTAACCAGCTCTTCGCCGTACTTGGTGGGATGCAGTTCCAGGAATGCAGCGCCGAAGCAAGCGGAGAAGGTGGGACTGGGCTCAGTGATGCCACGCTCGGTACCAGCCAGCTTGGAAGTGAAGCCGGACAGGAAGTAGTACTTGGTCTGCTCAGGGGTCAGGATGGACACGGGAGGCAGAACGCCGAATGCGTCAGCGGACAGGAAGATGACGTTCTTAGCGTCGGGACCTGCGGACACGGGGCGAACGATCTTCTCGATGTGGTCGATGGGGTAGGAAACACGGGTGTTCTCGGTGACGGAGCCGTCAGCGAAGTCACACTTGCCAGCCTCATCAACAGTAACGTTCTCCAGCAGAGCGTTGCGCTTGATAGCCTTGTAGATGTCGGGCCCGGACTCGGGATCCAGATTGATGACCTTGGCATAGCAGCCGCCCTCGAAGTTGAAGACGCCGTTGTCGTCCCAGCCGTGCTCGTCGTCACCGATCAGCAGACGCTTGGGGTCGGTGGACAGGGTGGTCTTGC
>JAZKXW010000019.1:0-24234 GCA_045611825.1 Faecousia sp.
CGTTTACGGGTCGCGAGAACAAGAAGGCATAAAGAAAACCCCTTAAGGGGTAGCCCGTAAATGAAATGCGGTCGGCAAACCATTCGGGGCCCCTTTAGGGGCAATCGTCTGTAAAAAGCCCTTCTAGGGCTAAATCAAGCCACCGGCTTAGCCGGGGGTTATGACTATTAAGTATTGCTTTCTTCCAAAAACGCCTTTTTATCTTTGTTATTGGTAGTTATGGCAATCTGGAAGAGGATTGTAACGGTGGCCATAATAATTGCAGCGATGATGAACATCGGTACATAGGAACCACAAATATCGTACACTACATTTGTCAAGGGAGAACCGAATGCAAATCCTGCTGTGTTGAATGCCATATATAAGCCTAATAGCTTATCATAGGAGGCAGCGCCGTACAGATCGTTTGTCAACAGGGGAATAACAATGGTTTCCAAGGGTAGGGAAAATGTCAGCAGGATAGCAGCAACCGTTGCGCATACAATACCAATTGTTGTGTTTTGAATGAATGCCATCAACACAAAGGTAGAAACTGTAAGCAGATGACAGACCAAAACAATAGGCCGCAGTCCGTAACGGTCGTAGACAACGCCTACGATGACTTTAGAGAAGGTAAGCAACAGGGAACTGATACTTGCTAAGTTTGCGATAACTTCTGCACTAATGCCCACATCTGCCATGTGCGCGTGTTTTACAACACTGATACCCTGAAGCAGCAGTCCGGTGAGGAATACGGATGCAGCTACGATATAGAAATAGGGACGCCGAATTGCAGTCTTGTATTCAATACCCGACCAGCTAACACCCCGGGCTTTTTTCTTGGGAATTTCATTGATGACCGGACCGTCCTTAGGACTTTCGCGCAGCAGGGAAATAACAACAACGGCAGTTACAACCAAAATAATGGCAACCAGCTTGTAGGCATTGCGATAGCCAAAGGCGTTGCTTTCGTCGTAGATCATGGGCGTAACGATCTGCGCAGCGATTGCACCGCCGATGCCGTTGGAAGCAAGCACGATACCGGTGTATCTGCCCACATTGGTAGTGCACCATCTTCGGACAATGAAGCTGCCCATGGTAGTGCTGGTAAAGGCGATACCCACGCCGAGGAGTAAACCGCCGAGGTAGAACATCGGCAAGGTGTTGGCATAGGCATAAGCCATTGTAGAGCCTACCAAAGACAGGAATCCAAAGGCAATCAATTTTCGGACACCGAATTTCTTCAGAAGCGCGCCAAAAAACAGGTTCACGATGGTGGTTGCTATATAGCGAAAGGAGTTTGTGATGGAAAACAGACTTCGCTTGATATGCAGTGCATCCGTGATAGCGGAAAGATAAATGCCACTATTGGAACTGCAGAAACCTAAGGTGACCATAACCATCAAAAAACTGGCGGCAATGATAATCCACTTGTAGTCGAATTTTCTGTTTTGCTGTATCAAGATAGATGCCTCCTAAACTGTTATGCATGCATCATATCACCAATTGCCTGTGTTTGCCATTGCTGATTGCTTACTATAGATTAATTTAGACATTATGCACATGGTAATACGACTCCACAAAATGCTTAAAAACCAATTCGTCCTGTGTTAAGGCGTGGTTTTTGCGCCAGTAAAGGCGGAATGTTTGCGGAGGACAGGCGGTATCAATGGGAATACACCGCAGATTTGCTGTATCTGTTACAGCGCGGCGGTATGCGAAGCCGACACCGAAGCCTTGGGCAGCCAGCTGCATACCCACCAAGTGAGAGTAGGCGTTGCTGACAGGGATCGAGAGACTTTCTGCAGCAAAGATAGCGCTTAAATACTCGTAAAGAGAATAGTTCTGCATGGGGAAGATCAGGTTTTCGCCCGATAATTCGCTGACGCGCACACAGGGGCAGCAGGCTAAGGGATGATCCTTGTGTACCACAACATGAGGCGCATCCTTGAAGATCTCGATGCTATCCAGTTCTGCAGCCAGAAATGCAGGAATCGTATCGTCGGATGCAAAAAGAAAATTATGCTGCACCGGCAGACCGGTATTGGAAAGCTCGGAACACTTGATGCTGGTACAGGACAGCGTAAACTGCGGATGTTCCACGGAAAATGCGGTGATGAGGTCTGTCCATTGGGTGGTGGCAACGAAGGCAACGGAAACATGCTGTCCTTGCAGGATCATACTTTGCCGCAGTTCGTTTTTGGCATAGTCCAGGGTGGTGAAGATTTGATTTACATACCGCAGGAAAATCTGCCCCTGCTTGTTCAAAATAATACGGTTGTTCGTGCGGTCAAACAGTTGCACGCCCAATTCTTTTTCCAGTCTCGCGATAGAGGTACTCAACGCAGGCGCGGAAATAAACAACGCTTCTGCGGCATCGGAAATTTTACCTGTCTGCGCGACAGCTTTGAAATACTTTAACTGTACCAGTTCCATAGTCGCCTCCTATGTTGCTTTTCTACAGTATAATATATTTTTGCATAAAATGCAAGTTATGCAAAAAGCCTGCCGGTAAAACCGACAGGCATATTTACTCAGATGTTTGCAAGAAAACGGTGCGCGCAGTGAACAAGAAGGTCAATATTCTCTTCGTCAAATACCGTATCTTTTGGCGTATGGATTCGGTCTAAATAGTAGCCGATTACCGGTTTGTGCTTCAGGGCAGCAACTGCAACGGTGGATTTGAAACCCATCTGGTCAGAGGGGTAGTAGATTTTCTCTGCTTTTTCAATCAGGAATACCTTGTCCTCCGTATCCCGGAAGCTTTCTGCAATAGCGTTTTCATAGTCGTTTCTTGCGTGTTTGGATACGGCCAGCAGCAGATTGCTGCCGTCAGATACGCAGTCGAAATTGATCAGCAGCTTGTGCTTCATTTCCTTTTTGAAGGATTTGCGGAAATGGTTAGAACCGATGAGTCCGATCTCTTCGTTGTCAAAGAAGACAAATGCAGCCTTTTCCCGTTCCACATCCGACAGGCTGCACAGAAGCTCGCATAGTGTGATAACACCGGAGGTGTTGTCGTTAGCGGTATGCTTGTTGGCTGGGCCTGCCAGCATCAGAATGAAAATTCCAACATAGGCGGCGATGGTCAGCCAGTAGTGAAGCCAAAAGCTGTCGGTGAAAATGCCGACAAAAAGATTCAGAAGAAATGTGATCAGGAGTATGGGAAGAATCTGCAAAATGCTGTAGAGAATCGACAGCAGCGGATTCTTGGGTGCGATAAAGTTAGGGATAGGCAAAACCGCGCAGGTGTCGTAGTGAGCGGTGAATACCACCTTTGCTCGCTTAATGTCCCCGATGATAATATTGCGATTACCGAAAGAACCGCCTGCCTGCACCTGCAGCTCCGGGAAACGGCTGCGCAGCAATTCGATAAATGCGGTTTTCTGCTTTTTAGACTTCCGAACTTGATATTCATTCAGAATTGTACGGGAGATATCGGTCATAAGAACCCCCTCTTTCTCATTCATACTACAAGCATAACATGAATCGGGATTTTGTCAAGATTTATGGATTCTTTACAGCAAACAACTATTTTTCCGGGATGCCTTGACAGTAGGGGCTTTTTGTGAAAAAATAGCAGAGAAAAGGAGTGATGATCCATGCGCGTAAAGATCGTGTCATCTCTTGAAAAGTGTTTTTTGGATGAATCTATTTTGGATAAGCCTGCCCTAAATGGCATTTCCATGCTGAAAAATGAGCGGTATTCTTTCCAAATTTGTTACGACACCATCGAGAAAATCGATTGCACAAACAATACATTCCAAATTCAGGTGGAATCTCCGTTGCTGCCGCACATTTCTATGTACAAGGTGCAGAGCATTCCTTCCGCATTCCCGTGCTATCCCAATGCCACTGATGATAACTATCTGCGCACCCAACCCGGCTTGTACCCGGATCTGTTGGAGCCCATCGATTCCGACAGCCGTTTGGCTGCCAAAACCGCGTTGCAGGCGGTATGGGTGGAGGTAGAGCCCCAGGGCAATGTGACAGCCGGCACTTACCCCATTACCTTTGCTTTCATCGAGAAGGAAAACGGTGAGGTTGCCCGGATCAGTACAGAAGTTGAGATCATTGATGCTTCCTTGCCGGAGCAGGAACTGATCTTTACCCAGTGGTTCTATCCTGACTGCCTGATGCAGTACTACGGCGTGGAGACCTACAGTGAGGAACATTGGTCGATCATTGAGGCCTTTATGCGCAATGCCCGGAAGTACGGTCAAAATATGATCCTGACCCCGGTCCTTTCTCCGGAACTGGATACCTATATAGGCGGCTATCGGCCTGTGACCCAGCTGGTGCAGATATCTCTGGAAAACGGCAAATACCGTTTTGATTTTGACAAGCTGGACAGATGGGTGGATCTGTGTGACAAGGTGGGTATCGAGTATTTTGAGATCAACCACTTTTTCAGCCAGTGGGGTGCTGCAGCCTGTCCGCAGGTCATCGCCACAGTGGACGGGGAGGAAAAGCGGATCTTCGGCTGGGATACCGCTTCGGACAGCGAGGAATATAAGACATTCCTGCATGCCTTGATCCCGGAGATGCTGGCATATCTGAAGCGGAAAAACGGCGCAGACCGCCGGTGCTATTTCCATATTTCCGATGAACCGAACCTGCAGAAGCTGGAAAACTATGCCAAGGCCAGCCGGATCCTCAGCGATCTGGTGGAGGGGTATCCCGTTATTGATGCTTTGTCTAAGTATGATTTCTACGAACAGGGACTGGTGAAAAATCCCATTCCTGCCACCAACCATATCCAGCCTTTCCTTGACCACGGCGTAAAGAATCTGTGGACATACTATTGCTGTGTGCAGAATCTGGATGTGGCAAACCGGTTCTTTGCCATGCCCTCGGCAAGAAACCGCATTATCGGCACTCAGCTTTATAAGTTTGAAATTGCCGGCTTCCTGCATTGGGGCTATAATTTCTACAATACCCAGTTCTCCTATGAGCAGATCAATCCTTTTGTCTGCTCTGATGCCGGCGCGTTCTTCCCCTCCGGTGATGCCTACTCGGTGTACCCGGGTAAGAACGGCACACCCTGGCCGTCTTTGCGTCAGGTGGTTTTCGGCGAGGCGCTGCAGGATCTTAGAGCGCTGAAGCTGTGCCAGCAGCTTTACGGCAGAGATTACACCATGCAGCTACTGGAGGAGGGGATCGAGCCCATCGCCTTTGATAGCTACCCCAAGGACGCGGACTACCTCTTGAATCTGCGGCGCAGATTGAACCGTGCCATTGCGGAAAAAGTGAATTAAACCAAACCGGCCTGCTGCAAATAAGCGTTTTGCAACAGGCCGGTTACTTATTTCTTTTTGTGGTAGCAGTACCAGTACAGTCCCAAGAAGAGGGCAAGGCAGCCAAGGCTGATTTTCCAGCCTAAGGAGAATGCCTCGTTGCAGTAGGTAAATGATACCGTATGCTCGCCTTGGGTCAGGGGAATGCCGATCATGGCATCGCCCACAAGCACGATCTCAGCAGGCTTGCCGTCCACCGTGGCGACCCAGTTGCCGTCCTGGGGGATGGAGGTGTACATAAGCCCATCCCGGTTGCAGTGGATGGTGCCCTCGATATAGGTATCCTCAAAAGCGGTCAGTTCCAAGGTGGAGGCGGCAAGCTTGTCATACGCCTGCCGGAAGACAGCTTCGTTCAGAACACCTGCATAGATCTGGGCAGAGCCGCTTTCGCCTGCATTGCAGTAGAATTTCAGCTGCACCACATCGCCGGGCTTCACATCTCCCACGGCCACCGTCAGGGGCAGAGAGAATGCCCGTCCGTAAGTGCCCTCGGAGCTGTGGGTCTCCTGTACCATGCCATTGACAACGATGTTGTATTTGTTCTGAGGGTAAATATGCAGACTGATGCACATAAATCCGGTCTGGTTGACGGTGTAGGTGTAGACCACCTCGCCTTTTTTGGAAGCTTCGTATTTGCAATAGCCGGTGGTGGTAGTCCGGGTCATTTCCACACCCTCAGAGCCCTCAATGGATAACCGGCTGCCATTCAGCAATCGCCATGGATCTCCGGTTATGCCGGCAGCTGCTTTCAGAAGATCGTTTTGGAACATCAGAGGACTGTTGCTGCTGGAAAAGTCTACCTCTGCCAGCTCCGGCTCGGCAAGGAAACCGAGAGGGAGATAGGCGTTGTTCTCCAAGAGAGCAACCTCCCCAAACTTGTTTTTAACATCAAAATAGCTGTTGGGCGCAACATAGTTGTCCCTGTCGATCATATACTTAAGGTTCAAGAACAGATTGGAGACGGGGGAGCTTTCTTCAAAGCGGTAGCGGTTGTAGGTATCCTTTGCGCCGTAGCCCAGAGCCTTCATGAAGTTTGTCACCTTCACATTGGCAGAGCTTGTAAAGGTGGAAATGCCGTTATAGTTGTTTAGTGCGCCGTCGTTTAGGGTTTGGGAGCGGGTGACCTCTGTCCGGTAAAACAGGTTGTCATCCTCCCGTTGCTTCATATAGCGGATCACCGAGGCGGCGTGGTCAGTGGCCATGGGGTAGTTGGAAATGCCGGTAGAGGGGAAGGCCGAACTGAAATTCACAAGATTCAGCGCCATTTCCAGAACCATGATGCTGACAAACAGCCAGCCTGCCATCCGACGGCGGAAATAGAGCTCATCCAGATAATTTTTACGATCTTTCCGTTCCGGAGGTGTCTTCCGCAGTACTAAGAGAATGGCTGCGGTAAGATATAACAGCAGGAAAACGCCGTTGTAGATCCAGTATGCCGGATCCGTCGGATCTTCCGCCAACAGCATAACGCCAACAGAAAGGACACCGCCTGCTGCAACCTGCCACCAGCGGAATCGGTGGCGCAGCAAATAGGCCCGGTAAGCCATGACCAGCAGCACAAAGCTGAAGAGGAAACTGAAACGGTAGGGGATCATGTTGGGGAAGTGGAAGCCGTGCCAGATATAGTCTAACTTCCGACTCAGGAAGCTCAGCAGGAAGAACAGCAGCAGGAACACGCTGCTCAGCTTATCACGCAGCTTGATTTGACGGCAGGTCAGGAACAGGAAGGCAAGGAAAAACGCGCCCACGCCGCAGTAAAGATTGGGCAGACCCTCCTTGAAGGTAGGTGTCAATGCGCCGTTCATATTTCCGGCAGCTTGTCCCATACCGGTGACAATGGCGGTAAAGCCGTAGCGGAAGGCATCCCACTTGTGGGCAAAAACCAAGCCGCTGTTGCCGGCGGCCTTGGCCTCTTTTGCGGCTTCCAAGGCGGCATTTACTTTCAGCGTCAGATCATTGTCTACAATGTTCAGGGCGAAGTTTTCGGGATAAGAGTTGATGCTGGATTGGGTGGTTTGCAGTGCCGAATAGGCCGGCAGTGTCAGAATAGCCGTCATGCCGATGGCCAATGCAGAGAACAGCGCCATAAGCAAAAGATCGGCAAGCAGACGCCGGATGCTTTTGCACTTGCAGATCTCGTAGCAGATGAAAGCCAGAAGCGTAAAAATACAGGTAAAGAAACCGATATAGTAGTTGGAGAATACGGACAGGAACAGAGAAAGGGTATACAGTACGAACTTCCGTTCCTGCAGCAGCGAAAGCATGCCTAACATCACAAGGGGCAAGAGGGCAAAGGTATCCAGCCACATGATATTCCAGTGGTACCCCAGTGCCCATGCGCACAGGGCGTAGCAGCTGCCGAAAACGGCCACAGACCAATCATTCTTCCGGAAGGTCTTGCTCAGGAAGATGGCGAAGAACAGACCGGCAAAGCCAAGCTTCAAGGGCATCAGCATGGAGAAGTATCCCAGCACCCAGCCGTCAAAAGGAATGAAAATGCTCAAAAGGTTCAGAGGGGAAGCCAGATAATAGGCGATAAGCCCCAGATAGTCCATGCCCATGCCCACATTCCAGCTGTACAGTAGCGATTCACCGTTTCGCAGGGCGTTACGGAAAGCAAAGAAGAAAGGATAGTATTGGTGATACATATCCGAATAGAGCATAGAGTATTTGCTGCCGAAGGGCGCAGTCTGCCGGAAGAGCATAGTGATGACCATGCCCAAAAAAGGCAGCAGGAAAGCCAAAACTCTGTAATCGATATGGATCCGCTTTAACAGATTGTTTTGCGGTAATTTCATAGTTTATCACCCCGAAATAGATGCGTTATTCTCAGTTTATCACATTATTTACCAAGGGTAAAGAACTTTACACATTTTTTGCGAAATAAACAGCGGACTGCTGTTATAGCAGTCCGCTGCATATATTATAGGATCAGGCAGATCAGTCCGGTAGCCCCCTCGTTGACGATGCGGTTCAGACTGCTGCGGAACTTTCCCCGGACTTCCTCCGGCGTGTGGATCAGCTTGGAGGTCAGACCGTCCCGAATCAGTTCGTAGACGGACTTGCCGAAGATATTGCTTTCCCAAAGCTTTTCGGGAGATTCTCCGCCTAAGTATGCGATCAGATCCTGAGATTGCTTTTCGTCACCTACCATGGGGCTGATCTCTGTGTCAATGTCCACACGGATCATGTGGATGGAGGGCGCGCCTGCTTTCAGCTTCACACCGTAGGCGTTGCCCTTGCGTACCAGCTCCGGTGTTTCCAAGGTCATCTCATCCGCGCCGGGCATGACGATGCCGTAGCCGGTGGCTTTGACGGAAGAGAGCGCATCGGAGATGCGGTCATACTCTTTCTTGATTTCGGAAAGCTCTGTCAGCAGAGCCAGCAGTTGCCCGTCATTTTGGATGTCCATTCCTGTTTTGCTGCTGAGGATCTCATAGAATAGGTTTTCAGCCAGCGTCACTACACAGATCACCGTGCCGGTGGCAGGATCAATCTTGCGGATGGAACAATCCGTAACTTGCTCCACATTCCGCATGTTTGCCAAGGCTTCTTCTGCCTGCCCAAGAGTCGCGATATCCGCAGCACAACCCAACAGTCCCTGATAGACGGCACTCTTTACCGGATGACCCGGCTCCAAGGCGTCTACCCAACGGGGCAGATGGACATGCATTTCCTGCATGGGGAATGCATACAGAATTTGCTGCAAAAGCTGTCCGATATCTCCGCAATCTAATGCTTGACAGTCGGCAATGGCTGCATTGACACCTAATTCCTCTTTCAGGCTTTCCTGAACTTCCTGTGCAGCCTGCCCGGAGGGAATGCGGCTGTTGATGAGAACAAGGAACGGCTTGCCGGTGGCCTTCATATCCATGATCGCCCGGCGCTCTGCTTCTATATAGTCCTGACGGGGAATGTCCGTGATGGTTCCGTCGGTGGTGACCACCAGACCGATGGAGCAATGCTCCTGCATGACTTTCTTTGTGCCAAGCTCTGCCGCTTCCGTCATGGGGATTTCATGGTCATACCAAGGCGTGGTGACCATTCGGGGAGCACCGTCCTCCTCGGCACCCACAGCGCCCTCAACCATATAGCCAACAGAATCGATCATCCGCACCCGCAGCTTTGTCATTCCGTCCGGGGAGATCTCCACCGCCTCTTCCGGCACGAATTTGGGTTCGCTTGTCATAATGGTTTTGCCCGATCCGCTTTGGGGCAACTCATCCTTTGCCCGTTCCTTGCGGTAGGGATCCTCGATGTTTGGAATCACCAATTCCTCCATGATCCGCTTGATCAGGGTGGATTTGCCGGTTCGTACCGGACCTACAACGCCGATATAGATATTGCCGCCTGTCCGCGCCGCAATGTCCCGATAAATAGTTTCCATAGCCAGCCTCCTTATCCGCAGGAGAGCAAGCTCCTGCCACGGTCTACCATAAGGTATGTCCTTACCGCAGCAAATAGAACAAAGGATTCGGCAATATGGCTAAAGATACAGGAGAATTATCTTGTGGAATAATTGCGGTTATGAGCATTCTGTATAAAAATGAATGCGCGACCGAAAAAGTAATGAAAGTGACGATTTTGCATATTGAATATTCTTTTTCGTGCATATATAATAGTTTTATCATGATTTGAGTGGGAGCGTTTCCGTGTCGGGAAACTGTTTTAAAACTCAAAAGATCAGCAATGGAAGGATGAAAAATATGAAACGGTTAGGATTTTTGCTTTTGGCGCTGATTCTGTTTGCAGGCAGTGTGCCGCTGACGGTGTTCGCGCAGCCTGAAGAACCGATTCAGGCGTATTACAGCTTTGATCTTGCAGGGGCGTTCCCCAATGAGTTCGCAGCCGGTAATAACGTGATGGACGGCTATGCCGATGCCATCAAGCAAAAGTATCAGAGCAAAGAAATTGACTGGATGTACGAGGCAAAGCAGGAGGGTACTGCCAATTCTGACGGTACCGGTGCGCTTGTTACTACCTTCAGCCGTTTCGGCCTTGCCAAGGGTTCCGGTGTATTCCTTTACAGTTGCGGTCCTCACAACTGGTGGTACGCCGTTCGTGTCCGTGCTCCCGGAACCGGCACCTTTGATGTTACGCTGAACTCTTATCTGGTCAGCGGCAATCAGACCCATAGTGTTTGGGCAGAGTCCTACTGGCTGGACGCAGAGGAAGTGGACAGCGGCAAGGATATCAATGAACTTTTGATCTATGATAATAAGGTGAAGAGCTTCCAGCCTACCTTGGATAATCCCAATGTCTATCTGGGTAACTTTGAACTGGAAAAGGATAAGGAGTATATCCTTGTTCTTCGCGAGACCATTTCTATGTATCAGGCCGGTAAGAAGTCCGGCGGTACCAACCACTCCTTCCTCAGCGGTCTGAATTTCACAGAGGCTGATCCTCCGGAAATTCCCAAGACCGGATATGACTTCGACCTGCTGAAAAACTACCCGGATGTGTTTACCACCAGCGGTAAGAACAATATGGAAGACAACAAAGCCCGGATCCGCAACTACTACGATAAGGGCTACATCGACTGGTGCTATGAGGGCAAGGTCGACGGCTCCAAGACCGGTGATGTTGCCAACGAAGAGCCGGTAACAGCCTTCTTCCAGAACAATCTGGTCAAGGACATCGGCTTGGAAATCCGAGGCGGCGCAGGTCACAACTGGCTTTATGCGTTCCGTATCAAGTCCCCCGGAAAAGGCTACCATAAGGTGACTATGAACACCGCTTTGGCAGATGGTAAGGATTCTGCCGGCAATCCCATGAAGAAGCACTCCATCTGGACAGATGTGTATATCATCGAAGCCTCCAAGCTGGATAAGGGTGAGGTTACGATGCGGGATGTCCTGCTGAAGAAGTATAAGCTGGGTGATTTTGAACCCACCGCAGCAGAACCCGATGCTTACATTGGTACTTATGACTTTAAGGAAAATACCGAATACATTCTGATCTTCCGGGAAACCCTGAAGCACTGGCAGAAGGTCAAAGAAACCGGAACTCTGAATCTGTATCTCAAAGGCATGACCATGGAATATACCGGCAAGCCGGACTACTCCGGTGTGGAAATCGGCAAGACTGTGTACGACTTTGACGCAGCAGACCGTACAACCGGTATTTTCAACGGCAGCCCCGGTATCAATTCCAAGATGGAAGAACTGAGCCACCTGTATGAGGTAGAAGATATCAACTGGAAACTGGAGGAACGGGCTGCCTCTGATTCTCACAAGTTCAGCGGCAATGGCGCTACGCTGTATTCCGCTGCAGATGATTATATTGCGTTCCGGATCAAATCTCCAGGCGAGGGCCTGTACACCCTGACCTTTAAGCACGGCAAGTCCGGCCGTGGCGGCGTTGGCGCAGTGTATATTCTGCCGGTCAGCGCCAGCGGCAATATTCGCGAGGCAATGGATATCCATAACCGGGCAGGCCGTGTCAAGTTCTACAACGATACCGGCGATGTCAATGTGACCGACGGGGATACTACTTTGCTCGGTACTTGGGAATTTGGCGCAGACGAAGAATACATTGTTGTGGTGGAAGCCTACGGCGCCTGCCCCTATGATGTGGCAACTGCGTATATGTACTTCTCCGCCTTGGTTTGCGAAGCGGGCGATGTAACAGATAAGTATCAGGTCGAGAGAAAGACCAGCCCCATTCTTATCAGTGACGGTCCTGTTACTACCATTGATTCTTGTCCTTTCAAGGCTACCGGTGAAGTGAATGGTCATGACTATTTCTACCTGCCTCTGGAAGGTAAGAAACTGCTGGTATACGATATTGACGCCATGGAACTGGTAGCCAAAGTCGATACACCCTTTATCACCTGCCGCGGTATCGTGGTAGACCCGGATGGTATCGTATGGGCAGTCGGTGATAACCCCTACATCTTCCGCTATGACCCCTTTATGAACATCGGTGAAGATGCTTACTATTATAAGCGCTTCTCTGCTGAGGGCGGCTCCAAGGGCGATCGCGGTATCTACGCTGCATACTCCGGTCAGGATGTGATCTACGCGGAGGACGGCTGTCTGTACTTTGGCGTTGCTATGGGCGGTTATTTTGCCCGTTATGAGATCGCAACCGGAACATTTACCAATCTGGGCACCTACGGCGGTGACGCTGCCAACTGGTCCAGTTCTCCTGTCTATCAGGACGGCATCCTTTACGGCACCATTACCGGTGACCGTGACAGCGACGGCACCAAGACCACATTGATGCTGAAAATGGAAGCCACTACCGGTGACATTATTGACACGCTGGATCTGACGCCCTATGTCAATCAGAGCGAGGTCATGATGCGTGGCGCAGGTATCTGCGGCGGCGTCATTCTCATCGGCGGCGATAATAATGACCTGATCAAAAACACCATTGCGGTAGATGCTGAGACTATGGAGATCATCGACTTGGGCATCGGCGGCAATATTTCCGGCGGTCCTACCGAGGAAAAGAACGGTAAGGTTTACTTTACCGCTATCGGCATGGGCGTGTATGAATTTGACGGCACTACACGCACCGCCACCAAACTGGAACTGTCCGACGCCTATACTGTACCCATGGCATGCCATGAAAATAGTTTCATTACCATCGAAGGCAACGACAAGTTCCCCGGAGAGTCCATCCTGTCTTACCGCAGCGGCACCAACCAACCGGTGATCCTGAATACGCAGACCTGCACCTTTATGGTGCTGGACGGTCTTGTGGATGAGAGTCACGGTACCGGTAACTCTATCCATTCTATCGCCCACGGTGTCACGGCAGAGGATGCAGATAAGCTGTATATCGGCGTGTTTAACAATACGGCTTGCTCTGTGCTGGACATCAAGACAGGCGAAGTAACGCACAAATATGAAACCAACGGTCAGACCGACACCATGATGTTCTACGACGGCAAACTGTATGTCGGTAACTACAATCAGGGTGCCTTGGTGCAGATCAATGTGGATGACAAGCGCAGAAATGTTACCCTTTTGAGTTTGAAGTCCCAGTGGCATCAGGCTCGTGTTCACTCCCTTGCTGCCGGTGACGGCAAGGTCTTCTTTGGCTCTGTTCCCGACTGGTATCAGTATGGCGGCTGTCTGTCATGGGTGGATGTCAACACCATGGATTACCATGTGGAACGCGATGTGGTAAAAGAGCAGAGTGTTATCGGTATTGAGTACTATGACGGCATCGTTTACGGCGGTTCCTCCACCTCCGGCGGTACCGGCGCTACGGATCTGGGTTATACCTCCGCTAAGATCTTCCTGTATGATGTGGAAAAGAAAGAGAAGATCATGGAGATCGACCCCAGAGAGGTTCTTTCCGATATGCCCGAAAGAATTACCGGCGTCAACGGCTTGATCGCTGACCCTGAGATCGAGAAGAACGGTCTTGTTTGGGGTATCTGCGGCGGTACGCTCTTTACCATTAAGTATGATAAAGCAACCGGCAAGGTGACCGTCGAAGAAAAACTTTGCTTCGACAAGACGCAGCAGAGTGAAGGTTGGATAGAGACCGGTATGCAGATCGTAGGTGACTATCTGTATGTCAACATGGGTGATAAGGGCGGTATCCGCAAGGTGAATTTACGGAATGTGGAGAACAATGTCCGTCTGCCTGTTTCTGCGGTGAATAACTTTACAGTCGCGCAGGATGGTAATATCTACTACACTGTTGATGACAATGTGTATATGTATCCCTTGGTCACCACGGAAGCCGACTGGGCAGAAGCCGAGCGGGTAGATGCCTTGTTTGCGGAACTGAATCACATTACTCTGGATTCCGAGGCTGCGATCCTGCAGGCGCAGGCCGCTTATGACGCCTTGAGCTGGACGCAGAAGTCGATGATCCAGAATCTGCATAAGTTGCAGGATGCCAAGATCGAACTTTTGGAGTGCAAGATCGACTCCATCGGGGATGTCACCCTGCAGGATGCCAACCTGATCCAGAGCATCAAGGGAACTTACAATGACATGACCGTGAAGGACAGATCCTATGTCAAGAATTTCCGCTCTGTCTTTGTTCCTGCGCTGCAGGCTTTGCAGGCGCTGCAGGATAAGGAAGCAGCAGCAAAGGTTCAGGCAATGATCAACACGATCCCCGGCATGGGCCAGGTCACCTTGGAGAAGGAAGCCGATATCCGCGCCATCGAGACAGAATATAAACGGCTGACTAAGGAGCAAAGAGCGCTTTTGGATGATACCCATTTGCGGAATGCTCTGGCAATTATCAATAAACTCCGTGAAGAGCGGGTTCAGCGCTTGGTCCAACTGGTCGAGAGCATTGGCGATGTGACCTTGGAGGACGAGGCCGCTATCACCGAAGCCATGAAGATCTACGAGTGGATGACTATGGATGAGCGTGGCAAGGTGGATTATATGACCTTGCTGTCTATGGAAAAAGCGTTGGAAAAACTGCAAAAGGAAGCAGCCGCCAATGTAGATGCCCTGATCGGTGTCATCGGCGATGAGATCACCTTGGATTCCAAGGATGCCATCGAAGCAGCCCGTAAGGCATACGATGCGCTGACTCCCGGTTCTAAGGCTTATGTGAACGCAACCCTTTTGGCACAGTTGACCGAGGCGGAAAATATTCTTGCAGACATGATGAAGACCCAAAGCACTGTCATCATTCTGGTGATCGTTGGTGTGGCAGTCCTTCTGGCAGCCGCAGGTGTTGTGACCGTGCTTCTGATTGCTAAGGCAAAAAAGAAGAAGGCAGCAGCTCCTGAAACCGCTGAAGAAGAGACCGTTCCCGAAGAATAATCCACAAAACTGTACCCGGCAGGAGTAACCTGCCGGGTACTAAGACATAGAGGAAGGAAAGGTACGCAGATGGAGAATACAACAGCAAACCATAGGGGTAGAGTTAATGTGATGTCCCGTAACAGAATTTCCGCTGCCGTTCTGCGTATCGATTATTCCGACTCTCGGCTGTATGAACCGCATTGCAACACAGTGTATGAGATTCTGTTTGTACTGAAGGGAAGCGTTAACTTTGAGATGGAAGGCGAGCACGTTCTGATGCAGGAAAATTCCGGTATTGTCATTGAACCGCTCCAATTTCAAATGTTATCCGGCAATGAAGATGCCTATCATCGCATTATTCTGTTTTTCTCTTTAGAAATGGTTCCGGCAGCAATTCGGGATACATTTGCTGAGCGCATTAAGCGGTATTATATATTTTCTTCGCCCGAAATAACTGGGCTTTTTCATCACTATGCGAAGATTGTGGAGAAAAAGGACGATACCTATCAAGCGCTGAAGGATGCATTATTTACACAGATCATATATACGGTTGCATTGGACGATACGATCCAAAAGAATATGCACATGAATGTCAAAACCGAAAAACTGCAGAGAGTCATCGGCTACATCGACCAAAATATTCATACAGATGTCCGGGTCGAGGATATTGCCAATGAAATGCACATGTCCCTGTCCACTGCTTATCGGCTTTTTAAGGAAGAAATGCGCATATCGTTAAAGCAATACATCATGCAAAAGAAGATGATATACGCCAGATCCCTGCTTCAGCAGGGGATGTCGCCCAGTGATGTGGCGGCTGCCATAGGATATAAAAACTATCCGTCGTTCTACCGTATGTACGTTAAAATTATTGGCAAGCCACCCTGTAGGAGCATTTGATAAAACAAAGCGCTGCCCTTTCATACAAGCGACATAACGAAGTTTTAGAAAAAAGCACTTATGATAACGAAAAAACGTTTATCATAAGTGCTTTTTTGTTTTACAGGGAATTCCATTTCCGGACACCCCAGGTGACCAGAAGCTTGTAGAAGCCGTAGCAGCTGGCGCCGAGCAGCAATACACACAGACCAAGGAAGGCGTTTGCATGGAAGGGGAACCACCGGTTCAGGAAGTAATATCCAAAACCCAGTAATACCGGCAATCCCATCATGCCAAACATGGCGACGGTTATGCTGAGGGACTGCTTGCAGGGATAGGCTTCGTTGATGAAGTCCAGCTTTGCCCAGTTGAGGCCTGCCCAAAGACCGAACAAACCGCTGAACAGCGCCAGCAGACCGGGGATCAATGTGCTCAATACGATTCCGAGGAAGCTGCAGCGGTAGGTAATGGCAAGAACAAGACCTGCAACCATATTAACAGGAACGGTCAGTACCACATGGTTTTGTAGTTTGCCCATCAGGATCTGCTTGGCGGATACCGGCAGAGATTTTAAGATCCAAATGTTTTTTCCCTCAAGAGAAACGGAGGGGGTGGAAATGCAGCAGGTGGAGATATTAAAAGACAGAAGCGCGCAAATAAACAGGGGCGTCAGCGTACCGTCAGGGGAGAGCAGGGACAGAATGGGGGCGATGGTGTTGCGCATAATAATACCTGCAACTGCCATGACAGCAGAAAACAGAATGCCCAGACCCAGATTGGCAAGATAAATGGGGGTGTTCAGGAACTTGGACAGTTCCTTCTTTGCCACAGCCTGCGCAGGACGGAGCACTTTGCTGTTGCCCAGATCCAGCTTGCGCTTTTTACCGGAGTGCTTGTTGCTGGTTGCTGCACGGACAAAGGTCGCAGAAACGATTTTGTAAGCAGCGGCGAATACAACACCGCATATTGCCACAAAAGCCAAGGTATGCAAGGTGCTGCCTGCAGCGGCTAAACCCATAGCATACGCAGGCCAGACCCACAGTTGTAAAACATCTGCAATTTGCTGGGCGTTGGAGGCAATGCTCTGCAGGATCTCGCTGGCTTTGGAGTAGACGAGGAAGTAAACAGCCAAGAATACCACAAGATAGATCATGGTGGCGGCTGACTTGTTCATGCGGCTGAGCACCAAATGCAGCAGCCAGCCCAGCAAACAGCAAATTGCCTGCGCTAAGAAACAAATGCCCAGCAAAACAATCATGGGAAACAGTATGGTAGCAGCGCTGACCTTTACGGCGATGGCATACATCACCGTGGCAGGAATCATGACGATTCCCACAAATACAAGATTCAGAACCAACAGAGGAATCATCCGGCTCATCAGCACCGCGCCGGGGGTGACGGGCATGGAGAGCAAAAGATCGTTGTCTTTTGCGTCATACAGCTGGTTTTGGGTGGTAAATACACCGCCGATCACCGCAAGACCCAAGGATATAATGCCGGCTATGGCAAAATACAACCAGTCAAGTCCCATGGTATGGAAGGGAACGGCAAGAGAGTGGAACAGAAAGCACATCATGCCTGTAACCACAACCAGCAGATACAGATACAAGAATACATACAAAAGAAGCGTACCCTTGCCCACAGGCTTTTTCCGGGAAGCGGTTTGGGCGGTCAACCCGGCAAATAAACCGCGAAACCGTACCGCCAATAATGTCTTGATCATGCCTTGTCCTCCAACTCCAGAAAGACCTGTTCCAAAGAAGCCTGCCCCTTGATCTCGTCCATTGTGCCGTGCGCAACCAGCTTACCGCCCTTGATGATGGCAACCTTGTGGCAAAGCTTTTCTGCGACCTCCAGCACATGCGTAGAGAAGAAGATCGCGCCGCCCTCTGCACAATGCTGTGCCATCACCTGCTTCAGCTGATGGGAGGCCACAGGATCAAGACCCACAAAAGGCTCGTCCATTAGAATCAGCCGGGGCTTGTGCAGCAGCGCGCCGATCAGCGCCACCTTCTGCTTCATGCCGTGGGAGCAGGCGGAGATGGGCAGCATCAGATCATCGGTCATGCCCAGCATTTCGCCGTACTGCTGAATCCGCGCCTGACGGTCAGCGGCAGATACGCCGTAGATATCCGCAACGAAATTAAGATACTTCATACCGGTCATAAAATCGTAAAGATCCGGGTTGTCCGGGATGTAGGCCAGCTGCTGCTTGCAGGCGATAGGATCATCCGTAATGGATTTTCCGTCGATCAGGATCGTGCCCTTGTCAAACTGCAAAATACCGCAGCAGGTCTTCAGTGTAGTAGTCTTACCGGCGCCGTTGTGACCGATAAAGCCACAGATCTCACCGGGAGCAATATGAACAGACAGATCATCCACAGCGATTTTTTCGCCGTATGTCTTGGTTAAATTTTCGATGGTAAGCATAAAATGACCTCATTTCCAGTTTTTTTAAGTCTAATATATCACATAGACCGGTGAAAAGCAATCTACTTATGGTTTCACCCGGTACAGCATAGATAAATCCTGATTTTTTGCAAAATAATGTTTGACAAATGGCGCAAAAGCCTATATAATATCTAAGCACGACTGCGAGGAGGGGATACTATGCTTCTAAGCCTGTCTAAGATCATCGACTGCCCCGGAGCATCTGTTGACTTTTCCGCCAGCGTGGATCTGAGTGATCTTTTATACGGCACAAGTTATCCGGTTTCCGAGCCGGTGCTTGCCACCGGAAAGGTACGCAACACAGCGGGTGTTTTGATGATGACCGGTATGATCCGGACATGCCTGCACGGTGTGTGCGACCGTTGCGCTGCTGACTTTACCCGGGATGTGGAAATTCCCATTGATGTGGTTTTGGTCACAGAACTTGCCAATGAAGAAAACGAAGATGAATGGGTATTTCATCTGGAGGCAGACAATGCCAACTTGGAGGATATCGTCCGCACAGTCTTTGTGCTGAACATGGATTCCAAGCTGCTGTGCAAGCCGGACTGTCAGGGACTCTGCTGCCGCTGCGGCAAGAACCTGAATGAAGGACCTTGCGGATGCCAAAAGGAATTGGATCCCCGTTTTGCTGCTTTACGGCAGCTTCTCGATAAGTAATATAAATGAGTGCTGCCAATATGCAGTCTGATCAAGGAGGTGTCATCCATGGCTGTCCCTAAGTGTAAAGTGTCCTCTGCTCGTCGCGACAAGCGCCGCGGCTCCAACTGGAAGCTGACTGCTCCCAACGTGACCGTTTGCTCCAAGTGCGGTGAGCCCGTCATGCCCCACAAAGCATGCAAGGCTTGCGGTAACTACAATGGCCGTCAGGTTCTGGCTGCCAAGGCTGACTAAGCAGGAAAGAAGCGAAAGCTGAGAGGAAGGCATTTTGCCTTCCTCTTTTTCCGTATATGAAAGTTTTTTGAATAAATGCATTTTTGATTGATTTACGCAGGCATTTATGGCATAATAAGGAAAGAAAATTTTTAAGAGGAGTGGAATTACATGGCAAAACCTCTTGTTGCGATCGTGGGACGCCCCAATGTGGGTAAGTCCATGCTGTTTAATAAATTGACCGGCCATCGTACCTCTATCGTGGAGGATACCCCCGGTGTGACCCGTGACCGGATCTACGGTGACTGTGAATGGTGCGGCAGAAGCTTTTCTCTGGTGGATACCGGCGGTATCGAACCGGGTACCGACAGCGATATGCTGAAATTTATGCGCCGTCAGGCGGAGATCGGCATTGAGCTGGCAGATTGTATCGTCATGGTCACCGATGTTCGCTCCGGTGTTACCGCCGCTGACGAGGATGTAGCCACCATGCTGCGCAAATCCGGTAAGCCGGTAGCGCTGGCGGTTAATAAATGTGACTCTGTCGGTCCTGTAAATCCGGATGTATATGAGTTTTACGGTCTGGGTATCGGGGATCTGTTTGAGGTTTCCGCAGTCCATGGACACGGCACCGGCGATCTGCTGGACTGGTGTCTTGCCAATATGCCTGAGGACGAGGATGAGGAAGAGGAAAGTGACATTATCAAGGTCGCCATCGTGGGCAAGCCCAATGTGGGCAAGTCCAGCCTCTTGAACCGGATCTTAGGCGAGGAGCGTGTGATCGTATCCAACATTGCCGGCACTACCCGGGATGCCATCGACTCCGAGTTCGAAAACGAGACCGGAAAATACTGCTTTATCGACACCGCCGGCATGCGCCGGAAAAGCAAGGTGGACGATATCATTGAGAAGTACTCCAACATGCGTACCATCAATGCCATTGAACGGGCAGATGTGTGCCTGATCCTGATCGATGCCAACGACGGTGTCACCGAGCAGGATACCAAGATCGCAGGCCTTGTCCATGAGGCAGGCAAAGCTGCCATTATCGTGGTCAATAAGTGGGATGCGGTGGAGGACAAGGAAACCAACACCATGCGGGATAAGGAAGCAGCAGTCCGTGACGGCTTGAGCTATATGACCTATGCGCCTGTGGTGTTCCTGTCTGCCCTGACCGGTCAGCGAGTCGATAAGCTGTTTCAGGTGATTCAGGATGTTCATGTGCAGAATACCAGCCGGATCACCACCGGCGCGTTGAACAGCGTTCTTGCGGATGCCACTGCCCGTGTGCAGCCGCCTACCGATAAGGGCCGCCGCTTGAAGATCTACTATATGACTCAGGCAAGCACCAAGCCGCCTCATTTCGTGATCTTCTGCAACGATGCCCGGCTGTTCCATTTCTCTTATCAGCGGTATCTGGAAAATCAGATCCGTGAAGTATTCGGCTTGAAGGGTACACCTGTGCGGATCACCATTCGCCAGAAGGGCGATAAGGAGGAGTAAGGTATGTGGTTATCCATTGTGATTGCAGTGCTGACCGGCTACCTTCTCGGTAATTTGAACGGCGCGGTCAGCATGTCTGTGCTGTTTGCCCATGAGGATGTGCGCTCTAAGGGCAGCGGCAATGCAGGCCTGACCAACTTTATTCGGAACTTTGGCGCAGCTAACGCGCTTTTGGTGGTGCTGATCGATGCCGGTAAAGCGGTTATCGCGTGCTTGGCAGGCGGCTTGATGCTGCAGCCCTATGATATGTATTCGGAGGGACTTGCAATCGGCGGTCTAAGTGTTATGCTGGGACATGTGTTCCCGGCGCTGCTGGGCTTCAAAGGCGGCAAGGGCATCTTAAGCGGCCTGTTTGTTGCCATCGTCATTGACTGGAGAATTGCGCTGTTGATCCTTGCTGTATTTGCAATTGCCTATTTTTCTACCCAGTATGTATCCTTGGGATCTGTACTGGCAGCATTGACCTTCAGTATTGGCTTTGTGGTGTTTCGTTATGACAATTTAACCGTAATGCTTTGCGGTGTTGCCATGGGCTTGCTGGCAATCTTCATGCACAGAGAGAATATTAAGCGACTGTGCAAAGGTCAGGAGCGGAAAACCAACCTGTTTGGAAAAGGAGAAAAGAAATGAAAGCAGCAATTGTTGGCAGCGGTGCATGGGGCACTGCGTTGGCGGTCGGCCTTCGTAAAAACGGTCACGATGTTGTGATCTGGACATTTGAAAAGGAGCTCATTGAGCAGATCCGCAGCACCCGGGAGAATCCCCGTTTGCCCGGTGTCCGTCTGCCTGAGGGCATTGAGATCAGCGGCGATTATGCCTGCGTGGCGGACTGCGAGCTGGTGGTCATTGCCTGCCCGTCTTTCCCCATTCGCAGCGTGTGCCGTGGTGTTGCGCCCTACATTGGCGAGAATGCCGTTGTGGTGTCCGTTGTTAAGGGTATCGAGCGGCAGACCCACTTGCGTATGAGCCAGGTAGTGGAGCAGGAGACAGGGAAGACCGTTGTGGTGCTGACCGGTCCCAGCCATGCCGAGGAGGTGGCAAGAAACCTGCCTACCGGCTGTCTGGCTGCCTGTGCCGATCAGGAAAAGGCAGAGTTTGTACAGGAAGCTTTCGTTTCCGATACCTTCCGTATTTATACCAGCCCTGATGCTGCCGGCGCAGAGCTGGGCGCTGCCCTGAAAAATGTCATTGCTCTGTGCGCCGGTGTCACCGACGGACTGGGATACGGCGACAATACCAAGGCTATGCTGATGACCCGGGGCTTGACGGAGATCGCCCGTTTAGGCGTGGCGCTGGGCGCATCCAAGGACACCTTTGCCGGCCTGGCAGGTGTTGGCGACCTGATCGTTACCTGTACCTCCATGCACTCCAGAAACCGCCGGGCAGGTATCCTGATCGGTCAGGGCAAGAGTCCCAGGGAGGCAATGGAAGAGGTAGGCGCTGTGGTAGAGGGCTACTATGCCGCAGAGTCTGCGTGGGAACTGGCCCGGTCGCTGAATGTGGATATGCCCATTACTCAGGCTGCCTATCAGGTGCTTTATGAGGGTGCCTCTGCCGCAGAGGCAGTCAAAACACTTTTGAGCCGCAGGATCCGCGCCGAGTCGGAAGACGCCGGCTGGCTGTAAAACATCAATCCCACCGCTGCATGATCGCAGCGGCGGGATTTGTTAAATATATACAATTTCCGGTTTGTTTTTTCGTCAGAAGGGAGAAAAACGGCATTTGCCTTGTATTTGCAACGGTTTTTCCTTGCCAAGCATGGGGAAATATGGTAAATTGAAATTACAAAGTGAAGAAGATTATCCGCCGACGACACCATCGACCCGGGAGGTGATCAAGATGGTACAGTGATCCACCGATGCAAAGAATGTGCATCGGGTTTTTTTGTCCGTTATCAACGCAACTACAAGTGAACAGGCAACACAGGAGGTAATTTTATGTATAAAAAATTGCTGAAAGCTTGCAGTATGCTGCTGGTAATCGTCATGGTCATAAATATGCTGCCAATGAGCATTTTTGCGGCAGAATACCGCAAAACACAGACCGCCGATGCGAGTATTCCGGACGGCAATTCTGTAAGCACCCAAGAGTTTGACCAACCTTTGACAGACGCGCAGTTACAAGAAACGCTTACAACAGCCCGGATCGTAGAAGAGGTTCCGGGAAGACGAACAGAGTACACAAAAGAATATAAACTAAATAACGGCCTGTATATGGCCGCGGTATATCCGGAGGCAGTCCACTACAACGAGGACGGCCAATGGAAAGAGATCGACAACACCCTGAAAGTTAACGCAAACGGTACACTTACCAACACCGCCGGTGTGTGGGAAGTCAGCTTCCCCCAGCAACTTACCGGCGCAAAAAGTATCTCTATCACCAAGGACGGCTATACTCTGTCCTTTGCCATGGCGGGAGAGCTGTGCAGCCTTAGCCTTTCCACCATGCAGATGAATACCGGAGAGCCGGAAGAGACATTAACGGTCGCATCTATGCAGACATCCACCGCGCAGGTGCAAAGTGTAGAGCCCATTGTGATATCCGGCTATCAGGAGACCTCTCTTACGAAGCTCCAGTCCCGGCTTGCTTATAACAGTGTTTACCCCAATACCAATGTAATCTATGACCTGCGTTCCAATAAGGTCAAGGAATCCGTGGTTCTGGAAGCCTACAACAGCGCCCTCCGGGGCTACCGCTATACCCTGCATGTCGGAGAACTGCTGCCCGTGCTGGATGACAGCGGACAGATCCACTTCTTCGCGCAGGATAAGGAAACCGAGGTCATGGTAATGCCTGCGCCCTACCTGCTGGACGCCAACAATGTTTTTAACGGCGATGTGCAGGTACAGCTGACCGGCAGCGGCAGCACCTATACCCTGACCTACCTGCTGCCTCAGCAGTGGCTTGCCGGCGAAGAACGGGCATGGCCTGTGGTGCTGGACCCTGTGGTGCAGGCTACAATTTCTGCAAAAAATATTCAGGATCGTCGGATCGCGGAAAATACCTCTTGGTCTTACGACCATCCCATTTTGGAAACCGGCTATGACAAGAATTACGGCAGAACCCGTTCCTATTTGAAGTTTATTAACCTGCCGCCCTTGACATCCTCGGATGTGGTCGTGGACGCGACACTATCTCTCTACCAACCGTCCACCCGTCCAGATCCCAACATGCAATTCTGCGTGGATGTGCATAAGGTTACGGGAACATGGGATTCTACAACCATTACATGGGCAACCCAGCCAACATACGACAGCAATATCGCAGAATACTGCATCGTAGGCGGCACACCGGGTTATTATACATGGAACATCACCGATATGGTCCGAAGCTGGTATAGCGTCGGTAATCAGGGCATGATGTTAAAGAGTACCGCGGCCAATGAAGCGGCAGCCGTAGACAGCTGGATGCAGTTCTATGCTTCTGATTACGGTTATAATATGCCTGTCCTTACAATTTTCTACCGGAACAATAACGGCCTGGAAAGCTATTGGGATTATACATCCTCTTCCGCAGGC
>JAZKXW010000020.1:0-5855 GCA_045611825.1 Faecousia sp.
TGGAAGAAATAGAACATCTCGTCGCTGAGGTAGCAATGGCAGCTTCCCTCTTCCTTCGGCGCGGCATGCTCCCAGATCCGTTCCAGCATCTCAAAGCGCTTGCCCTTGGCGTGACGCTCTTCCATGGTGGTATAGTGCAGCTCCAACAGGAAACCGGTTTTAGAACGCATGGGAATATCATGCTCGTCCTTTTTGCCTGCCTGATAGCCCTTTTCTTCCAACGCCGCAACCGCAGCATTCAAATTTTCCGGCTGCACCAGCACATCAATATCGCTGCTGGTACGCATCCAGCCCTCCGGATAGTAGGGACGCAGCACCGAGCCTTTCAGAGGAATAAAGGGAATCTTCGCTGCCTCCAAGGTAGCGCAGATCTGCTCATACTCGAAGTTTATTTGCACATAGCGGTAAGCCGCCTGCATAGCTCGCTTCTTAAACTTGCCGGAAACCTCATCCTCGCCCAAAAGCCCCAGCTGGCTCAAAGACTGACCGGCAAGGTGGGCAAGGTCGTGGGAATGGGCCAATCTATAGACCTTTGCCAGCATATCGGGAGTCAGCGCCTGCTTGACTGCTTCGCTGACCTCTTGGCCGCAGATCTGGTGTCGCAGCAGCGCGAACAGAATACCCGATTCTGTCATGTTGCTCCCTCCTTCTCTTTCTTATAATGCTGCTTTCAATGCAGCTGCAACTTCTGTAACCTGCTCTTTTGTCAAATAGGGGTGCATAGGCAGGCTCAGGACGGTCTCGCACAGTTGAGCTGTTACAGGACAATCGGCAATGGCGCTGTCTGTACCCTCAAAGGCGCCCTGCAGGTGCATAGCTCTGGGATAATAGACCATGGTGGGAATCCCCTGCGCTTTCAGCTTTGCCTGCAGCGCAGCACGGTCCGTGCCGGCAGACAGTTGGACCGTATACTGGGCCCAGCTGCTCATAAAGCTTTCCGGGATCAGGGGCAGGATCAAATCCGTATCCTGCAAGGCTTCTGTATACCAAGCCGCTGCCTGATTTACATTGGCAACCTCGTAGGCGGCAAATGCTTTCAGCTTGGGCAGCAAAATGGCAGCCTGCACCGTATCCAAACGGCTGTTCATGCCCAAACGGATATTATTATACTTATCGTTGCCGCTCTTGCCGTGGACGGCATAGCTGCGGATCAGCGCTGCCCACTCATCATTATCGGTAAAGATGGCGCCGCCGTCACCATAGCAACCTAAGGGCTTAGCCGGGAAAAAGCTGGTGGTGGAAATATCGCCGAAGCTGCAGGCGACCTTGTCACCGATCTTGCCGCCGAAGCCCTGTGCGCCGTCCTCCATCAGGTACAGACCATGCTTTTCACAGATCGGCTTAATGGCAACATAGTCTGCGGGCAGACCGAACAGGTCAACGGTAATGACCACCTTAGGGGTATACTTTCCCTCTGCCTTAACCTTCGAAATTGCTTCTTCCAGTTTGGCAGGATCCATATTAAAAGTGCGCCGGTCCACATCCACAAAGATAGGCGTTGCGCCCTCACAGGCAGGACATTCCCCGCTGGAGAAGAAGGTCAGGTCAGGCACAAAGACCGCATCGCCTTTGCCCACATTCCAAGCCTTCAACGCCAAAGTGATAGCATCTGTGCCATTGGCGCAGGAAATGCAGTGCTTCACGCCTACATACTCTGCCAGCTTCTGCTCCAGCTCCTTCACCTGAGGACCGGAGATATACTGGGCTGACGCCATAGCGGCGATGACGCCGGCATCGATTTCCTCTTTCAGCACCTGATACTGCTGCTTCAAATCACGAAATTCCATATTACTCGCTCTTTTCTTCGATGGTATCGTTTACTTTTTGATAATTTCTGCCGCAATCGGGGCAATGGAGCGCTTGATCCAACACCTGTCCGCACTCGCAGACCCAGCCGATCTGCTTGGCAGGCACACCGGCCATCAGCGCATGGGCAGGTACATCCTTCGTAATCACCGCGCCGGCAGCAACGGTACACCATGGGCCCAGCTCATGACCGCAGACCACCGTTGCGTTTGCGCCGATGGTAGCGCCCGTATGCACGACGGTCTTTTTGTAACCGGCAGCGCCTTTGGGGTACTTTGCCCGAGGTGTCAGATCGTTGGTAAAGACCATGGAAGGACCGCAGAATACATAATCTTCCAGTTCCACGCCCTCATAGACGGATACATTGTTCTGAATCTTCACACCGTTGCCGATACGGACATTGTTGGCAACATTCACATTTTGACCCATAGAGCACTTTTCACCGATGACCGCACCCTTTTGAATGTGGCAAAAATGCCAGATTTTGGTGCCAGCACCAATGGTAACGCCCTCATCTACAAAACTGCTCTCGTGTACAAAATACTCACTCATTTATCAAATACTCCTGCCATATCGGTGCTGGCAAAGTCTGTCAGGGGCAGCTTCACCGGAGCGCCGGTTTTCATACTCTTATAAATGGAGAGGATCATCTCCAAAGCGTTTCTGCCTGCCACTGCGTCTACATAAGGCTTGCGACCGGTTTTGACTGCATCGATCACATCCGCATACAGGCTGGTGTGTCCGTTGCCGTAGACATTGCTGGTCTGCTCTTCCAAGCCCTTGTTGGCCTGATCTGCTTCGGTTTCGTCAGCAAAGTCCCACACATCGATGTTGTTGGTGGACTTGCCGCCCAGTTTTACCGTACCATTCTCACCAAACAGATACAGAGTTTCTTCCAAATTCTTGGGATACACATTGGTGGTGCCCTCAATGGTGGCAACTGCGCCGTTTTTGAAGGTCACAACTGCCATACCCACATCCTCTGCCTCCAAATAGTGATGCTGCTGCTGACGGGTCACGCCGTAAACGGTATCCACCTCGTCACCCAGCATCCAGCGAAGCAGATCGATGCCGTGAATACACTGATTCATCAGACAGCCGCCATCCTCTGCCCATGTGCCGCGCCACGTAGCCTGATCATAGTAGTCCTTGTTCCGGTTCCAGCGGACATGGATACTGCCGTGGGACAATTTGCCGAAACGGCCTGCTTCCACTGCCTTACGGGTCTTCTGCACAGCAATATTGAACCGGTTCTGGTGGCAGGCGCAAACAGCAACACCCTTTTCCTCACTGCGGCGGATGATCTCCTCCGCGTCAGCAATATTCATTGCCATAGGCTTCTCAATGATCACGTTGATGCCGTTATCAATGCAGTGAAGCGCAATTTCGGCGTGGTTACCGCTGGAGGTTGCAATGGCAATCAGCTCCAGTTCCGGATGCTCTGCGATCATTGCCTTGTAATCGGTGTAACGGGCAATCGTCTTGTCGTTTTGCAGGTCATGCTTGGCAAGTAAACTCTCGATATTTTCCGGAACAATGTCGCAGGCCGCCACAAATTCCAGACCGTTATTGAGCACAGCTTTCACATGGTTGGTGGCAATTCTGCCGCAACCGATCAGTGCGTATTTCATAATTTCATAACCTTCTTATTTACAATGTTTTTCCAGCAGCTCCACAATTTTATCTGCAGAATGTCCGTCGCCAAAAGGCGTATAGGCTTCATCTACCTGCTGTTCCACTGCGAGCTTTTGCAGAATATCCTCTGCGTTGGGTTTTGCCAGTTCGTTTCTGCCGCTGACCATGGTTTCCGGCCAGCAGACAAAATTCAAAATGGTTACACATTTCTTTTTGGCAAAGAATGCTTCTCTTTGCAGACCGCCGGAATCCGTAACGATCTTCTTGGCGTGGTTTACCAAATACACGCTTTCCAAATAGCCTACAGGCTCACACAGGATCAGGTTTTGGAAGTCATACTGCTCCTGCAGGCGCAATGCACGCTGCTTGTTCCGGGGATGTACCGGGTAAATGGTTTTGGCATCCAGCTGTTCCATAGCCCGGAAGATCTCCAAAAGATCCTTGTCATCATTGGTGTTCTCCTCCCGATGACAGGTCAGATAATAGAACTGTTCGGGGATCTCCGCCTCACCGCCGGAAAGCAGGGTCAGCCGAAAATCGCCGGCTGTTTTTTGGCTGTATTCCATGAATGCGTCATACATGGGATCGCCTACCATATATCCACGATCCGCCAAGCCCTCCAATGCCATAGAATCCAGACCGCTCTGGGTGCTTGCCAGCAGCAAGGAAGAAACATGGTCGGTACAAATGCGGTTGATCTCCTCCGGGTTGGTGCGGCTGTGGGTTCTGGCGCCTGCCTCCACATGGCAAATAGGAATGTGAAGTTTTGCCGCCGCCAAAGCCGCCGCCAAAGTGGAATTGGTGTCACCGTAGACCAAAAGCCAGTCCGGGCTTTCCTTCATCAGCACTTCCTCAATGGCTGCCATCATCCGTCCGGTCATCTGCGCATGGGTACCACCGGCAATGCCTAAGTTATAATCCGGCTTGGGAATATCCATTTCCTCAAAAAAGCGCTCCGACATATTGTAGTCATAGTGCTGACCGGTATGGACCAGAATTTCCGTGTGCTTTTTCCGCAGCACATGAGAAACGACAGCCGCCTTGATAAACTGAGGACGGGCGCCGACTACGGTAACAACTTTCATATTACAGTACCTCGATGTTCTCTCTGGGAGTAATTTCCTTCATTACATTCTTAGTGTCGAAGATTGCCAAGGCATGCTTCTGCACGAAGCTGTAATCCACATTGGTGTGGGCGCAGGTGACCATCACAAGGTCCGCGCTCTTGACCAGTTCCTCGGTCAAAGCAGGCTCGGAGTGCTTGACCACGCCGTTCTCCTTATAGGAGCTGACCCACGGATCAAAATAGCACACATCGGCGCCCACCTTTTCCAGCTCTTCAATCACACGGATGGCAGGGCTTTCCCGATAGTCGTCAATGTCCTGCTTGTAAGCAACGCCCAAAATCAGCACCTTTGCGCCGTTGATGGCTTTCTTATGGCGGTTCAGGATGTGCATGGCCCGCTCCACACAGTACTCGGGCTGGCCGTCATTGATGACCATGCTGTTCTCAATAAGGGTGGTATGGAAGCCAAACTCTCTTGCCTTCCATGTCAGGTAGTAGGGGTCAAGGGGAATGCAGTGACCGCCCAGACCGGGACCGGGATAGAAAGCCTGGAAGCCGTAGGGCTTGGACTTGGCGGCATCGATGACTTCCCAAACAGAAATGCCCATCTTATGGCAGAGTCTGCCCAGCTCATTGACCAAACCGATGTTGATATTCCGGTAAGTATTCTCCAAAATCTTCTCCATCTCTGCAACTGCAGGACAGGAAACGGTATGGATATCGCTCTCCAGCACAGCGCGATACATGGCAGAGATCACCTCTGCGGCATCGTCACCAATGGCGCCCACCACCTTGGGGGTATTCTTGGTCTTGTAGATCAGGTTGCCCGGGTCTACGCGTTCGGGGCTGAAGCCCAGATAGAAATCCTTGCCGCAAACGAGGCCGCTGCCCTTTTCCAGAATGGGCTTGATCAGCTCCTCGGTGGTGCCAGGATAGGTGGTAGATTCCAAAACCACCATAGTGCCGGGTCGCAGATGCTTGGCAATGGCCTCAGCAGAACTGCGGACATAACTGATATCCGGCTCCTGATGCTTGTCCAAGGGGGTGGGCACGCAGATGGCGATAAAGTCCACATCCTTTACAAAGCTGAAATCGGTGGTCGCATGGAACATGCCATTCTTTACCAGCTCAGCCAAGTCGGAATCCACCACGTCACCGATATAGTTCTTACCGGCATTGACCATGTCTACCTTAGCTGCCTGCACATCAAAACCAATGGTCTTGAAACCGGCCTTCGCCTTTTCTACCGCCAAGGGCAGACCCACATAGCCCAAGCCCACCACGCCGGCAACAATGGTGCGGTCCTCAATTTTCTTTAACAATTGTGCTTTCATATTCTGCCTCCCAT
>JAZKXW010000021.1:0-35614 GCA_045611825.1 Faecousia sp.
AACTTGAACTTGCTGTGAAGGGTTGATTGTAAAATGGGACATACTGTGGTTTTGGGATTTGACAATGAGAGCAATGCGCTGATTCATAAGTTATTGGGACCTTTTGAAGCAAACAAGATTCCATTTGGAAGAAGATGCGACCGGGCAGCGGTGAATAAAGCGATGGACTACCATATGACTTTATGCCATTGGCCGAAAACGATGGATGCCTACTGCTTACCCAAACTAAATGGATTCCACTCCATGCCTTGCCAAATTCAAGTGGATGGTGTACGTATGATGCAAGCAGAGGAAAACAGCTGGTTGCTTTATTTTGATGTAAGCCCTACCGATTCCTTTGCTCAGCTTAAATCGCACTTTGAAAAGCATACCGGATTTTGCGTGTCAGGATTTTACCATATAACTTTGGCGGTGGGAAAAGAGTATAATGAGATTACAGAGCTAAAAGATTACATTTGCCAAAATCAAGTTTTCCCATTTACGTTAAGCGCAGACAAAATTGATTTATACAAGATTTGGTCGCCAACGCAAAAAATCATGTCGCTGTAAAGGAAAGACTGTTGAGAAATTAAGCGGTATACGTTCGTAAAATTCCAATTTATCTAATTACATATTACGCAATCATAAAACCCCCGCTGCCAAAAAGCAGCGGGGGTTGTTTTAGAAAATTACTGGTTTTCCATTTCCTTCAGAGCGTCGCGGCGGCTGAAGTTTGCACGGCCCTTCTCATCGAAGCCCATGAACTTGACCCAGGTCATATCGCCCAGATTCAAAACATCTTCAACCTTTTCCACTCTGCGGTTCTCCAGCTTGGAGATGTGGACCATGCCATCGTGGCCGGGAGCAATCTCCACAAATGCGCCGATGGGCAGAATGCGGACAACCTTGCCGTAGTACAGCTTGCCAACCTCGGGAACGAAGCAGATATCGTCCACCATCTTCTTGGCAGCATAAGCAGCGTTGGCGTCAACAGCGGAGATAAACACGCTGCCGTCGTCATCGATGTCCACCTTAGCGCCGGTGTCAGCGCAGATCTTCTGAATGGTCTTACCGCCGGAGCCGATGACCTCGCGGATCTTGTCCACAGGAATCTTCATGCTCAGCATCTTGGGTGCGTACTCGGAAACCTCAGCGCGAGGCTCGGAGATACAGGGCAGCATGACCTCGTCCAGAATTACCAGACGCGCCTTACGGCAGCGCTCCAGAGCATCAGCGATAATCTCCATGGTCAGACCCTTGTTCTTCAGGTCCATCTGAATTGCGGTGATACCCTCGGTGGTACCGGCAACCTTGAAGTCCATCTCGCCGTGGAAGTCCTCAACACCCTGAATGTCGGTGAAGGTTCTCCACTCGCCGGTCTCCTGATCGGAGATCAGACCGCAGGAAATGCCTGCAACAGGACGCTTAATGGGCACGCCGGCATCCATCAGAGCCAGAGTAGAGCCGCAGATAGAGCCCTGAGAGGTGGAACCGTTGGAGGAAAGCACCTCGGAAACCACACGGATGGAATAGGGGAACTCCTCCACGCTGGGGATCACAGGCAGCAGAGCCTTCTCAGCCAGTGCGCCGTGACCGATCTCACGACGGGAAGTGGAGCGGGCAGCTCTTGCTTCGCCGGTGGAGAATGCGGGGAAGTTGTAGTGGTGGATATAACGCTTGGTCTCTTCGTCATAGATGGTGTCCAGCTTCTGTGCAGCGGACAGAGTGTTCAGGGTGCAGATAGACAGAACCTGTGTCTGACCACGGGCAAACAGACCGCTGCCGTGCACTCTGGGCAGAATGCCGACCTCGGCATCCAGAGGACGGATATCGTCCATACCACGGCCGTCTACACGCTTGCCGGCCAGCAGCCACTTCTTGACGACCTTCTTCTGCATCTTGTACAGGCAGACCTCGATATGAGTCTCAAAGTCCTCGTACTTCTCAGCAAACTTATCAGCGAAGTCCAAACGAGCAGCAGTCAGACGCTCCTCACGGACATTCTTGTCGTCGGTATCCAGCGCATACTCGATCTGACCCAGACCGTACGCCATCAGGTCGTCCAGCAGGTCGTGGTTGACAGCAGCCTTTTCAAAGGTGAACTTGGGCTTGCCGATCTCAGCAACGATACCGTTGATGAACTTCACGATCTCCATGTTGGTCTCGTGTGCGATGCGGATCGCCTCGTAAACGATGGCTTCGGGTGCTTCGTTGGCCTCGGTCCCGATCATGACCACCTTCTCGAAGGTGGAGGAAATGCAGACAAAGCAGTCGCAGGCAGCGCGCTCGTCAGCAGAGGGGTTGATCACATAACGGTCGCCGATGTGGGCAACATTGGTGGTAGCAACAGGTCCGTTCCAAGGAACATCGGAAGATGCGATGGCGATGGAAGCGCCCAGAGATGCTACGATCTCCACGGGATTCTCGTGGTCGTTAGCCAGAACCGTGCAGGTAACAACGGTGTCGTTACGCAGTTCCTCATCGAACAGAGGACGCATAGGACGGTCGATGATACGGCTGTTCAGGATGCCGCGCTCGGAGGGCTTGCCCTCACGACGGTTGAAAGAACCGGGAATACGGCCAACGGCGTACATTCTCTCCTCGAACTCGATGGTCAGGGGGAAGTAGTCGATGCCGGCCTTGGGAATGGGGTTGCAGGTGCAGGTGGTCAGAACCACGGTGTCACCGTAACGGCAGATGCACTCGGCATTTGCCAGCTCAGCGACCTTACCGGTCTCCACGGTAAATGCACGGCCGCCGATTTCCATCTCGTAAACATGATGGTTGGGATACTGCTTGCGAGTAACCATGTTAATATACCTCCTAATTTTTCTCTTGCTCGGGAGGTTTAGCACTTGAAACTGGCGGTTGCGCCAACCGACACTTTCAACTGCTAAAGTGACTCCCGAAATACTTTCTTGTTTTGCTGAAAAAGGGCGACAAAAGTCGCCCTTTCTGCATTCTTACTTACGGATGCCTAACTTGGCGATGATTGCACGGTAACGGTTGATGTCCTTCTTTGCCAGATAGTCCAGCAGGTTGCGGCGCTTACCAACCATCATCAGCAGACCACGACGGGAGTGGTTGTCGTGCTTGTGTACACGCAGGTGATCGGTCAGCTCATTGATACGAGCGGTCAGGATAGCGATCTGAACCTCGGGAGAACCGGTATCGCCTTCGTGGGTTGCGTTTTCCAGGATGACCTGGGTCTTCTTTTCCTTGAGAATCATTGTGTTTACCACCTTTTTTGAATTTACCTCGCGCCAAGTAAAGGGTCGGTGTCTTCCCGAAACTGAGCTGCGGGCATAGAATGATTGTCCGGCCATAGCCAGCCCGACTATCTTATCATAAGTTTTCCCAATTGTAAAGGAAATTTTTCTTATTTTTCAAAGAATTTGCGTGTTTCTACTGCATTTTTTTCAATTTCTGCTTTCAATTCCCCTAAATCCTCGAATTTTTTCTCCGGACGCAGGTATTTGAAAAAAGCAATAGTGATGGCTTTGCCGTACAAATCCCCGTCAAAATCCAAGATCCATGGCTCTACGGTCACATGATGTCCGTCTACTGTGGGACGGCTGCCGATATTCGTAACAGCAAGGTATTCCTGCCCGTCCACAATGGTTTTACAGGCATATACGCCCTTTTTCGGACAGACAACGCCCTTGGGAATTTCCAAATTGGCGGTGGGGATCCCCATGGTATGTCCCAGACCTCTGCCGGGGATCACTTTGCCGGAAATGATATGGGCATGTCCCAAGAAGCGGACCGCCTGTTCCATATCGCCATCTTCCAGCAGCTGCCGGATATAAGTAGAGGATACGCGAATGCCGTCTAATTTTTGATCCGGCACAATTGCGTAGGGCAGCTCTCTTTCCTGACAAAACGCTGCAAGCAGCTGCGCTGAGCCTTCTCCGCCGTAGCCGAACCGAAAATCTTCGCCGCAGACGAAACCGGCTGCGTCACGGATCAATAAATCTTCCAAAAAGCCTCGCCAAGGCATTTTCCGCAGGTTTTCATCAAAGGGCAATTCTACAATCCGCAAATCCCCGTAGCCCAGAAGAATTCTGCTCCGCTCTGAGGATGTGTTGATCAGCAGCGTGGTTTTGCCCGTTATCCGTGTATCGGGATGATTGGCAAATGTGATCACGCCGGCTTTATTGCCGGTTCTCTGTGCCAAATGGTGACATGCCTGCATCAGCGCCTGATGCCCCAGATGTACCCCATCAAAGAAGCCCAAGGCATATATGTATTTCTCTTTCATTCGCCTTGCCTCCTTTTTTCTGTTTACTCGACTTCAAAGAAGCTTTTGATGGTGGACATGATGCCGTTTTCCACCTTTGCCAGCATCAGAAATGCGCCCTCCGGATCATAGGCTCGATAGGTGCCGTCAGACAGGCTGATGGAGAAGCTGTTGCCGTTGCGGCAGCGCAGGGTCTGCTTTTCCGTCAGAGTCACAGCCGGGTATTGGACAAACATACTGTCCACCGGGCGCAAAAAACTGCCGGGATCATCGCTGGCTACCAATTCCGCAAGGGGAATCGCTTCTTCTATGGTATAGGCGCCGGCGGTAACTCTGCGCAGAGATTCCATACAGCCGCCGCAGCCTAATGCTTCGCCAATGTCCTTGCAGAGGGTTCGGATATAGGTGCCCTTGGAGCAATGGACCAGCAATCGGGCAGCTTGCCCGGAAAATTCCAAGCATTCCAGCCGGTGAATGGTAACGGTACGGGGCTGTCGCTCCACTTCCCTGCCTTTCCGGGCAAGGTCGCAGAGCTTCTGTCCGTTGATCTTCAGCGCAGAGTACATAGGTGGAATTTGTTGGATTTCTCCGCGAAAACGGTCTAAAATCCCCAAAAAATCCGCCTCAGAAACATTCACTTCCCGGGTTTCCAGCACCTCACCGGAGATATCCTCGGTGTTGGTGCTCACACCAAGGCGCAGCACCGTTTCATAGGTCTTTTCCGCGTGCTCAAAAAATTCCACGCCCCGGGTGGCTCTGCCCACAAAGACAGGCAGAACGCCGGTTGCCATGGGGTCTAATGTGCCGCCATGGCCGATCCGCCGGGTTTTTAGCACGCCCCGCAGCTTGCTGACCACATCCTGACTGGTCCAGTCCGCAGGCTTATCTACAATGACGATTCCGTTCATAGTACTCCTTATTATGCCAGTTCCAGCATAGCTTGGGCAACGGCATCTGCTGCCTCTGCCAAGGGCAGGTCCATATTTGCGCCTGCCGCGCCCTTATGACCGCCGCCGCCAAACCGGGCGCAAACCTCTGCCGCATCATAACCGGGCACAGCCCGAATGGACAGCTTCACCTTTCCCTCGGCGTTTTCCCGAAGGGTGGCTGCGATCTTAACGCCCTCAATGGTACGGGGAAACCCGGAAATATTGTCCAAATCGTCCTCCGTCAGTCCCCATTCCTGCTCAACGGCATAGGGAATGGTACAGACGACCACCTTACCATCTGCCAAAAACCGGGCGTTTTCCACCAGATAGCCCTGAATCCGCAGGCGACCCAGCGTATTGGTCTCAAACAACGCCTGATTGATCCGGAACAGATCTCCGCTGACCCGGGCACACTCTGCCGCTACCAAAAAGCTGTGGGGGGTGGTATTGGCGTAGCGGAAGCAGCCGGTATCGGTAGATACGGCAGTATACAGGGCGTTCGCCATGGGGATATCCAGCTCTACGCCCATTTCTGTCAGCACATCATAAACGATCTCTCCGCAGGCAGCCGCCTCCGGATCCACCAATTCGTTAGGGGTAAAAGAGGTGGCAACGCCGTGGTGGTCGATCCGCAGATCGATCCAATCCTGCATGGGCAAAAACGCCTCCGGCAGCATGCCGGCAGAGGCAACATCCACACAAACGACGGTATCCCCCTCTGTAATACAGGGCTTGGTGAACCCCTGATGCAAATGCATATATTTTTCCGTCACCTCGGGATTTTCCAGCACAGCCGCTTCTTTTCCAAGCTGCCGCAGACCCATGCACAGCACCGCGGCGGAGCCGATGGTGTCACCGTCAGGGCGGCGATGGGTCATAATGGTAATATGATCCCGGGACAGAAGATACTCAGCCGTTTCCTTCCTGGTCAGGCTCCCCATCCTTATTCACCTCCAAAGAGTTGATAAGCTTCAACATTTTTGCGCCGTAGGTAATAGAATCATCCAGCTCCCACACCAATTCCGGCGTGTACCGCAGCTGCAGCTGCTGACCCAGCTCCCGACGCAGGTAGCCAGATGCAGATTTCAGACCCTTCAATGCGTCTTGGGCCCGATCCTCCTGCAGGAAGCTGACATAAACCTTGGCGTAACGCAGGTCGGGAGTCGCTTCCACACGGGTGATGGAGATCATGGTGTTCTGAACCCGGGGATCTTTCAGTTCCCGGATCTGTTCTGCCAAAGATTTTTGGATCTCTTCATTGATCCGTCCGATTCGATTGGATGCCATAGTCACACCCTCCTTACTCTAATCATGGACAACTGCCGCGCCGCTTATGCGGTGCGGCAGTTATATTTATTATTGCTTGATCTCTTCCATGACAAAGCACTCGAAGATATCGCCTTCCTTCAGGTCGTTGAACTTCAAAATGCTCATGCCGCACTCGTAGCCGGCGGTGACTTCTTTTGCTGCGTCCTTAAACCGCTGCAAAGAGCCTACTTCACCCTCATGGATAACAATGTTGTCACGAAGCACACGAACCTGTGCGTCTCTTGCCACCTTGCCGTCCTTGACCATACAGCCGGCAATGGTACCCACTGCGGAGACCTTATAGGTCATACGGACTTCTGCGTGGCCAATGACAGCCTCCCGGAACTTGGGAGCCAGCATGCCCTTCATAGCTGCCTCGATCTCGTCGATGGCATCATAGATCACGCGGTAGAACCGCATATCCACATCGGTACGCTGGGCGCTGGCCTGTGCGCCGGCATCGGGACGGACATTAAAGCCCACAATGATGGCGCCGGCAGTAGAAGCCAACAGAATATCAGACTCGTTAATGGCGCCGACACCGGTATGAATGACCCGGACGCGGACCTCCTCATTGGAGATCTTCTCCAAAGAAGCCTTCACCGCTTCGGCAGAACCCTGCACGTCAGCCTTGACGATCAGAGGCAGTTCCTTCATCTCGCCCTCCTGCATTCTGGCAAAGAGGTTATCCAAGGTGACCTTCTGCATAGCGTTTGCAGCGGCATCCTTGGCAGCCTGCTTCCGCTGCTCAACCAGTTCTCTTGCCATACGCTCATCGGTAACAGCGTTGAACTCATCACCGGGGGCAGGTACTTCGGCAAGGCCTGTGATCTCTACAGGCACGGAAGGACCTGCAGACTTAACGGTACGACCCTTATCGTTGGTCATAACGCGGACGCGGCCAACTGCCGTACCGGCAATGACGATATCGCCCTGATTCAGGGTGCCGTTCTGCACCAGCAAAGTGGCAATGGGACCGCGGTTTTTGTCCAAACGGGCTTCGATAACCGTACCCTTGGCCCGGCGGTTGGGATTTGCTTTCAGTTCCTGCACCTCAGCAGTCAGAATCACCATTTCCAGCAGGTTGTCAAGACCCATACCGGTCTTGGCGGAAATGGGACAGATAATGGTTTCGCCGCCCCATTCCTCGGGGATCAGCTCATACTCTGTCAGCTGCTGCTTGATCCGGTCGGGGTTTGCCTCGGGCTTATCCATCTTATTGATGGCCACAATGATGGGCACTTCCGCTGCCTTGGCATGGTTGATAGATTCTACTGTCTGGGGCATGATACCGTCATCGGCAGCCACCACCAGAATGGCAATATCGGTGCTCTTTGCGCCACGGGCACGCATGGAAGTAAAGGCTGCGTGACCGGGGGTATCCAGGAATGTCACCATGTTGCCGTCCACATCTACGGTGTAAGCGCCGATGTGCTGGGTAATGCCACCAGCTTCACCGGCCGTGACAGAGGTCTTCCGGATCGCATCCAAGGTGGATGTCTTACCGTGGTCAACGTGTCCCATAACCACCACAACAGGCGCACGGGTAACCAGTTCTTCATCGGTATCCACATGATCGTCGATGATCTTCTCTTCGATGGTAACGATGATCTCCTTTTCCACCTTGCAGCCCAGCTCTACCGCCACAAATTCTGCGGTATCAAAATCGATGGTCTGGTTGATGGCGGCGATCACGCCGTTTTTCATCAGGCACTTGATGACCTCGCCGGCAGTCTTTTTCATCCGGGATGCCAGCTCGCCGACGGTGATCTCCTCGGGGATCTTTACGGTAACCGGCGCTTTCCGGGCCACTTCCATCTGCAGACGGCGCAGCTTCTCCTGCTCCTCGTTACGGGCCTTATTGCCCTTGAACTTATTGTCCTTCTTATTCTGCTGCTGACCCTTTTTGCCGCCGATACGCTGCTTGCCGCCCTGATAATCCTGCACGCGCTCGGAAACCAGATTATCCACATCGGCAAAGCGGTTGGCATTGACCTGCACCGCAGAGGTATCCACCACCCGGCGCCCACGCTTCCGCTCCGGCTCGGGAGCCTTCACAGGCTTGGGCTGCTCCTGCTTAGTTGCTTGGGCAGGACGGTTCTGCTGCTGGGGCTGCTGAGGCTTTGCCGCCTCCTTCTTGGGCTCGGGCTTCTTCTCCTCTGCCTTGGGCGCTTCCACCTTGGGCTCTTCTGCCTTGGGCTTGGGCTGCACAGCAAAGACCACTTCCAGAGATTCGATCTGGTTGGTCTGGGTAATATAGTCGAACATCACATTCAGTTCTTCCTCTGTCAGAACCTGCGTGTTGGACTTGGGCTTCTCAAAAAACTTGCCCATGATCTCTGCAACATCCTTCGGCTGCATACCGAAATCCGCTGCAAGCTCTTTCAATCGATACTTCACTAAACTCATACTCGCACCTCCACTATCATTGCTTCTTGCCATCTGCGACGCGGTGTGTGCGACCACGCTGCTTGTTGCGCAGATGGGCTTTGGCTTCCTTCTGCCGCTGCTGTACCCGACGGGTACGGGTCTGCAGGTCTTCCAAAGCTTCCTTATATACTTGGGGCTGTCCCAGCGCCTTTACAAAGGCCAGCGCCATGGCCGGATCGGTAAATGCCGCAATGGCAAGGCTGGTTCTGCCGATGGCCTGTCCCAGCTGATCCTTGTCAAAGGGAACCCGGATGCACTGCTGCTGGGTCCCGGAGACAAAGCTCTGGGCTCTGCGCCATGTATGATCTGTCGCATCCGACGCTACCAATACCAGCCGGGCCTTTTGGGCTCTGGCTGCCGCGCCAACCGGCTCTTCTCCCAACTCGATGAGACCCGCCTTGCGCGCCAGCGCCATATAATTCAATGCCTTATCCACCGATATTCGCCCCCATTTCCTTTTCCAACCGATCATAGACCTCGTCGGGAATGGGAACTTCCAAACTCCGCTCCAAAGACTTTGCCCGCCGCGCCTTTTTCAGGCACTCGGGATCCGGGCACAGGTAGGCGCCTCTGCCGTTAAGCTTGCCGCCGAAGTCCAAGCTGACCACGCCGTCAGTTCCCCGGACTACCCGGATCAGTTCCTTTTTCGCTTTCCGTTCCCGGCAGCCCATACACTGCCGTTGGGGTATTTTCTTTTGCATAGCGCTGCCTCCGTTTCTTTTATCGGCGAGCGAGCAAAGCTCGCCCCTGCAGATCCTGATTATTCTGCCTGAGATTCGGGCTTGATGTCGATCTTATAGGCGGTCAGGCGCGCTGCCAGACGGGCATTCTGACCTTCCTTGCCGATGGCAAGGCTCAGCTGATTATCGGGAACCACGACCTGACATGCCTTTTGGCCGGGGACCAAGGTGACGCTGATAACATCCGCAGGGCTCAATGCTGCGCGGACATACTCACAGGGATCCTCGCTCCAAACAACGATATCGATCTTCTCGCCGTGAAGCTCCTCTACCACAGCGCCTACACGGCCGCCTCTGGGACCGACACATGCGCCGACAGGATCAATATCCTCCATGGCTGCCCGAACAGCGATCTTGCTCCGGGAGCCGGGCTCACGGGCAATGTTGCGGATCTCCACCTGACCGTCAGCGATCTCGGGAGTCTCCAGCTCAAACAGACGGCGTACCAAATTGGGGTGGGTACGGGAAACATGAATGAGCGGTCCGCGGTTGGCCCGATGTACTTCCAAAACATACACCCGGATCAGATCGCCGGGTACATAGCGCTCGCCGGGGATCTGCTCGCCGGTGCGCAGCACAGCATCGGACTGCTCGTTGCCCTGACCGATGCGGACATAAATATCGCCGGTGGGATCAATGCGCTGAACAGAGCCGGTAAGCATCTCCTGCGCTTTGGAGGAGTAGCTCTCATAAATTGCGCCGCGCTCTGCCTCACGAATGCCCTGAATCACTACCTGCTTGGCAGTCTGGGCGGCAATGCGGCCGAATTTCTGAATATCCACGCTGATGGACACAGTATCTCCCAGCTGAATGTCGGGGTTAATATTCCGGGCGGCATCCAGATGGATCTCGGTGGCAGGATCCTCCACCTCTTCCACAGCGGTCTTGACCTGATACATGAAAAGACCCTTCTCACTCAGATCCACCACAACATTTTCCGCAGGAATATCCCGGTGATCTTCCCGGTCCTTGCGGTAGGCATTGGTCAACGCCTGCTTCAGACGCTCCACCATGTATTCCACAGGAATGCCCTTGATCTTTTCCAGATCCCGCAGGCTGGCAAAGATCTCTGCACCAATGTCGATCTGGGGTACAGCGTTCTTCTTGGCCTTAGTCGTTCTTGCCATACTATTTTCCTCCTTCGCCTCGGTGACCCGGGGCTTATGTTTTTCTGTATTTGATCTTTTGGTTAAAATTCTACACGAAGCCGCACCAAAGCAACTTCGGACTTCTCAAAGGTAATGGTCTCCTTGCCGGCCTCAACGGTTACTTTTCCCTCTTCGTAGCCGCGCAGGATGCCGGGGATCTCCTTCAGTCCGTTCCGGGGACGGTACAGCTTTACCAGCACCGGCGCATTCATAAACTGCGCAAAATCTCCGGGACGCTTCAAGGCTCGCTCCAGACCTGCGGAGCAGACCTCAAAATGATAGCTCTCTGCAATGGGGTCTTGTTCATCTAAAATGGGATCGACAGCCCGATGGATCGTTTCGCAGTCGGTAATATCCACACCGCCGGCCTTGTCGATATACAGCCGCAAAAACCGCTCGGAGCCCTCCCGGACATACTCTACATCCCAAAGGCTGCAGCCATTGGCTTCTACCACAGGCTTGGCAAATTGCTCAACTTGCTCTGTAACTTTCATAATCGTATTGAACTCCTAATCTTGTAAGATTACCACAAAAAAGAGAGGGGCGCGCCCCTCTCTTTCGTATCGTGTACTTTAAGATTGCCTGTATTATAACACCCTTATTCCGGTTTTGCAAGGGTTTTTTCATAAAAAGAGGGAGTTTTTTTCGTCAAAATCTTAAATTTTCAAAGTTTTTCAGCCAACCGGCACACCTTGAACATATTTATGATCCCAGTCATCGTCAAAGATCCGGGTCAGCTGACGGCGTTTTCCCATATCCTCATTCAACTCTGTCAGCACATCTTCCACCTCCAGAGATTCCAAATAAAAGTCGGGAATCGCTTCCTTGCCCATGCGAGCACCCATAATGGCGCCGGTGATAGCGCCCACTGCGGCGCTGCGTCCGGTATGGTTTACCGCCACGATGAGCGCTTCATCGAAATTGCCGGTATGGATCATGCAGGCATAGACCGCGCCTGCCAAGCATTCTGCTGCGGTGGTGCACTGCAGCAACGTCATGGCCACCAATGGCGTGATCTCCCCATCGGATGCCAAGCTGAATGCCTTGCGCATCAGGGCGTCCACGATCTGCATTCCCTCGGGGTACTGTTTTCCGAACTGACCCCGAACCGCATCCAGCGCCTGTGTAAACTGCTGTTTGATCGGCACTTCCGGCTCTAAAATAATACCTGCCATGGCATAAGCCAGCACAGCGCCTGCCAAAAAGGCATCCGGCGCGCCGTGGAGCATGGCAACCGTCTGCACACTCAGATCGCCGATCTCATGAGCATCCATTTTGGTGGGGTCAAAAAACAGACCGATGGGTATGGCCGCCGTAATGCCGGCAGGACCTTCAAAGGTATTGACCGGCTCTTCCGGTGTGCCAAGGGTCTCTTTTAACAGGGTGTCCACCATACGGGTATCCATACAGGCGCGGCGGCGCATGGATGGGACCTGCGCCATCCAGCAGTGGGTCTTTTCTGTAACGGAAAGAAACTGCTGGCTTTTTGCCCAGTCACGCAAGGCGTATGTGATATATTTCAGGTGGGCATCGCCCTGACCCCGGGTCGCATTCAGCAGAATGCCGTTGCTGACAAAAGCCGCCAACTGGGTGTACGAACTGATCTCAGCATAATCCGACTGCATATCATAGCCCAAAAGTCCGTTAGGACCATAGTCCTCGCTGATCTGCTCCCAGCTCTTTTTATCCACCGCACAGCCCATAGCATCGCCGACGGCCAAACCCAAAAGGCAGCCGCAGCTATAAGACAGCTGTTCTTCCATGTGGACACCTCCTGCACATAATTTATTTCATTATACAAAATTCGACAGCAAATAGCAATACTTTCCGCCGTTTTTACAATTAAAAAGCCGGGAACAGCATCGTTCCCGACTTTAGAATCCGTGTTTCAGACGGTTTTCCAATTTTTCAAGATCCGCGTCCTCCAAACCGGAATAATTGATAACCAAACTTTTTTTGGCTTTCTCCGGAACCGGGCCGTGGTAATAATTTTTCAGGCTCTGCACTTTGATGCCGGCTTTGGCGCATCGTGCCACCAATTCCTCATCGGACAGCTCCGTATGCACCTGCACAAGAAAATGCAGACCGGCATGCTCCTCCCGAATGGTCAGCAGGTGGGAAAACGGACACTTTTCAATGGCGGCAAGCACACGGTTGCGGCGCATCTTGTAAAATTTCCGCATGCGGTTGATATGTTTTTCAAAATAGCCGCCGCCGATAAAACGGGCAAGGGTCTGCTGTTCAAAACCTGCCACCGTACAGCTGTAAAAGCCCAGCTTTTCCCGGAACTGCGCCATCAGCGCAGCAGGCAGCACCATATAGCTGATACGGACAGATGGCGCCAAGGTCTTGGTAAAGGTGTTCATGTAGATCACCCGGTCAGGACACAAAGACTGCATGGCCGGCATGGGATGGGCATTAAAACGAAATTCGCTGTCGTAATCATCTTCAATGATCCACCGCTCTGCGGCGCTTACCCAACGGAGCAATTCCTGCCGACGACCGGCTGGCATAATAATGCCTGTGGGAAAATGGTGAGATGCCGACAGATGCAGCACCTGCGCCTGTTTCAACGCTTCCGGCATCACGCCGTGCTCATCCATTTCCGCGCCGATCCACTGCGCGCCGGCGGCTGAATAGATGCGACGGATCTTGGTATATCCCGGCTCTTCCACCGCGTACAGCTTTTCCCGACCCAGCAGCTGGATCAGCAGATTATACAAAAAGTCTGTACCTGCGCCGATGATAATGTTGTTGGCAGACACCTGCATGCCCCGGAACTGGGCAAGGTGCATGGCAATGGCGCTGCGCAGCTCCCACAAGCCCTGATTGGACACCGGCTGCAAAAGGGTATGGCCCATATCCAGAATCACTTCCCGCTGCAGCTTGCTCCAAACGGAAAACGGAAAGCTGGCAGGTCTGTTTGCCGTCAGGTCTACCATGTCCTCTTTGGGGACTGTGGGCTCTGTTTCCGGCTGCGCAGATACAGGAAGCTGCTCCGTGGGCTCTACAAAATAGCCCACTTTTTCCACGGAGCGGATATACCCCTCCGCCAAAAGCTGCTGATATGCGCCTTCCACAGTGATCTTACTGACCTCTAAATTGGCGCACAGCGCCCGTTTGGAGGGCAGCTTGGTATCTGCCGGCAGTTTTCCTGTCAAAATGTCTGCGCGGATACAGCGGTACAAGGATTCGTACAGAGGCATCCCCGGCTGTTTTTTCAGTTCGTATGTCAGCATAAGATGCCTCCTTTTGTGTTATTTCTTCTGCTGTCGTCGGTCATAGAGTCGATCCCCCCACGCAAACACCCGATTCACCCCGAGAAACAGCGTCGGCGCAAGGAGCAGCACCACCGGCAGCAGCAAAAATGCCGCTTTGCTTTGGATGGTCAGGTAACCGATGAGCCACGGCAGCAAGAAAAACGCGCCGATCACCGCGCCGGTCATAGCGCACAAAAGCGCCCATCGCAGCTTGGTGAAGGGTCGACAGGTCTCGTAAAGCACCATCAGACCCACCGCGCACAAAATGGCTGTGGTAATGGCCTGTCCGTCATTGACCGGGATTTGAAAAACCGCGATCATAGCTTGGGCCGTCACCACCATCAAGATATTGGTAATGCCGCCGGGAAACGCTCTGCGCAGGGTTTTTCGCAAAAACGAACCGGTGACCCGTTCATAATTGGGTTCCATGGCAAGAACAAAGCCCGGCATACCGATGGTCAGGGCAGATACGATGGTCAAATGGAAGGATTCCAGCGGAAACCGCAGACCGGTAACAAGGGTCAGCAACGCCAAGCCCAGAGAAAAAATATTTTTTACCAAAAACAAAGAAGCCGTACGGCGGATGTTGTTGATGACCCGACGGCCTTCGTCCACAATGCCGGGCATGACGCCGAAATCTCCGTCCAGTAGTACTAGCTGGGCGATCTGTCCTGCCGCCTGTGCGCCTCCTGCCATAGCAATGCCGCAATCCGACTCCTTCATGGCAAGCACATCGTTGACACCGTCACCGGTCATGGCTACGGTATGCCCCTGTTGCTTAAATGCCCGGATCAGCTGCCTCTTTTGTTCCGGCGTCACGCGGCCAAAGACTGTATGGCGCTCCGCCGCTTCGGCAATGGCTTCTTCAGTGTGTAGCGAGGAAGCATCCACCCATTGCCGGGCGTTTTCAATACCTGCCCGTTGGGCAACCGCGGCAGCTGTTTGGGGATTGTCGCCGGATATGACCTTGACGGACACTCCCTGACGGGAAAAATAAGCAAAGGTTTCCGGGGCAGATGCCCGGATACGGCTTGACAGCCGCACCAGCGCCAGCGGCTCCGGATCAACCGGCTGTTGTGTGGGTACTTCTCCGCATTGGGCAACCAGCAGAACCCGTTCGCCGGCCGCCGTGTAGGTTTCTACGGTTTGCCGCAAGGCCTCGTATTTTTCCCTTAAAATCCACTCCGGCGCGCCTACCAGAAACACACCCTGTCCGGAAAATGCGCCGCAAGCCCACTTAGTTTGGGAGGTAAAGGGCATGTATTCGGTGCAGACCCAGTCCGTTGGTGCGGAAAACCGCTCCGCTAACGCCTTGGCGGTATCATTATCCGGCGCTTGGGCGCCGTACATAGCCTGCAAAATCTTCTCAATAAACGCTTGTTCGCAGGATTGTAACGGCAAAATCCCGGTCACTTCCATACCCGGTTCGGTGATCGTGCCGGTCTTATCCACGCACAGCACATCTACCTGCGCCAAGGTCTCAATGCAATTCATTTCCTCAACCAGCACCCGATTTTTGGTCAGCTTTAACGCGGAAACCGCCAGCGCCACGCTGGTGAGCAAATACAAGCCCTCGGGGATCATGCCTACAAGAGCCGCAACGGTGGACTCCACGCTGTCCCGGAGGGAATTATCCGTCAGCCGTTGGTTGAAGAACAGCAAAAGTCCTACGGGGATCAGCATCCACGCAATTATGTGGATCAGTCTGTCCAGCGCACGCATCATGCCGGATTTGGCGGCTTTCGGATCTTTTTTGGCTTCAGCTGCCAATCGGGCGGCAAAGGCCCGGTCGCCCACATGGGTCAGCTGTACCTTCGCCCGTCCGGTTACCACAAAGCTACCGCTGAGGAGACGGTCCTCGGCGTTTTTTACAATAGCATCGGCTTCTCCGGTGATGAGTGACTCATTGACCTGCAGCTGTCCTTCCCGTAAAATACCGTCGGCGCAGATCTGATCGCCGGGGGTATATTCCACAATATCGCCCTGCACCAGCAAATCGGAGCGCACCGGCTCCATTTGCCCATCTCGCAGCGTGTTCAGGCTTTGGGCTGCCACCAAGGTCAGCTTATCCACTGCCCGTTTGGCCCGCAACTCCTGCACACAGCCGATGACCGTATTGATAAACACCACCATCAGAAATGTCAGATTTAAGATGGAAGATCCCACCAGCAGCATCAAAACCGCCATCACCGCAAACACCAAATTAAAAAAGGTGACACAGTTGCGCAGGATGATCTGTCCGGCCGTCAGGGAGGACTGTTTTTTGACGCGGTTACCCAAGCCTGCTTTCAGCCGCCTGACTACCTCTGCTCTGCTCAAGCCTTGCCGGAGGTCGGTTTTCTCCATGTCATTCATACAAAAGTCCGTTCTCCCGTTCATAAATCAGCAGCAGGCTGCCTTCACCCACGGAAACAGAGGCCTCCTGCCCAATAAAATGGTTGCTTGCTCCCAAAGGAAAACCGGCTGTCAAGGTGCTGTTTTCCAAAGGGTACTGCAATCCCGTCAGGGTAACGCCGGTGGCATCTTTTCCCATGCAAAACACCGACAAAATACCCTTTGCTTCCTTTGGGAACCGGACCGTTCCCTCCCGGATCAAGGTGACGATATGGGTCTTGCCCACAAGAAAGCCCCTTGCGCCACGGTCTGCTAAAAATTGCAAGGTTTGGAAATTGGCTACGGTATGGTCAAGGCGCGGTCCGTCTAAACAACCATAGAGCAAAAACCGGTTGCAGCCTGCCTCCAGTCCGCGACGAACTGCCAGCATGGAATCTGTATCGTCCTTTTCCACCGGAAATACCTGCGCCAAATCGGGAACATAGCCCAAAGAATCGAAATCGCCCAAAATACAATTCGGCTCCAAGCCCAATTTCCGGGTGTGGAGCAGACCGCCATCGGCGGCAATGACATAATCCTCTTTTCCCACAGGCTCTGCCAGCGTGTCAAAATCCGCGGCGCAGAAAATCACACAAGTCCTCACGGTTTTCACTTCCTCTCTTTTTTCTTATTCTACCACAAATTGCAAGAAAACAAAAGCAGGAAAAACAGAAAAGAGGCGCGTTTTTCACGCACCTCTTCCGGTATGTATTACACTTCGGCAGGTTCCGGTTGGACCGCGTTCTGCCAAGTCAGACCCTTGGGATAGAAGAAGCGGAGCTTTTCCTTTGCCAAGGTGATCTCCACCTCTTGGGCTGTCCGCAATTCGCCGTCCAAGTTGATGCTGGAGGGCTTGTCGCAGATGATCTTCAGCTTATTGGTGCGGTAATGCCGGATCAGCTGGGGATATTCGGCATATTTTCCGTCCTTATATTTACCGATGACCTGCAGCACCTTCAAACGGGAAACTTTTCTGACCAACAGCACCTCCAGCATTCCGTCGGTGGGGTCTGCGGTGGGAACGGGGTTGAAGCCGCCGCCGTAATATCTGCCGTTGCAGGCGCAGATCAGGGTGAACTGTCCGTCAATGCGCTTGCCGTTTATCTCCACTACATAATGCTCGGAAACGCCCCGTACGGTATTGACCGCGGCGGAAACCGCATAGGCGCGGAAGCCGCTGAGCAGCGGAAGCCGCTTATAATTGGCCACATCTGTGCCGATTCGGGCATCCAGACCCACAGAGCAGATATTCAGGGAAATATCGCCGTTGCAGTTAATCAGGTCAAAGACCACCTCTTCGCTGTCCAGCAGCCGGTTAATATCCCGAAAGGCCTCCGGGTCACTGAACAGCTTGGTAAAATCGTTGCCGCTGCCGGCAGAGACCACCGTCACCGCCACATTTTCGTATCCTGCCGCGCCGGCTGCCACTTCGTTGAGCGTGCCGTCACCACCGCAGGCATAGATCTTGTATTCTTCTCCGGTTTCGGCGGCTTCCCGGGCAATCCGCTTGCAGTCACCGGGGGCTGCGGAGACCTCGATACGGCAGGCAATTCCCTTTGCCGCACAGGCTTCCCGAATGAGCTTGGAGTAGAGCTGTGTCCGATCGCGGCTGCCTGCCGCCGGGTTGATAATAAATAAGTGATTCATAAATCCATCCCTTACTTTTTCTTTATTTTGCGGCTGTTATCGGTGAACATATAGTAGTCACATTTGATTTTTCCGTTATAGAATTTCCGCTTTTTATCTGCGCGGCAGCCGAACCAATGTTCAAACTCCGGTTCGGAGGTGATTACAAACTTTTTCCAGTTGTTGGCAAATTTCAAATGCCGTCCCAAGGCGGCGTACAGCCGCTGGGCGCTGTGCTGCTCCATCATTCGTTCACCGTAGGGAGGATTGCAGATCAAAATGCCGCTTTCCGCCGGCAGGTTCATTTTGGTGGCGTCTCCGTCCCGGAAATCCACGCAATCGGAAACGCCTGCTTTTTTGGCATTGGCAAAGCTCAGGGATACGCAGGCAGGATCGCTGTCTGAGCCCATGATTTGATATTTGCCGTTAAATTCCTTATCCTTTGCCTCTTCCTTAGCCTGCTGCCAGACAGCTTTGGGGATCCACGGATATTCCTCTGCCGCAAAATGCCGGTTCAGTCCCGGCGCCCGGTTCTTGGCGATCAGCGCCGCCTCGATGGGAATGGTTCCGGAGCCGCAGAAGGGGTCCCACAAAAATTCTCTGCCCCGGTAGCGAGTCAGCTGAATCATGCCGGCTGCCAAGGTCTCGTGCAAGGGCGCATCGTTGCCCACAGCCCGGTAGCCCCGTTTGTGCAGGCCTTGACCGGAGGTGTCTAAAGACAGCGTCACCTGATCGTTCAAAATGGTGAAATGGAGCTGGAATTTTACACCGGTCTCCGGCAGCCACGCCACGCCGTACTTTTCGCCCAATCGACGGGATGCCGCTTTTTTAATAATAGCCTGACAGTCGGAAACGCTCATCAGCTGGCTGTTCAGGCAGTGACCCTTTACGGGAAACTGGCCGTCTTTGGGAATATACTGCTCCAGTTCGGCATGATACACGCCCTGAAACAGCTCCTCAAAGGTCTTTGCCGAAAACTGGGCAAGGACCACCATGATCCGTTCACCGGTACGCAGGCAGACATTGGCTTTTGCCAAAGCGGCTTCATCGCCGGTAAACAGAACTCTGCGATCCTCGACCCGGACATTTTCCATATTCAGTCTTCGCAGTTCGTCACCTGCGATGCCCTCCAAGCCAAACAAGCAGGGCGCAACCATTTGCAGTTCCATAGATTCCTCCTAAGGAATGATCTTATTGGCTTTCAAGTAGCGCTCTTCCTCGGAAAAGACGCAGCCGCAGTATTTCTGCATATAAAAGCCCTGTTCCCGGGCAAGCTCCTGCCCGGCTTTAAAGTAGGGACGGAAATCCCGGTAGAGAAATTCCACGCCGTACGCAGCTGCTGCCCGTTCCGCCGTTTCTTTCATCAGCGCGTGATTTTGATAGGGGCTGATAAACAACGATGAGGTAAAGCTGTCAAATCCCAGTTCCTTTGCCTGACGCGCCGTTTCAAACAGCCGCATTTCGTAACATTTTCCGCAGCGGTGGGCAATATCCTCTGCCACCTCCCGGATAAAGGGACGCAGGGCATAGTCATTTTTTTCGATCAGCGGCAGCGCAATGGTGTCTGCATACTCCCGCAGGCAATTCCGACGGGCGCGGTATTCCGTAAAGGGATGGATATTGGGATTATACCAAAAGCCGGACACCTCAAATTTATCTGTTCGCAGCACCTCGATGCACTGATTGGCGCAGGGTACGCAGCAGATATGCAGTAAGGTCTTCATATCGATCACCTGAAAAAGTCCATATTTTTGTCATTATAACATCCTTTTGCACTGTTTGCAAGGTGTCACATTTCCACAAGATTTTCAAGTTAACTGTGATATGATTACCGGGAACATATCTGTATCGTTATGCAATCCCGATTTGACAAGCCGCCTGCCCTTTGATAGTATATAAAAAAGGAGGTGCGGTATGGACGATCGGTACTATATGGAACAGGCGTTAAGCCTTGCCCGGGAAGCCGGCGCAGAGGGAGAAGTGCCTGTGGGATGTGTCATTGTAAGGGACGGAAACATCGTAGGCTCCGGCCGCAACCGTCGGGAGACGCAGCGCACCGCCTTAGGGCATGCGGAGATCGAGGCCATCGGACAAGCCTGCGAACACTTAGGCGGTTGGCGGCTTTGGGACTGCACCTTGTATGTGACCTTGAAGCCCTGTCCCATGTGCGCAGGCGCGATCATCAACGCCCGGATCCCCCGGGTGGTATTTGGCGCGTCGGATGCCAAATGCGGCGCTTGCGGCTCAGTTTGCGATCTGTTTTCTATGGAATTTAACCACCGTCCTCAGGTGGAAAAAGGAGTCTGCGAGGAGGAAGCCTCCCAACTGCTGACAGAATTTTTCCAGCAGCTGCGGGTGCAGTTGCGAGAACGCCCAAAATGGCGCAAGCCGGAATAAAGAGAGAACGTGCGATGCATAACAGCATCGCACGATTTATTTTTCATTTACGGAGGACAAGCATGAAGCCGGAGGAAAAAAGCCTGCGTTTTGGTATTCTCATCATTATTTTCGCCCTTTTACTGCGGTTGGTCAGCGGCGGTTTAGGAGAAAAAGCGCTGGCATTTCTCACAACGGAAAAGCTTGCGGCTGTCCTTTTGTATTTGGAGACCGGACGGATCCTCCGTCCCATGCCGCCGGAGGAAACCACCGCCCCGACCGAAGCGCTTCCTTCCCCCTCTGCTCCCGATGCGCCTCTCTCCTTACCCGTATTTGCGCCGGAGGACTCCGCCCTTGTAGACATTTACAATACCTGCGCCTATCCGGTAGATGTGGAAGCTCTTTTACAAAAACCCCTTGCTTGGGAATTGACCGGTTCGGAACCGACTGTCCTGATCCTCCACTCTCACGGGTCAGAAAGCTATACCAAAACCGAGAATTACACAGAAAGCTCCGACTACCGCACCTTAAACACAGCCTACAACATGATCTCTGTAGGTGACCGACTGGCACAGCTTTTGGAAGCAGGCGGCATCCATGTGCTCCATGACCGCACCATTCACGACTATCCCTCCTACACCGACGCTTATGACCAGTCTCGCACGTCTGTCAAGGATTATCTGAAGCAATACCCCTCCATCCGGCTGGTGCTGGATCTGCACCGGGATGCGGTGGTAGACGGAAACGGGAAGCAACTGCCCTTTTGCGTTACCACCGAATACGGAAAGGCGGCGCAAATGATGTTTGTGGTAGGGACGGATGCCGGTGGGCTGCCCCATCCCAACTGGGAGGAAAATATGGCCTTGGCGCTGAAGCTCCATGTGCAGCTGCAGCAAGACTGCCCGGATATTTGCCGTCCCATCAGCTTCCGCAGATCTCGCTTTAATCAGGATCTGTCCGCCGGCGCCTTACTGATCGAAATGGGTGCCGCCGGCAATAACCGCCACGAAGCCCTGCTGTCAGCCGAATTTCTTGCGCAGGCGATCCTGCGGCTTGCCCACGGTACTGCCACCGCTGTTACAACAGATTCCACCAGTTAAACGCATGGGCCTCTCCCACCGCTCGTACCAACTGGGACAGTCGACGGCAGCAGGCGGCAAATTCCGTCTGATCCCCAAATTTTCGGTACATTTCCATTTGCGCAAACAGGCTGTCGATCTCGTCCATTGGTTCATGGTCTGCAGCGGAAGCTGTTGCTTTCCAGCAGCTTTCCCATTTTCGCTGCGCTTGCTCCGCTTGGGAAACGCCTTCTTCCACCTCTCCGGAAAATACCGCTTGGGCAGCCTGTTCCAGCGTATCTGCAATCTCCCGATGCGCGCTGTCCATGGCTGACGAAACACCAAACCCCAATACTAACAGTCCGATCAGCAGACCTACTCCGATCCAAAACCGTCCCATCCTTACCGCTCCTTTCGATAAAACAGTACCCGGTCGCTGCCGTCTACCGTTAAAAGCCATGTGTCCTCTACGGTGGCATCGTAACGCTGTAATGTTTTTTGCAGCCAAGCCCCGTCCTTACCTGCTTTTTTCAAATTCTCCTCCAGCAGCTTACAGTCGGAGATCACCGTAAGGGGCATATACTGCTTTTGTGCCTGGATCCCAGCTTCCTTAGCGCTGGCAGGACGGTCCTTGGGATAGGGAAATACAGACAGATTGCCGTTGGTTTCCAAAATGGCATACTGGACACTTTGCAGGTCCAGCACATCTTTTTCCCGCAGATGGCCGGTCAGTTCATCCAAAGTTACCCGTGTTTTTCTAAGATTTTTTTGCATAATATTGCCGTTTTCTATCAAAATAACCGGTTTTCCGCACAATAGCTTTCGCAACGGTATGCTCCGCAGGGACAGCGTCGCCAGCACCAGCTCCACGCCCAGCACCGTCAGGATCGGCACCAATCCGGAAAACAGCGGAATGCCGCTGTCCTGCATGGGGATAGATGCCAGATTGGCTACCAGCATGGTCACCACAAACTCCGACGGCTCCATCTGCCCGATCTGCCGTTTGCCCATCAGCCGGATCACAAGGATCAAGACACCGTACAAAATAATGGTGCGAAGATAGGATAAAATCAAAAATACCACCTCTTTGACATAGTTTGCCCAAAAGGTGGTAAATCATGAAAGTATTCCCCTGAAATGTGCAAAAGCCGCAGGTTGACCTGCGGCTTTTGCAACATGAAAAAGAGGAGAGGAAAAATGAAAAATTTATGAAACTTAGTATCTATATCTTAACTTTTAATTATGAACAAATAAATGCAATAATTTTTAAGAAAGTATGAAGTTTACATAAATCTTTATCATTTTCCTCCGTTGACGGCAGGAAAAAAATAGGGTATGATAGAAAAAAACCAGAAAGGAGCCTTGCCTGTGAATGTTTTATGCCCCCTGTGCGGTCAGCCTCTGACCCGCCAAACCGGTGGGATGGTTTGTGAAAACCGTCACAATTTTGATATTGCGCGGCAAGGTTATGTAAACCTGTTGCCGGTGCAGCAAAAGCATTCCCTCCATCCCGGCGACACGCCGGAGCAGGTTCGCGCCCGCCGGCAGTTTTTAGACGGCGGCTTTTATGAACCGATCGCGGAAGCTGTCTGCAAACTGGCATTGGAAACAGGCTGTCAAGGGCCGATCCTGGATGTGGGCTGCGGAGAGGGCTATTATTCCGCCGTTCTGGCAAATGCCCTGCAATCGGAGCTTGTGGGCTTGGATATTTCCAAGGAAGCGGTGCGCTATGCCGCTGGCCGGTATAAAAATGCCACATGGCTCTGCGCCTCTGCCGCCAGACTTCCGGTGGCGGATGCCTCCATAGGCGTACTCACCAGTCTGTTCGCCCTGACTTTGCCGGAGGAATTTCACCGGGTATTACGCAAGGACGGTGTCTATATACAGGTGTTGGCTGCCGCTGACCATTTATTGGCGCTAAAGTCTGTGATTTATCCGAAATTGACGGAAAAGCCCAAGGAAATCACGCCGCAATTATCCGGTTTTTCCTTAGAAAAAAGCATCCCTGTCCGGTTTTCTTTTACCGTCCGGGGAGAGCAGGTGCTCAATCTGCTTAGCATGACACCCCATATTTACCGTATCGGCAAAGAGGGTCTGGAGCGTCTGCAGCAATTAGAGGAGCTGACAGACACAGCCAGCTGTGTGATCAATTTGTACCGTCCGGTATGACTTTACTTTTTGGGGCAAAACTGCTACAATAAAGCGAAAACATTTTATGAAGACGCAGATCGGCAGTGTCATCCTGCGCAAGCGCAGAAAGACACACGGTTATAATGCTTCTTCCGGGGGATTTTATGTTAGACAAATTGGCCGCGGTTGCCAACCGCTATGAGGAACTCTGCGCCCGTTCGGAGCAGCCGGATTTTTATAACGATCCCAAAAAAGCCGCTGCCTTTTTACGGGAAAAGAACGACTTAGAGCCTATTATTGAGGCTTACCACGCCTATCGCAGCGCAGAACGGGATATGCGTGACGCAGAAGAGCTGATGTCCGATCCGGAAATGAAGGAGCTGTGTCAGCAGACCTATCAGGAAGCCAAGCAGGCAAAGGAAGCTTTGTATAAACAGCTGCAGATCCTGCTTCTGCCCAAAGATCCCAACGATGAAAAAAGTGTCATTATGGAGATCCGCGGCGGTGTCGGTGGAGAAGAAAGCGCCCTGTTTGCCCACAGTTTGTTCCGGATGTACTCCATGTATGCCGCCCAAAAGGGCTGGAATATCGAGCTGATGAACTATACGGAAACGGAATTGGGCGGCGTCAAGGAAGCCGACTTCGTGATCAACGGCCGCGGCGCGTATTCCCGGCTGAAATACGAGTCCGGTGTGCACCGCGTACAGCGCGTTCCGGAAACCGAATCCGGCGGCCGTGTGCATACTTCTACCGCCACCGTTGCGGTCTTGCCGGAAATGGAAGAGGTCGATGTGCAAATCAACCCTGCAGACATTGAAATGCAGGTCTACCGCGCCAGCGGTGCCGGCGGCCAGCATGTTAATAAGACCAGCTCCGCCGTCCGGCTGATCCACAAGCCCAGCGGTATTGTGGTTGCCTGTCAGGAGGAACGCAGTCAGGTGCAAAACCGGGAAAAGTGTATGCGAATGCTGGCTTCCAAGCTCTACGAAATCGAGCAGGAAAAGCTGGATTCTCAAGACACCGGTATGCGCCGCAGTCAGGTGGGTACCGGTATGCGAAACGAGCGTATCCGCACCTATAATTTCCCTCAGGGCCGTGTCACCGATCATCGGATCGGTCTGACCCTCTACAAGATCGATGCGGTCATGGATGGCGCCATCGATGAGATCATCGATGCCCTTGCCACCGCCGATCAGGCGGAAAAGCTGAAAAACGCACAATGAGCTAAGGAGCGATTTATGGAATTTATCACAAATTCTCCGGAACAGACCGAAGCTGTGGGAGAAGCGCTGGGAAAGGTGCTGACACCCGGTGTTGTCCTTGCCTACGAAGGCGATCTGGGCGCAGGCAAAACCGCCTTTACCCGGGGACTTGCCCGGGGATTGGGCGCAAAGGAAGCCGTTACCAGTCCTACCTATACCATCGTTAATGAATATCTGTCCGGTCGAATGCCATTGTTCCATTTTGATATGTACCGCCTGCACAGTTCCGATGATCTGTTCGATATCGGTTGGGAAGATTACTTAGAGCGGCAAGGTGTTTGTGCCGTTGAGTGGAGTGAAAATGTATCCGATGCCATGGAATGCGCCATCCGGGTACGCATTGAAAAAACCGGGGAAGAATCCCGTAGAATCACCATAGAAGGGGGAGATTTCCTTGCGGATCTTAGCCTTTGAAACCTCTGCCAAGGCCTGCTCCGTTGCCCTGCTGCAGGAGGATGTCTTATTGGCAGAAAGCTATCAGAATACAGGTCTGACTCATTCTCAAACCCTGCTTTCCATGGCCCAGACCCTGCTTGACCAATGCGAGCTGTCCCCTGAGGATGTGGATGCGGTGGCTGTGGCCGCCGGGCCGGGCAGTTTTACCGGTGTCCGCATCGGTGTGGCTGCCGCAAAGGGCTTTGCATGGGGTAAGGAAATTCCTTGTTGCGGTGTTTCTACGCTGGAAGCCATGGCGGAAAATCTGGGGGTTTACCAAGGCTATGTCCTGCCTGTTATGGATGCCCGCCGGCAGCAGGTCTACAATGCGCTGTTTCACGCAGAAAAGGGCCGCTTGACCCGTATTTGCCCGGACCGGGCCATTTCTCTTGCAGAGCTTGCTGAGGAAATAAAAAATCTGCAGGAACCTGTTTTTTTAGTTGGCGACGGCAGTATTTTGTGCTATAATACATTATTAGAGAGTATTCCGCAGTTAGTTCTGCCTGCGGAGCATCGGATGCACCAAAGAGCCGCCGGTGTGGCGCTGGTGGCAAGCCGGATGCTGAAGGAAGGTCAGCCCTGTGACGGTATGACCCTGACTCCCAACTATTTACGCGTTTCCCAAGCCGAACGAGAACGGATGGAACGCCAACAGAAAGATTAAAGGAGATAGAGAAAAATGGCCAATGTACATGTTTTGGACCACCCCCTGATCCAGCACAAGCTGGCAATTTTGCGCAGCAAGAACACTTCCGTGAAGGAGTTTCGCGAACTGATCAGCGAGATCTCCGGCCTGATGTGCTATGAGGCAACCCGTAACCTTCCCACCAAGGAAGTAAAGGTGCAGACCCCCGTAGCAGAAGCCACCTGCCGCCGTCTTGCCGGTAAAAAGCTGGCCATTATCCCCATCCTCCGCGCAGGTCTGGGTATGGTAGATGCTATGGTGGATATGATCCCCTCCGCTAAGATCGGTCACATCGGTCTTTATCGGGACCCCGATACCCATTTGCCTGTTGAGTACTACTGCAAGCTGCCCGAGGATATTGAAAACCGCCAGGTCTTTGTGGTAGACCCCATGCTGGCCACCGGCGGCAGCGCCGTCGCCGCCATCGATTTTCTGAAGCAGCATGGCTGCAAGAACATCATTATGATGAATATCATCGGCTGCCCTGAGGGTGTTGCCGCTGTGCAGAAGGCTCATCCCGATGTGGAGATGTATCTGGCTGCGGTGGACGAAAAGCTGAACGATCACGCCTATATCGTGCCCGGTTTGGGCGATGCCGGTGACCGTATTTTCGGCACAAAGTAATTGCAAAACCACCACATTTCTTTTTGTTTCACAAAAATATACAACAAAAGCGACCTGAATCATCAGGTCGCTTTTTGTTATGGAATTTAACTTATTTGTCCTTCAGCAGATCGCGGATCTCAGTCAGCAGAACTTCTTCCGCAGAGGGAGCAGGAGGTGCAGGAGGCTCAGCGGCTGCTGCTTCCTCTTCCTTCTTCTTGCCGGCCTCAGCCAGCTTGTTCAGGCCCTTGACCAGCCAGAACACCACCAGCGCCAGAATGAAGAAGTTGATGATAGCGGAGATGAAGTTGCCGTAAGTCAGGTAGTTCTCCACCACCTGAACCACTTCTTCACCGGCCTCGTTGACGACGGTTTCATAGGTGGGCTCTACCCAAGGCATTCTGGGCAGACGGAGCTTTGCTTCGCTGAAATCAGCGCCACCCAAGAAGATGTTGACGATGGGCATGATGATGTCATTGGTCAGGCTCTTGGTGATGGTGGAGAAGGCAGCGCCGATAATAGTACCGACGGCCAGCGCCATTGCGTTGCCCTTGACGGCGAAGGTCTTGAACTCTTCCCACCAAGAGGGCTTCAGGGACTTGTTTTTCTTCATTTTCTTTCTTCCTTTCTTGGTTTACATAACACTTTCGAAGCAAACGCTTCGCAGATTACTTCTTTTCGATGAGCTCCAGACCGCCCAAATACTTACGCAGCACTTCCGGCACCACGATAGAACCGTCGGCTCTCTGATTCTGCTCTACCAAAGCAGGGAAAATTCGAGAGGTAGCCAAGCCGGAACCATTCAAGGTGTGGAGGAACTCAGGCTTGCCGGTTTCCTCACGGCGGAAGCGAATATTGCCGCGGCGTGCCTGATAATCACGGGCATTGGACACAGAGGAAACTTCCTTGTAGCCGTCCATGGAGGGGATCAGGATCTCAATATCGTAGGTTCTTGCCATAGATGCGGAGCAGTCGCCGGCGGCCAGCTTCACGGTACGGAAGTGGAAGCCCAAACCCTCTACCAGCTTTTCAGCCTTGGTGACCAGCTCCTCGAAGGCTGCGTCGGAATCCTCAGGCTTGCAGAACTGGAACATCTCTACCTTATTAAACTGGTGACCGCGGACCATACCACGCTCGTCGGCGCGGTGGGAACCGGCCTCACGGCGGAAGCAGGGGGTATATGCAAACAGCTTTTTGGGCAGATCAGCCTCACTGAGGATTTCATCCCGGTAGATGGAGCACAGAGCAGCCTCAGCAGTGGGCAGCATATAATGAATACGGTCGTCGGTGGGGTTGGCGATTTTGTAAACTTCATCGGCAAATTTCGGGAATTGTCCGGCAGTTTCGCCGCACATGTACTCCAGCATGTGGGGGGGCAGGATGAAGTCATAGCCATCTGCGGTGTGGGTGTCAATGAAGTAATTCAGCAGAGCCCACTCCAAACGGGCGCCCATGCCGGTATACATCCAGTTGCCTGCGCCTGCCAGCTTCACACCGCGCTCATAGTCGATAAGACCCAGATCCTGGCACAGATCCACATGATGCTTGGGTTCAAAATCAAAGCTGGGCTTTGCGCCGATATAGCGCAGAGGCTCGTTATTTTCCTTGCCTCCGGGAAGCAGATCATCGTCGGGAAGATTGGGCAGGCTCAGCATAGCTGTCTTGAATTCTACGCTCAGCTCCTTCAGCTGGGCAGCCTCGTCCTCAATGGCCGCATCCAGTGCAATGCTGGCCTGCTTATTGGCCTCGATCTGCGCATCCAGCTCGGCAGTATCCTTGCCCTGCTTCTCCGCGCCCTTCTTCTGACCGAACAGCTTACCGTTTTCCTTAGCCAGCTTATTCTTCTCTGCAGTCTTGGTCTCAGTGGCGGTCTTCAGGCCGCGGATCTGTACATCCAGCTCCAAAATGCGATCCACAACAGCATCGCAGTCAACTTCCTTTGCCTTCAAGCCAGCCTTGACGGCATCAGGATTTTCCTTAATTTTTTTAATATCTAACATAAAAACACTCCTTAGTTCTTACTCTTCATCATTATCATCTTCATCTTCCAGCGGAATATGAGGAATATATCCATCCGGGGCTTCGGGGATCACAAACGCAGCAATGATATATGCCAACACGCCGGCTCCGCAGAAGGCGAAGATCACCCATGCCAACCGGATCAAAGAAACATCTAATTTGAAATAGTCGGCAAGGCCGGTACAAACGCCTGCAAGTTTTTTACCTTGCATCACACGGTACAGTTTCTTTTCCACGCTTGTTTCTCCTTATTTATTCAGTTTCATCAGGGCGTCCAGCAGTACCTGCAGATCGTCCTGACCGTAGAATTCCAATTCGAAATGTCCCTTGCGCTTGCCGTTTACGATCTTCACGCCGCGGCCAAGATGCTTACTCAGGGATTTTTCGCACTCCTCTACATAATTGATTGCCAGAGAAATGGGCGTTACCTTGGCAGGGGGCTTGGTAATGTTTCTGCAAAGCAGCTCTGCCTGACGGACGGAAAGACCCAGCGCAATGATCTTCTGGGCTGCTTCTTTCTGTTTTTTCTCGGGCTGAACGGTCAAAAGCGCCCGTGCGTGGCCTGCTGTCAGATCGCCGCTGCGAAGCTGCTCCAGCACGGAATCACACAGATTTAATAACCGAAGCGCATTGGCAACTGCAGGACGGGATTTGCCTACCTGCTGCGCCGTTTCTTCCTGCGTCAGTCCGTAATCATCCATTAAGCTACGGTAACCCATTGCCTCTTCCACAGGATTCAGGTCCTGACGCTGCAGATTTTCGATCAGCGCCAGTTCCATAGCCTTTTTATCATCGGCTTCCACGACAATTACGGGAATTTCACTTAATTCTGCCATGCGGGAAGCACGCCAGCGGCGTTCACCGGCGATGATCTGGTAGTATCCGTTGTCCAGCTCACGGACGGTCAGGGGCTGCATCACACCATGCACTGCAATGGAATCTGCCAACGCCTGCAATTCTACTTCATCAAAATCCTGTCGGGGCTGAGATCGGTTGGGTTCTACCTTATAGATCGGCAGCATGCGATAAGGCGTCTGTTCCTGAGAAATTTCCTCAAAGTCACCCATCAGGCTGCCTAGGCCTCTGCCAAGACCTTTTTCTTTTGCCATACCGGTCATCCTTTCTTTATGATCTCTTCCGCCATTGCCTTATAGGCATTCGCACCGCGGCTGTGGCGGTCATATACAGTTACGGGTAAGCCATGACTGGGAGCCTCCGCCAACCGAACATTGCGCGGAATGACGGTTGCATATACTTTTCCGGGAAAATGACGGCGAACTTCCTGTGCAACCTGTGTAGAGAAGTTTGTTCTGCCATCAAACATCGTCAAAGCCACACCAAAGATCTCCAGTTTGGGATTGATGCGCTTCTTTACGAGCCGCAGCGTGTTCATCAGGTCGGACAGGCCTTCCAGCGCGTAATACTCACACTGTACCGGCACTAAGATACTATCCGAAGCAGCCAAGCTGTTCAGCGTTAAAATTTCCAAGGACGGGGGACAGTCAATAAATATATAATCATACTGATCGCGAATCACATCCAACGCCTTGGCAAGCCGATAATTTGGCTCAGGCAGCGAGAACAGCTCAATGGTAGCGCCGGCAAGATCTGCGGTAGAGGGCAGAACATCACCGTATTGCGTCTTAACAATCGCATCAGCGGCAGGAACATCGTTTACAATCACATCATAAACGGATTTGTGAACCTTACGCTTATCGATACCCAAGCCGGAGCTGGCGTTTGCCTGTGGGTCAAAATCACATAAAAGAACCTTTTTTCCCGCTTCTGTCAGGGCAGCAGTCAGGTTAACAGCGGTTGTTGTCTTTCCCACGCCGCCTTTTTGATTTACAACAGCAATAATCTTTCCCATAATCGTTACCTTTCAAAACTAAATTGTTTCACGTGAAACAATTTCGTATTATTCGCACAGCCAAAACAATGTTTCACGTGAAACAATATTTCTACTGTCCGTGTATCCGAAGAGCTGTTACAGATATCCCGTTACAGCACAAAGAAATACACCAACGCGCCCAAGGCTGCCAGCAGCATCACGATAATCGTCGTCAGCCAACGGTTTAGTCTTTTTGCGCGGAGCAGCAATTCGCTTTGGGGGATGACTTTCCATTGTTTCTTGCTCTCAGCAGGCTTTTTTCTCTCAGGAAGATGGATCGCTGTGCCCGGTTTGACAGGATAAGCTTCCATAAGCAGCAGGCAGCTCTCGCAAAACACCCGCTCATCATGCGTATCCTTGCCGCATCGCAAACAATACATTCTGCATACCTCCCATCCGTGTCATAAGGATATTCTACAACAAATCTTTCCGTTCGTAAAGAGGGAAAACCATTTTTTCTTTGCCAAAAACTTGTTTAATTGCTTATTTTCGGCCGCAATCAGACATGGATACATTATTATATACAACATTCCCACATTATTATATATAGTATGCCGAATTTAGCCGCCATTGCTTCCACTAAAAACCTCCTGCCGCTGAGCGGCAGGAGGTTTGCTGATATTTTCTGCTACTTGCTGATATATTCTGCTATTTGCTGATATTCTCTGATGTTTGCTGCCATTGGCTGCTATTGGTTGCAAAATGTTTCACGTGAAACATTTTGTACCCTGTGGGTTAGGGAACTATCGGATCAATACATACCGCCCTGTGCTGCAGCGGCAGCTGCGGCAGCCTCAGCAGCAGGATCCGGCTTATCGCAAACCAGCGATTCTGTAGTCAGCACACAGGCTGCGATGGATGCGGCGTTCTCCAAAGAAGAACGAGTCACCTTGGTGGGATCAACAATGCCGGCTGCAATCATATCCACATATTCCTCGGTATATGCATTGTAACCGTAACCGATCTTCTTGGAATTACGGATCTTTTCAAATACAACACTGCCATCAACACCGGCGTTTTCTGCGATCTGACGGATAGGCGCCTGCAGCGCGGTTGCAATGATCTTTGCGCCGGTCTTCTCATCACCGGTCAGCTTTGCTGTCAGCTTCTCTACGGCTGCAATGGCGTTGACCTGTGCAGTACCGCCGCCGGCCACGATGCCTTCTTCCACGGCTGCGCGAGTCGCATTCAGGGCATCTTCCACTCTCAGCTTCTGCTCCTTCATGGCAACCTCGGTCTGTGCGCCAACCTTGATAACTGCAACACCGCCGCTGAGCTTAGCCAAGCGCTCCTGCAGCTTCTCGCGGTCATAATCAGAGGTAGTGGTTGCGATGGAGCTGCGGATCTGGTGTGCACGCGCCTTGATCATTTCGGGATCACCGGCACCGTCCACAATGGTGGTGGTGTCCTTGGTCACGACGATCTGACGGCAACGGCCCAAATCGGTCAGCTGGGTCTCAGTCAGTTCCATATTCAGCTGGCTGGAGATCACAGTACCGCCGGTGAGGATCGCAATATCCTGCAGCATTTCCTTGCGGCGATCGCCGAAGCCGGGTGCCTTGACGCAGACACAGTTGAAGTTACCGCGCAGACGGTTCACCAGCAGGGTTGCCAGCGCATCGCCTTCCACATCCTCGGCGATGATCATCATCTTCTTGCCGCTCTTAACAACAGGCTCCAAAATGGGGAGGATCTCCTGAATTGTAGTAATCTTCTTATCGGTGATCAGGATGAGGGCATCGTCCAGAACTGCCTCCATCTTATCGGTGTCGGTGACCATGTAGGGGGAGATATAGCCACGGTCAAACTGCATGCCTTCCACGACCTCCAGACCGGTTTCGGCGGTCTTGCTCTCCTCGATGGTGATCACACCCTCGGTACCTACCTTCTCCATTGCTTCAGCGATCAGCTGGCCGATGCTCTCGTCACCGGAAGAAACCGTACCAACTCTTGCAATGTCCTCAGAACCGCTGACAGGAACGGAGTGCTCCTTGATGGCTTCCACCGCAGCAGCAACTGCCTTTTCAATACCCTTGCGCATCACCATGGGGTTTGCGCCGGCAGACAGGTTCTTAAGACCTTCCCGGGCAATGGCCTGTGCCAGCACGGTAGCGGTGGTGGTGCCGTCACCGGCAACATCATTGGTCTTGGTAGCAACTTCACGAATAAGCTGTGCGCCCATATTTTCAAAGGGATCTTCCAGCTCAACTTCCTTAGCAATGGTCACGCCGTCATTGGTGACCAGGGGAGCGCCAAACTTTCTGCCCAGCACCACATTGCGGCCCTTGGGACCGATGGTAACCTTCACAGTATTTGCCAGCTGATCAATGCCGGACTGCAGCTTCTTGCGAGCATCCTCGCCGTAAACGATCATTTTTGCCATTTTTGATTTCCTCCTGAATTAGTCAGTCACCACAGCAAGAATATCTTCCTGCTTTACAAACTTATACTCTTCGCCGTCCAGCTTGATCTCGCTGCCGGTGTACTTGCCCACGACAACCTTATCGCCGACAGCCACAGTCACAGCAACTTCCTTTGTGCCGGGGCCGGCAGCCACGACCTCGTAAATAGCGGGCTTTTCCTTGGTGGTGGTAGCCAGAATAATGCCGGATGCGGTGGTTTCCTCCGCCTCGGTCTGCTTCAGCAGAATGTTATCTGCCAAGGGCTTCAATTTCATAACAAAATCCTCCTATATTGTAAGATCGCAGCGGCGAAAACCGCCTGCCTGCAAGCATCTTTCGGTTGTTTAGCACTCTTTTAGTTCGAGTGCTAACGCCCATAGGATACCATACCCGTGTGGAAAAAGCAAGAGAAATTTACACATTTTATATAAATTTTTTGTGAATCCGCCGACCCTCTTCCGTATTTGTCTGTATTTTTTGGTGTTTTTTGTGTATTATGATGAAAATGCCCCAAAAAAACTCCATTTGCCACTTGCTTTTTGTGCGATATTGCTTTATAATAAATCCAAGTTTCAGAAAAGGGGGCGCTGTGTATGGGAGCGTTGATCGCGGTTCTGTCCGGCAAGGGCGGTACCGGAAAAACCTCTGTATGCGCAGGCATTGCCTCCGCTTTGGCGCAGATGGGAAAGCAGGTTCTTTGCATCGACTGTGATGCAGGTCTCAGGAATCTGGATATCGCCTTAGGTATCCCTGAGCTGCCGGCCCTTTCCTTTACGGAAGTCAGCGAAGGCGGTTACCGCTTGGAGCAAGCCACCGAGCACCCCTTGTATCCCAACCTCCGCTTCCTGACCGCGCCTATGAATCACACGGCAGACAGTATCGACTCTGACGCCTTTGGCGCCATGCTCACGCAGGCGGCTGACCGGTACGCCTATGTGTTTTTAGATGTTCCTACGGGACTGGGTGCCGGATTTCAAATGGCTGCCCAATTTGCAGATCGATTTTTATTGGTTGCCGGCACTGACCCTGCTTCCATTCGGGATGCAGCCCGCACCGGCCAAGCATTGGAGCTGATGGGAAAAACCGATGTCCGTCTGATTCTCAACCGGGTCGACAAAAAATTGCTCAGCGCCATGAAGCTGACAGTAGACGATGTGATGGACCGTACCGGCCTGCCTCTGTTAGGACTGATCCCGGAGGATGCCAATGTTTTACTGGCAGCTGCAGCGAAACAGCCGCTTATGAAGTATACCCCAAAGGGGGCGGCTGCCGCCTGTCAGCGCATTGCCAAACGGATCACAGGCATTTCCGTGCCTGTCCACCTCTAAACCGCCGGACTTCCTTGCGGAAGCAACCGTTGCAAGAATAGAAAGAAGGAGTGTTTGCTTTGAATATCGCGTTTTTGGCCCACGATAAGAAAAAGGAACTGATGGTGCAGTTCTGTACCGCATATAAGAGCGTCCTCATGAAGCACAATCTGTATGCCACAGCCACCACCGGCCGCTTGATCGCAGACAACACCGGTCTGCCCATTACACTACTTCTTTCTCATAAGCAGGGCGGTCATCAGCAGATCAATGCCCGTATCGCTTACAACGAGATCGACCTTGTGCTGCTGTTTACCGACCCCAACACCACCGATGTGTGGGATGATAGCCAAATGATCGAGACCATTCGCCACTGCGACAAGCACAATGTGCCCATTGCCACCAATCTTGCCAGCGCAGAAGTGGCCATCATGGGTCTGCAAAGAGGCGATCTGGATTGGCGTGAAATGTTCCACACCAAGCCTCATTATACATTATAAATTACCAGCCGCCCGGCCTTTGGGCGGCTTCTCTTTGGAAAGGATAGACGATTATGGAACGAATCAAGCCCCGTACCCTGTCCGGCTTTATGGAGCTGCTGCCTGAAAAGCAGCAGAAGCTGGAACGGATGATGGAAATTCTGCGAAAGACCTACGCGCTGTACGGTTTTGCGCCTTTGGACACCCCTGCTATCGAGGACGCACAGATCCTGCTTGCCAAAGGCGGCGGTGAGACCGAGAAGCAGATCTATCGCTTCCAAAAGGGCGACAGCGATCTGGCCCTGCGGTTTGACCTGACAGTACCTCTGGCCAAGTATGTGGCGCTGCACTATAATGATTTGGCTTTCCCGTTCCGCCGCTACCAGATCAGCAAGGTCTACCGGGGCGAGCGTGCGCAGAGAGGCCGTTTCCGGGAGTTTTATCAGGCAGATATCGACATCATCGGCGACGGCAAGCTGGATGTTTTGAACGAGGCAGAGATCCCGGCTATCATTTACCGGGTATTCCGGGGCTTCGGTCTGCAGCGATTCCAGATCCGGGTCAATAACCGCAAGATCCTCAACGGTTTCTATGCCATGGAGGGTCTGACCGAGAAGAGCGGCGATATCATGCGCACCGTTGACAAGCTGGATAAGATCGGCGCGGAAAAGATCCGTGAAATCTTGGTCACAGACTGCGAACTGACTGCAGAGCAGGCAGATGATATTCTGAAATTTATCTCCATTTCCGGCACAAACGCCCAAGTTTTGACCGCTTTGGAGGGCTATACCGGCAAAAACGAGCTGTTTGATCTGGGTCTGGTAGAACTGAAGGCTGTCTGTGCCAACTTGAGTGCCTTTGGTGTGCCTGAGGAGAACTTTGCGGTGGATCTGACCATCGCCCGTGGACTGGACTACTACACCGGTACCGTTTA
>JAZKXW010000022.1:0-2900 GCA_045611825.1 Faecousia sp.
AAATTGAAGATGCCCAGCAGACCCTGCTGCGCAGCGATCCAACGCATAATAGCATTGTACAGCAGCCACTCCAAGCCAAAGGCTGCCGCTGCACCGATCATACCCAAGATAAAACCTTCCACCACAAAGGGCAGACGGATAAAACCGTTGGTCGCACCCACCATTTTCATAATAGAAATCTCGTCCCGGCGTTCATGCATACCCAGCTTGACCGTATTGGAAATGATCAGCAGGGATACCAGCAGCAAAACGGCAATGATGGTATAGGAAAGCACATTCACAACCACCTTGATGGCTGAGAAGCCCTCTGCCAGCTGCTGCTCTGCCTTGACATCGGCTACACCCTTAACATTCTTCAGATCTTTTACCGTCTGCTCGATCTTGCTGTTATCCTCCAAAATCACGGTAACACGGTGACGCAGATAATTCTCCTCTACACCTGCCAAAAATGCCTCGGGATTCTCCTGCTTCGCAGCAAACTCCTTCAGCGCCTGCTCCCGATGAACGAAGGTAGCCTGACGAACATTTTTGACGCGGTTGATCTGTGTACTCACGCTCTTTGCCTCTGCATCGGTCAGATCCTCATGAATGATGACTTTGACCTCATTGGTCTTGTTCAGGTTGTCTACTATCAGATCAATATTATGCATCAGGCTTGCAAATGTTCCCACAATCAGCAGGCAAGCCACCGTTACGCAGATAGCGGCAAAGGACATAAAGCCATGGAGAAAAATACCCCGGATGCCCTCTTTAATTAAATAGCCAAAATTATTGATTCTCATAACCGCATCACCCGCCTATTCTGTCGCTGACAACAACGCCTTCATCAATGGCGATCACACGCTTACTGAATCGCTCCACCAGATTCATCTCGTGGGTGACCACAAGAATGGTGGTGCCAAGATTGTTGATCTCCTGCAGCAGGCTCATGATCTCCAAGGAACGGGCAGGATCCAGGTTGCCGGTAGGCTCATCGGCAATGATGGTGGAGGGGTTATTCACCAGTGCTCTGGCAATCGCCAAACGCTGCTGCTCACCGCCGGACAGCTCATTGGGATGGCGGCGGCTCTTGGTCTCCAAACCGACCAGCTCCAGCACATAAGGCACGCGCTGGCGGATCTCCTTTTCTTTTGCACCAATAACGCGCATAGCAAACGCCACATTGTCATACACAGTCTTTGTCTCGATCAGGCGGAAGTCCTGAAACACAACGCCAACAGTACGGCGCAGGTACGGGACTTCACGCTTGCGAATCCGTTCCAAAGAATAGCCGTTGACATGAACCTCACCGGTGGAAGGCCGCAGCTCACCGGTAATCAGTTTGATAATGGTGGATTTTCCGGAGCCGGACGGACCCACAAGAAAGACAAATTCGCCGTCATCAATCTGCATGCTGACCCCTCGCAAAGCTTGGGTGCCTACAGAATACGACTTGGTAACATTGGTAAATTCAATCATTATTTCTATCTCCAAATATGTAGATGGTCATAAAAGCCACACAGTCGTCCACTGTACCTAAATTGTAGCATACCGCCGCTTTTCTGTCAATGTGAGCGTTTTGAAATTAAATGTCAATTTTGTAAACTTTTCCCGGATAAATAAGCAAAAAATCTGTTGTATTCTGCTGTTTTCTGCTAAAGCAAAAAGAGCGGTTTGCATTTTTACACATCTCCTTTCTTTGTGAATTCCGTGAATCACAAACTGTTTTTGACCGTCAACGCCCTACATATTTGATCGATTTTTGGGAAGAACCCTCCCACCTCCGCAAGGTTCTTATAACAAACCAAAAAAGCAATCGCAAGCGTTTCGGCGCAAACGGCTTGTTGGGTGGCGTATGCGGTCATAGGCGCCCTTGCGCAAACAGAAAGGCACTTGTATAATAAACATATAGAATTAACACAAACTGCAAGGGGGTATCTGTATGCGCATTGCCATTTGCGATGACGATCCGCAAGATCTTCAGTCGGTCCATGCCGCCTTAACACAATGCGGTATTTTTAAGATTTCCTCGTTTACCAAGGCTTCCGATCTTTTTGCCGCGAACACAAAAACCCCGTTCGACATTGCAATTTTGGATATTGAGATGGAAGCTCCCAACGGCTACGAGATTGCAGAGAAGTTGATCCGTCAGAAGCCTGCGCCCATCATTCTTTTTTTTACAAACAGCGCAGCCTATGCCATCCGTGGGTATGGTATTGCCTTTCGCTATTTAACCAAGCCCGTTGATCCGGACCTCCTGCGGCAAGCCCTTGATGCAGCGGTATGCGAGGTCAGGGCAAACCGCTTTGTATTTACCGCAGACGGAAACTCCCACATTGTAAGAATGCAGGACATCTACTATTTTGAAGTATTCAACCATCACACAGTTTTGCACACCGGCAGTAAAAATTTCACCTTCCGTGCTACACTCAAGGAAATTACGGCGAAGCTGCCCTACGGATATTTCGGTTCTCCACACCAAAGCTATTTAGTAAATTTCATGCATGTACAAACAGCGATGGCAGGCCAGCTGCACCTCACCAACGGTGCAGTCGTTCCGGTCAGCCGCAGAAGGCAGCAGGAATTTGAATGTCAGCTGTATCGTTACTTAGGGAGATAGCCATGTATTACTTTATTGAAATTGCCTGCGTGATCGTCGAGATGTGGCTTGTCCACATGTTTCTGGGAAGCTTTTACACTAAGCGAAAATGTTCCATCTTTCGGACACTGAGTGTGTATGGTATCTTCGGTGCAATTATTGCCGTTCTCTCATTGATGCCCGATATGTCCTTTGTGAGACTGACCGTTACATTCATGGGCCTATGGACGATTGGGATGCTTTTGTTCAATGCCAAAGTTCTTCATGGCGTACTTTCCGCCTTGGCTTATTGTGCGATTGTTGCGGTTAACGATGTCATATC
>JAZKXW010000023.1:0-43252 GCA_045611825.1 Faecousia sp.
CACCGCTACCTATTCGTCTGCATACAAGAATTATACGGTGGTGTTTAAGGACTGGAACGGAACGGTCCTGTCCAGCAAGACCTACCACTACGGCGACAAGGTGACAGCACCTGCAAATCCCACCAAGGCGGCGGATAACACCTATACCTATACCTTTAATGGCTGGGATAAGACAGTAGGCAACTGTATTGGCAACGCTACCTACACAGCGACCTATAGTTCCGCCTATAACAACTATACAGTGGTATTTAAGAACTGGGATGGCACAGTCCTGTCCAGCAAGACCTACCACTACGGCGACAAAGTGACAGTACCTGCCAACCCCACCAGAGCGGCAGATAACACCTACACCTATACCTTCAAGGGCTGGGATAAAACCGTTGCAGCCAACTGCGCAGGCAACGCGACCTATACTGCGGTTTTCAGCAGCATAGCAAACACACCTACTGTGTCGGCTAATAATAATTTGGCAGCATTGACAGTGGCAGATGCAGAAATGTATCCTACTTTCTCTGAGGATACGACCGGCTATACTGTAAATGTTCCTTACGAGACTTCCCGCGTGAACATATTCGCAATTTCGGCAGATGGCAAAGCATCTGTAGAGGTGATCGGCGGTGAGAATCTGATCGCTGGACAGGATAACATTGTTAAGATCATTTGTACCGCAGAAAACGGAGTGCAAAAGGAATACACGGTGATCGTGAAGCGGGCGGCAGCTCCGGCCGGCGAAACGACCCAACCGGAAGATCCGACAGAATCTGTTGAGCCCTCTGAACCCTCCGTCCCCGACAAGACGGAACCTTCCGTTCCGGACGAGGATACAGACGAAAAAACACCCGATACACAGGATGTCGATCACAATGACAGCGCCGATGACGGCTTTGCATGGTGGTGGCTGCCGGTTGGCGGCGTTTTGGTGCTGGCTCTTGGCGTGATTCTTGGCGTTTGTCTGGGCAAAAAGAAGAAATAAATGAATTTACCGAGTATTACAAAAAGAATACAATAAATGTCGGGGTCAGGCGTATCGCCTGACCCCGATTTTCAGCCACACCCTACACACCCGATCCCAAATCCTTCTCTGGGGAGCGCCTGCCAGGCAGGAAAGGCTTGTAAAATCTCAAAAAATCCGTTATGATAGGAGCATCTAAGTAAGGAGGGAATCCAATGAAACGGGAAATTGATATTTGGCAGTATGCGCCTACCATTTTGGAGCAGACCGGAAAAGGTGTTCTGCTGACTACCCAAAAGGACGGAAAGGTCAACACCATGACCATCGGCTGGGGCACATTGGGAATCCAATGGGGCAAGCCGATCTTTATCGCCTTTGTCCGGGAGAGTCGGTACACCAAGGACTTTTTGGATGCCACCGGAGAATTTACCGTGAACATTCCCTATGGGGAGTTTGACAAGAACATTCTTGCGGTATGTGGCAAGAACTCCGGTCGTGATATGGATAAGCTAAAAAAACTGGGGCTGACCGCGGAAGCACCGGAGGTTGTGGGTGCGCCTGCCATTCGGCAGCTGCCTTTGACGCTGGAATGTAAGGTGATCTACAAGCAGGATCAGGATCCTGCCGCCATTGATCCCCGGTATGACAGCCGTTATTACGCCAAGGGAACGCCCAATGAAGGGGACTACCACACCGCCTACTACGGCGAGATCGTAGCAAGCTATATTGTAGAATGAGAACTGCCGCCGGCTATAACAGCCGGCGGCAGTTGTTTATTTCTTTCGATCGTTTGCCAAAGCTTCCAGAATATTCTGCGTAGCGTTGGCGGTGGATTTTCCGAATAACTCCGGAATGAGTTTTTGCCGCGTTTCCCGCAAAGGATCGTCGCCTTTGGAAAGCTTGTCCAAACAGGCAAACAGCTCTTCTTGGTCGTTGACCACATAACAGCCCTCGTAGATCATGCGCCGTGCAAAATCTGCCAGCTTTAGCTCCATATTGGAGGCACAGAAGATCATGGGCTTTCCGGTGGTGAAATACTCCGGCATGATACCGGAAATATCACTGATGAGTACACTGCTGCCCCATAAGGTGGCTTCGTATTGGGCTTCCCGGTCCAGCTCCACATTGGGAAGCGCGCAACAGCGCGCCTTGAAATCCAGCACATCCTGCTGCGTCATCTCACCGGTTTGGACAAAGTGAGAGAAGGTCAGGGGATGGGGGCGGAAGAGAAAATCTGTCTCAGGATGGGCTTCGGCATAGTCCGGCAGGCTCTTCCAATAGGTAAAGAAGTTGCTGCCGCCCTCAGCCTTATCCGTGGTCCACCGGGGCGTCCACATGACACGGAATGCATTTTTGGAAAACTCCCACGCAGGACAGGGAGAAGTTTTTGCGTTTGCCAGCTGCTCCAGCACAGGCACGCCAAGACATTCTGATTTTTGCAGGCCTAGCCAATGGAGCAGGCGGTTGTTCTTTTTGTTGATGCGTTCTGCAAAAGGTGCTTCGGCGAAATAGTAGTAACATGAACGCATAAAATCCCGGTTCAGGGTGATCCGGGTGATATCCTCTGTGGTGGCAATGCCGTACATCAGGATACAGACCCGGCTGTAGCGCCGGACATTCTTGGCGCTGTAAAGCGCAGGCACCAAAGGATTATAGGGACGGGGATAAAACACATAGCTTAAGTCCATGGCTTTCAGATCCAGCCAGGTATCTTTGCCGATGAGGGTGTTGATGGCTTCCGGGTATCCGTGCTCCATGCAATATTGATAGGTATCATTCTCCGAAGAATCCGGATGGATCAACCGACCCTTTTCAATGCCGGAGGGAAGGCACAGCAGGAAAGGTTCAAAACGGGGATCTTCCTGCATTTTCCGGTAAATGGAGGCTACCTTGGTCCATGCCGGAAGATACTGGCACAGAAAGCCTACCCGGATAGGACCGGTTCGGGACAGCTTCCGCTCTGCCAGAAAGTCCGGAACAGAGCCGACATCCTGAACGGTATATTTCAATGATTTACCCAAGGTATGCACAAAGGGTACTTTTTTCAGGGCAGCTTTCATACCCAAATTCGTCACTTCCTTTTGAGCACGGATGTCAGGAACTTACGGACCTGTTTGTGGAAAATGAGCATAGCCGCAAGCACACAGGCGATAATGGCATAGCGAACCGGCGCAAGGGGGTACAAGGCCATTGCCACAAAAGACAGAACAGCAAAGCTGAGGAAAATACCGATCAGTGCCGGGAGTTGGAAAAAGTCGATATCCACACCGCTGCGTTTGCGGATGACCTTTAAGGTGAAATAGTTGGCAACGGCGAATACCACATAGCTGGCCAGCGTGGTATAACCGGCAGCCACAAAGCCGAATACGGGGATCAGCAGCCAGTTGAGAACAACATTCAGTACAGCAGCGCCGATAGAACCCCAGACCAGCAGAGATTTTTGTTCATAGTAAAATTCCACATTGATAAACAGCTGAGCGTAAAACAGCAGAAGCAGGCTCATAGCCACCGGTGGGACGACCCATACGGCTTCTGCGTATCCCGGTCCGGCCATCAGGGCAATGATTTCCGGAGCCAAGGCAATTACGCCCAGCAGCAGGAATGCCATCAGGGCGGAAATGCCGTTGGCCATGGCTTTGTTTTCTGCGCCCTTGCCCTCTTTGATCTTGCCGTAAAACCATGGTACATACGAGCCGTTGATGGAATTGAGGACGAAGGTCAGGATCGTTGCCAGTGTGTATGCCACGGAGTAGATACCGGCTTTGTCGGTGCCGGACATGTGGCTGATCATAATACGGTCAGACTGATTGAATACCACCTGTGACAGGTAGTAGGGGATCAGGGGAATGTTAAAACGCAGGGCGTATTTCCAATACTCTCCTTTTGTGCCGCCCTTGCCCCGAATGGCCTGATACACAAAGCAGGCAAAGCCTACGGCAATCACAACAACGGCGTAGCCAATGATCCGGGCAACACCCTTTTCTGCGGTATTGGTGACCAAAACCAGCGCCAACGCCGGAGAACTGAGAGCAACCAGCAGCGTTACCGCCACCACGCTCTTATATTGATAGGTAAAGCGGCGGTGTCCGTACCAGCACAGCAAAGCATTTTGCAAAACGATCTCTGCCACCATCAAAAGCACCAGCTCCGTAGGCAGCTCCAGCAGGGGATTCCAAAACTCCCGGAAAGGAAGATACAAAAGCAAAAAAACACCTGCCAGCAGCAAGGTGACATTTTGAATGGCGGCGATATACCCGTGCCGGTCCTTCTCGTAGGTGACCATGGCTTTGGAAAAAGAGCCATAGGCAAGATTCAATGTGATGAAGATGGTCAAAATGTTCATCCATGACAGATAGACATTGTATTGACCGTATTGTTCTGTTGTTAAAAGCCGGGTAAACAACGGCATGGTGAACATGGAAAGACACCGCTGCAGAATACTGCAAACGGTGTACGCCATGGATGCCATAACGCCGGCAGGGATAGCGGCGATTCGGTTTCGTAATTTCTGAAGCATATAAGATCCCTTTTTTAGTAGATATACCAAATGAAATCAGAAAGTTGTTCCTGTGTATAGGCTTTCAAAATGGACTGGGGCACACATTCGGTGCGGCTGTAGCCGTTTTTGTCATAGAAGCGGACTGCCCGGAGATTATGCCTACTGACACACCAGTAGATGGCGGTCAGACCCAGCTGCTGTTTGCCGGCATCCAAAATGGTTTGCATGCCAAACTGTGCGTAGCCCTTGCCCATGGCGCATTTGCGGACAGTAATGGCAAACTCCGCAGTACCGTCATGAATGTGCTTCAGACTGACAGTACCCATATAGGTGTCTGTATCATCTGCGATGGCCAAATGCAGATCTTCCCGGGCGTTTTCCGCATAGGCAATAAAACCCAAACAGTCGTCTAAGGTTTTTTCTGCAAAATTGGCGCTTAAGTGTCCTACCACATCCGGATCGTGCATCCATTCCAGCATATCCGGGGCGTCCTTGGGAGTAAGTTTCCGAAGATTCATAGTTACCTCGTCAGAATGCGTTAACGGTATCGATCACATAGTCGATTTCTGCTTCGGTCATGCCGTAATAGATCGGCAGGCTCAGCTCAGTGGCGGAAATCTCCTCTGCAATCGGCAGACTGCCAACAGGAATATTCAGGTCGGCATAGCAGGGCTGCAGGTGCATGGCAATGGGATAGTGACGATTCGTACCAATGCCCTTTTCCTCCAAAAACCGGGCCAAATCGTCCCGGGCTTCACAGCGGATAGCAAACAGATGCCATACAGGTTCTGCCCACTGGGGCACATAGGGCAGAATGATCTTGGGGTTGGTAATGCCCTCCAAATAGCGCTTGGCAATGGCTCGGCGGTTTTGGTTGACTTTGTCCATCAAGGGCAGCTTAGCAGAAAGGAAGGCTGCCTGCAGCTCATCCAAACGGGAGTTGGTGCCCTTGTAAATGTGGTGATATTTGTAGTCTGAGCCATAGTTGCCCAGCGCGCGGATCTTGCCGGCAAGAACGGGGTCGTTGGTGACGGTAGCACCGGCATCGCCCAATGCGCCTAAATTCTTTCCGGGATAGAAGCTGAAGCCGGCGGCATGGCCAAAGGAACCGATTACTTTTCCTTTATAGGTAGCGCCATGGGCCTGTGCACAATCCTCGATCACGTACAGTCCGTGCTTCTTTGCGATTTCCAAAATGGGGTCCATATCACAGGGCTGACCGTACAGATGGACCGGCATGATGGCTTTGGTCTTTTCGGTGATCTTTTCCTCGATCCGGGCGGGATCAATATTATAGGTGCGGATATCCGGCTCTACAAAGACCGGAACGGCGCCTACATAGGTAACCGCCAGAGCAGTGGCAATAAAGGTGTTGGACGGAACGATCACCTCGTCACCGCTGCCGATGTCCATGGCCCGTAATGCCAACATCAGCGCATCCAAACCGTTGCCCACGCCGATGCAGTAGGCGCTGTGGCAGTATGCGGCAAAGGCATCCTCAAAAGCTTTGTCCTCACGGCCGTCAATATACCAGCTGTTGGCTAAGACCCGCTCAAAGGCATCGTGCAGCTGCGTGTTCAGTTCTGCTTCCAGCGGTTTGAAGCTGACAAAAGGTACTTTCATAGTAACACCTCTTATTTACGGGAAATATAATTCAGAAAATCGTCGTAATTGCGGATATAATCGGCTTCGTCATAGTATTCGGAAGCCAATACAAGCAATACCGCATCGGCAGAAAAATCATACATTTCCCGCCATGTATCGTTGGAGATGTACAACCCCTCGCAGGGGTTGTTCAGCAGAACTTCTGCGGTATCTGTGCCGTTGTCCAGATGGACCTTGCAGCTTCCGCTGACACAGATCAGGATCTGCTGTAAATTTCTGTGGGCATGAAAACCCCGACGCACACCGGGCAAGGTGGCGTAGATGTAATATACCCGCTTAATATCAAAGGGAAGATCTTTCATTTCCTCAATGGCGACCAGCTGTCCACGGTCATCCCCGTGGGGAGGAAAGTGATACTTTATAACTTCCATACTTACTCCTTTGTGGGAAACCGCAATTCGCACAGATACTGCAAAAATGCCGTATCTTCAGCCCGGTATCCCACGGATTTTCTTTTTTTCAGCCGTTTTCCTGCCTGAATACGCAGGAAAATGACCGGATGGCGAGAGATTTGGCGCAAAACCCGTTTCCGCCGATGGGAGATATGCCGCTCCGTGACGGCATAATCCACATAAGGATCGTCGGGATGCAGGGCTTTCAGGGCGGTGTAGCACCGGTCCACATCCGCTGCAATGCGAGCTTTCCATTTGTCGTTTGCGCCGGTAGATACGCCGGTGCCGTCTTCATACCAGACGATGTTGCGGTCAAAATAACACAGGGGGACTCCGTCTGCCAGCGCAAAGGCGGTAGAGGTGTTGTCCTCCACATAAACGCTGTAGTCGCAGATGGCCTCGAAATAGCGCAGCGCAGCTTCCCGTTCCCGGAAATAGCTGGCACCGATGACCCAATTGTTTCCAAAGAAATGGGTCTTTGCTTCGGCGGTGACGCCGTCGAAGCGGTACATTTCCGGACAATAGGGTCCGGTATGGCTTCGGGTAATCACCGGCACAGCCTGCGCCTGCCGGTAGTACACGGCGTTGCCAAAGGAAAGCTTTGCGCGGTTATCCTTGGCGAAACGGTAGAAGTCTGCCAGTACATGGTTGTCAAACAGATAGTCGCCGGGAGAAGTCAAAAATACATATTCTCCCCGGGCGGCGCGGATAGCGCCCAGACAGTTTTTTACAGTGCCTGCATTTTCAGGGTTTTCTATAATTTGGTAATCCCGGATACCTAACTCGGCGAGGACAGTGGGCAGTTGAGACATCAGAGGGCTGTGAGAGCCGTCATCGCTGACGATGATCTCAAAGCTGGTGTCTTTTTGCATTGCCGCGGCAGCCAGCGTTTGGTACAGCTTGTCTGCATCGGGATAATAGGTCAAAACAATTACAGAAACCTGAAACAAAAGGCATACCTCCGGGAAATTAGTCAGATGTTGTCTGCTCTTTTCGGATAATATTGATCAAGCACAGTCCCAGACCGGTAATGACCCAGAACCATTTGTCGAGGAAGCTGATTGACAGCAGACACAACATATAGCAAACAAAGGAAAGGAAAAGGTAATGCAGCAGAGGATCGCCGCGATAGGGCTTGCGTAGGAAGCTGATGCCGATGCTGCCATACAGACACAGGAAGCCGATCAGACCCACAATGCCATACTGGCTGATGATAGCGACGATATTCATATCCACGGTCTTAACATGGGTCCATGTGCCGGGCGTGTACATGTATCCCACCAGACCCCGGGCCGAGGCATTGGGACCAAAACCAAAAATCGGCTGACGCTCCACAGTATACCGGATACCGGAAAGCTGATCCAAACGAGAGGCAACGCCGTTGGCATTTTCTCCAAATTCCGGAACCAGATTGGGCTTGGGCTGGGTAGGCTCCGTTGGAGAGGGCTCTGTGACAGAGGGCTTGGTGGAGGTGGTGGGTTCTGTGCTCGGGCCGGGATCGGTGTGGGAAGAGAACAGATCCTCCACATACCCTGCGATTATGGGTCTGCCCACAGGGGAGAGCATAAAGATCAACGCAAGGATCACCACGGCACAGCCGATGATAGGCAGGTAAGTAGCAAACAGCTTGCCTAAGGACTTCCGGAACAGGCGGATCAGGAAGATCAGACAGGCAGTACAGCCGAAGGCCAGAATCGAGCCTCTGGAGTTAGACAGCATAAGACCAGCCAGGATCAGCGTCAGGCAGCTGCCGTACAGAAGCGTTTCCTTTTTGGTTTCGCTGCGGTCAGCAAAGAACATGCCAATGGGCAGCATAACAGCGCAGTATGCGCCGTAATACACAGGGTGTAAAAAGCCTACACAGGCACGCAAGATCCCATACCGGTAGAAGGGACGGATCACCATATTCCGGCTGACTGTTTTCAGCAGCAGGAAGGGATTGTAGTCAATGACGGTGCCCACAGCGGCGATCACCGCCACAGCGGCAGCGCCGAATACCATGATCCGCAGCGCGCTGATCAGCTTTTCCCGGGTGTCAATGATCAGGCACAGCATCCATACTACCAGATATTCCTCTGCCAAAATCACAAAAATCTGTTTGATGGATTCGCTGGTATCCAGCAGGAAGGTGGCATTGACCAGCAGAAGCAGGCCAAAATAGATCAAAAAGGATGTCCGCAGCAAGGGGTCTTCCGTCAGGGTCAGATTCAGCTTCCGGAGGCGGAAGTTTTTCAGCGTGAATACATCCCGGCGGCGTACCAGCAGCATGATTCCCATCAAAGCAATTAAAATACGGCTGCCTGTGATCAAAGGTAAGCTCTGAGAAAGCTCAAGAGCAAAGTAACTTGGAAGCAGAATATACAGAGCCATGAAAAGAATGACGTCCCAATGTAAAATGCGGCTGCTGCCGGTGCGTTGGGTTTTCATGTGGATGGCTCCTCCTTTTTTAGTGGATTGGGTCGTCGCTGCCTGCCAATTTTGTGCGAATGGTATAGTCGCCGAAATCAACAGCTTGGACATGGTGAATTCCGACACGCTGGGCTTCCGGGGGAAGCTGCATATAGTCGCCGTAACAGCTTCTGAGGAAGCCGTCATAGTTTTCGGGGATGCTGAACATCATGCCTTCAAATACATGGTCGGTAACCGTTTCCAGCCAGACACGGGGCTTGCTCTCTCGCTGATAGGAATAGGCACCGCACATATTGGTGGCGATCTGTGTAGTTCCGTGGTTATAACGCTGCCGCAATGCTTCAAAGGAACGCTTCCAGCTTTCCACAGAGCGGATTCCGGAGAGCAGCTTCAGAGTTCCGTAGAGCAGCTTTTTAACGGGACTGCCTTTGCCCAAAGAGAAACCGCACCGTAGCTGCAGGATTCTGCGGAGCAGAAAAACCTGCCGACCCTGCCGCTTGCGGAGCTTTTCATCATCGGGGGCGTTGTCATAGGGGAAAATATCGATAAAGATCCCGTCGTTCATACCGGAATCGGCGCTGACCTCTTCCGGATAGTGGGTGCCGCGGATCTTCAGCTTGTAAAAGGGGTGAGGAGAATGGGGATCTTTATGCCAGTCGTGAAGCTCGTAGGCAGGATCCAGATCTGCGTCACAGGCTTCCTTCAGCCGATCATAATGCTCCCATAAAAGGCCTACGTCCAAATCGTCATCCCATGGGATAAAGCCCTTGTGGCGGATGGCGCCGATAAGCGTGCCGCCAATGAGGAAATAGGGGATATCCCACTTTTTACAGATCCGGTCCAGCTCTTTAAGAAGATCCAACTGGCAGCATTTTACCTTTTGGTCGATATCCATAAATATTAACTCCTGGTTTTCTGATATCTGTGCAGAGTCAGACGCTCCCAAGCAACATCCGGGTAGCACAGCATGGCAAATACTTTTTGGCATTTACCCTTGCCGGCATAACGGCGGCCCATAGCCCGACTCCGGAGAAATTGCTTTTCCTGCTCCGGGGTGATACTGCCGGTGCTTTTCAGCAGAGTCAGGACCTCCTGAGAGGAAAGATACATTTTTTCAATATCTGCGGACACATTGTGTCCGGTTTCCACATGGGTGTAAAGCTGCCGGGGGTTTAATACAAACCGGGCGTTCTCCCGGAACATCATCAGCCATAGCAGCAGGTCGTCCGAGCCGTTGCGGTGGACGCAGGTGTCATACCAAGGTTGGGGAATAGCGCTTTTGCGGATGAGACACTGACCCGGAGAAATGATCTGATTGCCCACAGTATAGTAGAATCGATCGTGGATCGCCTGCTGCTGATGACGCAGGCTCTTGTAGATCGGTCCGCGGCAGTGAGGGTTTTGATCAAAGCCGTTGGCAACGGCCACATCTGCGTTTTGCATCAGGGGGTATTGGGTCGCGAAGGTATCCTCTTCCAGCAGATCGTCCTGATCCAAAAACTGGATAAATTCTCCCTTAGCGGCGTTGAGACCGTTGACACGGGAACGGTGGATGCCTGCATTTTGGGGATTAGAGCAAATTTGCAGAGAGAATCCGCACACCCATTGGGGGTCGTATTCTATGGCGCAATCCGGGCTGTCATTCACAAGAAGCAGCTCAATTTGCAGCTGCGGTGTTTTTTGTGCGCAACGGGAAATGCAGGAGAAAAGACCCTGCATATAGGCGTTCCCTTTGTAAAAGGGGGTGATAACGGTAATGTCCATGTTACATCTCCTCGCGGCAGGTCAGATCCTTGCCGAACAGCTGATACACCTGATTGATACGGAGCAGATGGGCCTGCTTTGTGTAGCAGGCTTCAAACAGATCCCGGGATGCCTGACAGGCAGCCTGATAGGCTTCCGGCGACAGCGCTTCCATGCGCAGGATCGCCTGACACAGGTCCTGTGTGTTACCGCTGTCAAATAAAAAGCCGTTTTCTCGGATTAGCTCGGGAATGCCGCCGATACGGGCACCGATCAGCGGTCGGGACAGCTGCAGCGCCTCAATAGCAGAGTAAGGACCGTTCTCATACCATTCAGAGGGGAGTACAACGGCCTTGGCGTTACCCACCAGATCGGTCAGCTCCTGTCCGCTCTTAAAGCCCAGAAGACGGATGCAGTCGCTTTCCTGTTGCTTCAGTTCCGCATACAGAGGACCGCTGCCCACGATCTTCAGGCGGATGCCAGTGCGTCGGGCGGCTTCTATCAGCGTGGGAATACCCTTTTCGTGGGAGAGTCTGCCCAAATACAGATAGTAAGGGGGTTCGTCAGAGGGGGTTACTTCCGGGCAGGAACGATCCAAAAAGTTAGGAATATGGGTAACCCTTTCGGGAGAAACCCCGAATTCTTCAAATTTTTCTTTATAAAAAGCGCTGGGAGTAATAATGTGGTCGATGATATCATAACGCTTTGTCAGCTTATGATAGTAAGCCTCCACGGTGCCCAGCAGGCTCTTGGACAGGGACTGCTTAATACAGCGGTTCTTTGTGCAGGCCATATAATGCCCACCGTTGCATTGCTCACAGGGCTTTCCCTTTGTCAGCATCTGGTAATTGGGACACAGCATCTGCAGATCATGGGCGGTATAGATCACCGGAATGTTGTGCGCTTTCAGCACATCAAGGATCGATAGAGAAATCTGCCGCTGAAAGATATGCAGGTGAGCAATATCCGGCTGTTCCTGCCGGATCAAAGCTTCCAGCTTCTTCTTTGCTTCGCGGGAATAGATCAGATTTACGGCGGCAGACAGCTTTTTGCCGAGGCTCAGCTTGCCGTTGTAATCCACATTGCTGACAAAAAAAGAACTGTAGGGACTGGGGAAATTCTTTTCGTCCTCCATGGAAAAATCAATTACCGTATGACCAAGCGCTTCCAGCATACGGCGCAAGGCGAAATAGTAGGTTTCGCTGCCGCCCTTAATATAGAAGAACTTGTTGACCATCAGAATTTTCATGATACCTCCAAAGCGAAAAACCAAGTGCCAGTCCCAAAGAATGTGTCGGTTTGGTTACTTGTTCAGATCTTGCTTGATCTGGGTGGTGCTGATCTCCGGAGTGCGGGGCAGGTAGACCACTTCCACACCTTCCTCTTTCAGAAAATCAAACTTTCCTCTCCAGTCATCACCCATTACAAAGGTGTCAATGTTGTACTTGTGAACATCGGTGCGCTTTTGTTCCCAGTTCTCTTCGGGAACTACCAGATCCACATATCGGATCGCTTCCAGCATAGCCTTGCGCTGTTCGTAGGTAAAATAGCATTTCTTCTGCTTTTCGTTCCAGTTGAAATCGTCGGTGGAAACCACCACTACCAAATAATCGCCCAAAGCCTTGGCTCTGCGCAGCAGATTGATGTGACCGTAATGCAGAAGGTCAAAAGTGCCGTATGTGATAACTCTTTTCATGGTGATCCCCTTTATTTTTTTATAACATGGGCTTCCAGATAGTAGCGCTTTTCCTGCGCGTGACCCATCGAGAAGGTCTTACGAGGCAGCACACCGTCGGCAATGATGCCCGGGAAGAGACTGCTCTTTTCCATGGCCGGCAGCAGGAAACCAATGGCGTTCTCCTCAGCGGCAAGCTGCCGGGTGGCATCGTCGCCGTGGATATAATCGATCTCACCCGGATGGTCGTGCAGGTATTCGTCCAAAAACGCCTGCAGAACACCGATGCTCAGCTGACCGTCTGCCAGCTTCAGCTTTACTGTGCCGCTGTCATTGCCGCTGAACCACCGGACGGGATAGCCGTCAGGGGCGCAGACAGCCTGCTCCATAGCGGTCAGCATCGCTTTGGGATCGGTGCGGAAAATGACCCGGTGAATGGGCTCAAATTCCTGAGAATCGTCATGGATGTTTTCTAACTCCACCAAAGCATAACGGGCAGGGTGGCAGGAAAGATCGGCGTCGGGGGACGCGGCTTTCATTGCTTCATAGCAGCTCTTGGCGGTGGCAAGAGAGTGGTTGCCGTCGCCTACGGCATAGTATACCGGCGCGTTGGGGGCAAATTTTGCTTCGCAGCTTGCCTCGTAAGCAGCCACAGCCTTGCGGAAACGGTCAGCGGCAGCGCCCTGCAGCAGACGGCCGGTGATATGACCGCCGCCTTCCATCAGGTCGAAGTCATATACCACAGGCAGGCTTGCCACGTCAATGCTGCCCAGCAGCTGCTGGGTGGGATCGTCACACAGAAGCAGCACATGGGGCAGCTCCAGAGAAGCGTTTTCCCGGATCCGCTGACGGGGAGGGATCCGCTCCAATACGGTTTTTTCCGTAGCCCGGACTCCGGCTTCGGTTCCGGGGGTGTAATCATAGGCATCCAGATCTACAGAACCCACAACACCCCGGCGGATCTTGCCGGACAGCAGAGTGCGTTCCACATAGATAAAGGCGTCTTTGTACACTTTGAAAATATTCTGCTGAACATAAGTCAGCATAGTTTCGTTGATGGCGGCGACCTTTCCGGAATAGTCACCCTCCAGATCACACTCCGGCAGGATCAGATTCACAGTGGAAGGCGCATCGGCGGCAAAAGCCCGAACCCGCTGCCAGTATTCCGGTTGGGCAGAAAACTGGTCGCAGGCAATGACAGCCCATTTCTCCATGTTTGCGTTATTGGGCAGCAAAATATCTGCGCTTTGAAAAATGCTCATTGAAAAGCCTCCAGGAAAAGTTTCTCATATTCTGTGGTGATGAACTGCCAGCTGTAAGCATCGGCAATTCGCTGCTTGGCCTTGACACTCAGCTGTTCGATCTGTTCCGGGTTTAAGCAGTCAGCCTGATCGATCAGCGCGGCAAGATTGCCGCATTCTTTCGTCCAGTACATAGCGGTTTCTTCCGCAACCTCCCGGTTAAAGCCCACATCCAGCAAAATGTTCAGCTTCGTGCAGCTGAGGGCTTCCAGAAGGCTGGGGTTGGTACCGCCTACTTCATGGCCGTGGAAATAACCATAGGCGTTTTCTCGGATCTTCATCAGCAGTTCCTGATCGTAAACCGTTCCCACAAATTTCACCCGGGGATCCCGGTCAAAACCGGTTTTCTTCTTCAACTCTTCCAGAAAATCCTCGGAAACATTGGTAATGAGGGCAAAACTCTTTTCCGTTTTGCTCTTCATAAATTCCCGGATCATGGTCTCATAGTTGTTTTCCGGGACAAACCGGCCTACCACCAAATAGTAGCTGCCGGCGCTGAGTCCCTTGGACTGATACCAGTCCAGCAGTTTTTGATCGTCATCTGCCAAGACGCTTTTTCTGGTTTCCGCGCCGTAGGAGATGTAGGTGCTGGCAGGGGAGTAGGCGGCATAGGCCTGCTGAATATAGGCTTCGATGTTTTTGCTGTCGCATACCATCAGATCTGCGTGCTTGGTCATCAGCCGTTCGGAAATTTTCCAGTACTTCCGCACCGGTGCAGGCCACTTTGCCCGGAGCCACTCATGGCCGTCCGGATTCACATAGACCACACCGCCCAGCTTATGGATCTTCTTCACAAAGCCACTCATGAAGGGGCCGATACGGCAGGCTAAAATATAAACGATGGGCTTCTCAATGCGGTTTTCTTTGATGTACCGGCAGCAGTCGGACAGCGCGGCTACATCGTAATAGATCGCTTGCGCAGGACCGATGTTGGGAACTTTAATATGGAAACAGCGGGCATTGTGATAGATCGTTTCGCTGTTTTTTGTGTCTTTACAGGCGACATGATATTTTAAGGATGCGTGATTTTGGTGATACTCTGTCAGCTTGTCTACGAATGTTTCGTAGCCGCCATAGGCGCCGGGAATACCCTTGGAGCCTATGATAAATACATGCTGCATGGCGATCTCCTTCTATTTCTCTTAAAATTTGAATGTATCATTCAGGGTGGACCACTTTTGATCTTTCTCGGAAAGATTCAGCGGCGTACCGTCTGTCATGGTGTATCCCTCGGCAGATGCGTTGCCCGGATATGTGCCTGTTATCTCCGGCCAGCAAATGCCGATGGCTGGATCGTTCCAAGCCAAACCACCCTCATCACCGGGACGGTAGAAGTCGGTGCATTTGTAGCAGAACTGGGCAGTATCGGACAGCACCAGAAAACCGTGGGCAAAGCCTTCGGAAATATAGAATTGCTTTTTATTTTCTTCTGTCAGCTCCACACCGTACCACTGACCGTAGGTGGGACTGGATGCCCGCAGGTCCACGGCAACATCAAAGACCCGACCCTGAATGGCCCGGACAAGCTTGCCTTGGGGATACTGCTTTTGGAAATGCAGACCCCGGAGGACACCTTTGACACTCATGGATTGATTGTCCTGCACGAATTTTATGGTGAGACCGGCCTCTTCCATATCCCTTTGGTTGTAGGTTTCCATGAAATAACCCCGGTGATCGCCGTGGACGGCAGGTTCAATGACATACAGACCCTCAATGGGGCATTTGGTAACTTTGATTTGGCTCATACTTGCGCCTCGATTTCTTTCAAATAACGGCTCAGGGCATCCTGCCAGGAGGGCAGGGGCTGAAAACCGGCCTGCACCAGCTTGGACTTGTCCAATCGGCTGTTAAAGGGCCGCGCTGCCTTGCTCAGACCGTATTCTTCTGTAGTAACGGGAGTCACTTTTGTGGTGTAGCCTGCCTGACGGAAGATCTCACAGGCAAATTCATACCAGCTGATAAAACCGCCTTCGTTGGTGGCGTGATAGTAGCCGTACCGATCCGACTCGGCCATATCTATCAACAGACGGGACAGATCCAATGTATAGGTAGGCGTGCCGATTTGGTCGTTGACCACACGCAGGGTGTCGTATTTCGTTCCTAAGTTCAGCATGGTTTTGATAAAATTCTTACCGTTAAGGCCAAAGACCCAAGCAATGCGAACGATGAAGAACTTCTCCAGCGTATTTGCCACCGCCAGTTCGCCGTCCAGCTTAGACTGTCCGTAGACATTCAAGGGGGCATAGTCCTTGCAGTCCGGCTGCCATGGCGTGCTGCCCTGACCGTCAAAGACATAATCGGTGGAGATATAGATCATTTTGCAGTCCAGCTTTTTACAGGCGTTGGCAATGGCCTGTGTGCCGGATACATTAATGGCCCGAACCTTATCAAGATTCTCCGGCTCTTCTGCCGGATCTACCGCCGTCCATGCGGCGCAGTGCACCACAACATCCGGCTTTTCAGCGGCAAGAACGCGCTCTACAGCTGCTGCATCTGTGATATCTAAACTGACATAGGGCATGCTGCAGACGGCAGAACCGTCGGCAATGCCGCTGTATTGGGGTGCAATATCACTGCCTACGCCTTCGTAGCCCCGGGAATATAATGCATTCATGGCATCGTGGCCCAGCTGACCGCCGACACCGGTTACAAAAAACTTCATAAATTTGCCTCCGTGGCAGGATTCTGCCGAGGGGAGTACAGCGCCCGAAAATAAGGCAATTTTGCCCTTTTGGGACGTCAGGCATAGACTCCCTGAATTTAATGTATTATATTACAAAACGATAGAAAAGTCAACCCAAGGGCCGGGCTGCAGAAAAAGAGAGCTGTCCGAAGACAGCTCTCTTGATTCTCATATTCAGCGATTGGTATACATCTTGTCGTAGTAATTCCGGTATTCGCCGGAAATGATCTCCTCCCACCAGTCCCGGTTGTCCAAATACCAGCGGATGGTCTTCTGAATGCCGTCCACAAACTTGGTCTCCGGCAGCCAGCCCAGCTCATTGTGGATCTTGGTGGGGTCAATGGCGTAACGCATATCATGACCCTTCCGGTCAGCCACATAGGTAATGAGGCTTTCCGGCTTGTCCAACGCCTTGCAGATGATTTTCACAATGTCGATGTTCTTCATCTCGTTGTGACCGCCGATGTTGTAGACCTCGCCCACACGTCCCTTGTGAATGATCAGGTCAATGGCTTTGCAGTGGTCTTCCACATACAGCCAGTCCCGGACATTCAAACCTTCGCCGTAAACCGGCAACGGCTTGTCATTCAGGGCGTTGGCGATCATCAGGGGGATCAGCTTCTCCGGGAAGTGATAAGGACCGTAGTTATTGGAGCAGCGGGAAATGGTCACCGGCAGACCGTAGGTGCGGTGATAGGCCATAACCAGCAGATCTGCGCCTGCCTTGGAGGAGGAATAGGGAGAACTGGTGTGGATGGGGGTCTCCTCGGTAAAGAACAGGTCAGGACGATCCAGCGGCAGATCGCCGTAGACCTCATCGGTGGAAACCTGATGGTAACGGGTAATGCCGTACTTCCGGCAGGCATCCATCAGCACCTGTGTGCCAAGAATGTTGGTCTGCAGGAAGACCTCAGGGTTCTCGATGGAGCGATCCACATGGCTTTCCGCGGCGAAGTTCACCACCACATCGGGCTTTTCTTCCTCAAACAGTTGATAGACAGCTTCTCTGTCACAGATGTCCGCTTTGACGAAGCGGAAATTGGGGTTGTCCATCACATGCTTCAGGGTGGACAGGTTGCCGGCGTAGGTAAGCTTGTCCAGACAGATGATCCGGTAGTCCGGATATTTGCCCAGCATGTGAAACACAAAGTTGCTGCCGATAAAACCGGCGCCGCCGGTTACGATCACGGTCATTTTCATTTTGTCAGTTCCTCATATCTCTTTCTGTCGCGCAGGATATCGATATATTTGCCGTCCAGCACATCCTGCAGGTATCTGCCGTACTGGTTCTTATAGACCTTGATAACGGCCTCTACATCTTCCCGGGAGATCCAACCGTTCATATAGGCGATGTCCTCCAGACAGCCGATCTTACGGTTTTGATGGTTCTCCACCGTCATAATAAAATTGGTGGCCTCCACAAGGCTCTCATGGGTACCGGTATCCAGCCATGTAAAGCCGGTGCCCAGCAGTTCCACATTTAAGCGGCCCTGCTCCAGATAGATCCGGTTCAGGTCGGTGATCTCCAACTCGCCACGGGGAGAGGGCTTCAGATTTTTTGCGTACTGCACAACATCGTTGTCATAGAAATACAGACCGGTGACACAGTAGTTACTCTTGGGCTGGGCAGGCTTTTCCTCGATGGAAACAGCGTGACCTTCCTGATCAAATTCCACGATACCGAAGCGCTCGGGATCATCTACATAATAGCCAAAGACAGTAGCGCCTTTGCCCTGCTTGGCATTCCGCACAGCGGCGTACAGACGCTTCTTCAAGCCGTGGCCGGAGAAGATATTGTCGCCCAGTACCATGGCAACGCAGTCATCGCCGATGAAGTCCTCGCCGATGATGAAAGCCTGTGCCAGACCGTCGGGGGAAGGCTGTTCGGCGTAGCTAAGCCGCAGACCGAACTGATGTCCGTCGCCCAAAAGCTCCTGAAAGCGAGGCAGATCCTGAGGGGTGGAAATGATTAGAATATCCCGGATCTTGGCGCTCATCAGCACCGACAGGGGATAATAAATCATGGGCTTATCGTACACGGGGAGCAGTTGCTTGGATGTCACTTTTGTCAGGGGATACAATCGTGTGCCGGAACCTCCGGCTAAAACGATACCTTTCATAGCCAACTCCTAAACACTTCGGGAAACCGATGTGGTGATATACATAGATTAAATACAGGATACCTGCATTCCAAGGTATTATACAGGAAACCGTCGATTTTTGCAAGCACAAACAGGACTTTTAAGGGTTTCCTACAAAAAGCCCACAAGAAATTTGGCAATAATCACGAAAAACAACAAAGTTTTGCTGCAGTAGGTATAGATTGCGGAAAATTGGGAAAGATGGCCATATCCGAATCCTGAACGGAGAGAATTCCCAATAAAATGCAGAGCTTTGTCTAAGCGCGTCCGGATACTTGACAGAGGAATACTCCACTTGATATAATCCAATGCATAGTATAATGTTGGAGGATATATCTGTGGGCTTTTTTGAATTGTTCCTGTTGGCGGTGGGGCTGAGCATGGATGCCTGCGCGGTGTCTATTTGCAAAGGCCTGTCCATGAAAAAGGCATCTTTGAAAGCAGGCGCGATCTGCGGTGTGTGGTTTGGCGGCTTTCAGGCGCTGATGCCGCTGATTGGCTTTTATCTTGGCAAAACCTTTGCCGGAGCCATTGAAGCCTTTGATCATTGGGTAGCCTTTGGCCTGCTTGTCATCATCGGCATCAATATGCTCAAGGAAGCCTTTGAAAAAGGCTGTGACTGCTGTCAGGAGCATGATGCGGATCTGTCGGCAAAGACCATGTTTGTTATGGCGGTGGCTACCAGCATTGACGCTTTGGCAGTCGGTATTTCCCTTGCCATGGCAGGCGATGTCAATATTTTTGTTGCCATTGCGCTGATCGGTATTATCACCTTCTGCCTGTCAGCGGCCGGCGTGAAGATCGGCAATGTGTTTGGCAGCCGTTTTGAGAAGAAGGCGCAGGTTGCCGGCGGTGTGATCCTCATTCTGTTGGGCGTCAAGATTCTTCTGGAGCACTTGGGAGTATTGGTATGATTGAAAAAACACCAAGGCGTTTACGGTTATGCATCCTCCTGCTGTGCTGCAATTTGGTGCTGATCTGGGGAAATTCCCTGATGCCCGGTGAGATTTCCGGCGCCATCAGCGGATGGGTCAAGGATGAGATATTCGCCATTTTGGGACTGGTAGAAGACGATGCAGACACCGGTCACGGTCTTTTGCGGAAGCTGGCGCACTTTACGGAGTTTTGCTGCTTGGGACTTTGCCTAAGCTGGCTGTTCCGGATGGTGGTGACCAAACCGGTGGAGCATGTGGGATTGCCTCTGCTGGGCGGCTTTTTGGCAGCTTGCATGGATGAGACCATCCAGCGGTATGTGCCGGACAGAGGTCCCAGTATCCGGGATGTGGGCATTGATACGGCAGGCGTCACATTGGGCATCGTTTTGATGTGCGTGGTGCTGGCAGTCAGGAATCGGAAATCGTTAAAAAGGAAACAAGCGGATGAAAAAACTGACTGTTCTCATTTTGGCGTTGGCGGTGCTGACAAGCCTGACAGCCTGTAAGGTGAAGGAGACCCAACCGGATCAAACCACTACACAACCTACCGCAACCGATGCTCCCGGCGAAAAGCCGCAGAGCGCATTGCAGATTATGGAAAAAACATGGTCCTTATTCAGCGATGAGGAAAAATTTTTTGCAGCCGGCGGTGACGGGGAAAATGCGGTGAATGACGGTCCGGGCAGCTTCGGTGTGGATAATGCGGAGGGCTTGACCTTCCAGCTGATGATCCCTGAGGAGCAAATTGCCAATATACAGGAGGCGGCATCGCTGATGCACGCTATGAATACCAACACCTTTACCGGCGCAGCCTTTCGGCTGAAGGATGCCGGTAAGGCGGAAAGCTTTGCTTCCGCAGTACGGAATGCGGTGCAGAACAACCAATGGATGTGCGGCTATCCGGACAGACTTTTGATTGCCCGGATCAGCGACGAATATGTGGTGTCTGCTTTTGGCAAAGAGCCCATGACTACGTTTGAGGCTAAGCTGAAGCAGGCATATCCCAATGCAAAAATCTTATACAATGAAGCCGTAGGATAGAAAAAAGGCAGCGATGTGATATCGCTGCCTTTTTATTAAGGAGAAAACGATGTTATTTTCCGGTATTCCTTTTTTGTTTTACTTTTTGCCAGTGGTGCTGGCAGTTTATTTTGCAGTACCGTTCCGGCTGAAAAATGCGGTGCTGCTCCTGTTCAGCCTGCTGTTTTACGCATGGGGGGAACCACGGTATGTGGCGCTGATGGCAGCAACGATCCTGCTGTTTTACCTGTGCGGACTTGCAATCGGCAAATGCGAGAAAAGAAGCTATCAACGCCTCTGGGTGGCGGTTTCCGCCGTAGTGGGACTGGCATCCTTAGCGGTATTCAAATACGCAGACTTTTTCATCGGATCTTTCAGCGCGGTCACAGGCATCAGCCCGCCGCTTCTGAAACTGGCGCTGCCTATCGGCATCAGTTTTTATACCTTCCAGTGCCTGAGTTATACGGTGGATGTCTACCGCGGCGATGCCCAAGTGCAGAAAAACATCATTACCTTCGGCGCGTATGTTGCGCTGTTTCCCCAACTGATCGCCGGGCCGATCGTCAGGTATGTGGATGTGGCAAAAGAACTGGAGCAGCGAGAGCATACCTTGGAAAACTTCACCTTGGGACTGCGGCGTTTTTTGATCGGTCTTTCCAAGAAGATTCTGCTTTCCAATCAGTTCGGCCAGTTGACAGAGCTGTTCCGCGCAGCCGATGAGCGGTCTGTGCTGTTTTACTGGATGTATGCCATTGCCTTTACGCTGCATATCTATTTTGATTTTTCCGGCTATTCCGACATGGCCATCGGTTTGGGCAGAGTGTTCGGCTTCCATTTTCCGGAGAACTTCAACTACCCATATCTGTCCCGTTCCATCTCGGAATTTTGGCGCAGATGGCACATGACGCTGGGCGGCTGGTTCCGGGACTATGTGTATATCCCCTTAGGCGGTAACCGGGTCTCCGCCGGTCGATGGGTGTTCAATATTTTGGTGGTGTGGATGCTGACAGGCTTGTGGCATGGCGCAGCTTGGAATTTTGTCCTGTGGGGGCTTTTGTATGCGGTGTTCCTGATGCTGGAAAAAGCTGTTCCCGGGCTGCTGAAAATGCCGTCTGTCCTGCGGCATGCCTATGTGCTGCTGATTGTGGTCATCGGCTTTGTGCTGTTTAATGCAGCAGATCTGAGGCAGGCGGTTTCGGATGTGGGCGGTATGTTCGGGGCAGGCGGTCTGCCCCTTGCCGGAAAAGAGTCGGTCTATTATCTGCGCAGCTATGGCATCCTGTTTTTGGCGGGCTTTATCGGTTCAACGCCTTTGCTGCGCAATACCGCAAACCGCCTTGCAGCTTCGGATAGAACGGCCACCGCTGCTGCATTGGCAGAGCCGGTGGTGCTGACGGCGCTGCTGTTGATCTGTACGGCGTATCTTGTAGACGGATCATTTAATCCGTTCCTTTACTTCCGTTTTTAGGCTGAGAGGACTTGAATCTATGCAAAAAAGAATACAGCTTATCGGATTGGGGGCGGTGGCGGCGCTGTGGCTGCTGCTAACGGCCTTCGCATGGTTTGGACCGAAGAAGGATATTTCCGAATCGGAGCGCCGACCCTTGGCGCAGATGCCGGTCCTCTCACGGGAAACCCTCCTGAACGGAAGGTTTATGGAGGACTTTGAAAGCTATACCTTAGACCAGTTCCCCTTGCGGGATACTTTTCGCCGGCTGAAAGCCTCTGTCCACTACGATCTGTTGGGGCAGAAAGATAATAACGGTATTTATATTGCCGACGGATATGCCGCGGAATTGGCGTATCCGCTGGATACGGAATCGGCAGACCACGCCCTCGGGGTGTTTCAGTCGGTGTATGACCGCTATTTGAAAAACACCGGCTCTACGGTGTATACCTCTGTCATTCCGGACAAGGGCTACTATCTGGCAGAAGAAAACGGCTATTTGCGGATGGATCACGAAGCCCTGTTCCGGCAGGTGGAGGAGGAAATGGACTATGCCACCTATGTGGATATTACAGATTGTCTGCAAGCGGATTCCTATTACCGCACCGATACCCATTGGCGGCAGGAAATGCTTCTGCCGGTGGCGCAGCGGCTGTCCGTTGCTATGGGGCTGACCGCTCCTAAACAGGAGGATTACACCAAGGCGGCGGTTGAACGCCCCTTTTACGGTGTCTATTACGGACAGGCGGCGCTGCCTATGGAGCCGGATGTTGTGTATCTTATGCTAAGCGAAGTCCTGTCTGCTTGCCGGGTGTACAGTTATGAGCAGGATGCTTATACAGAGGTCTATAACATGGACAAGCTCACAAGCAAAGACCTTTACGATGTCTATTTGTCCGGCGCGGAATCCTTGCTGCGGATCGAGAATCCCAATGCCAAAACGGACCGGGAGCTGCTCGTGTTCCGGGATTCCTATGCAAGTTCCCTGATCCCGTTGCTGGTGGAGGATTATCAAACGGTGACCCTGATCGACCTGCGGTATTTGCCTGCCGGACGACTGGACCGGTTTGTGGACTTCCACGGTCAGGATGCGCTGTTTATCCACAGCAGCTTGGTGCTGAATAAGAAACTAATATAATAAAGAAGGGCATAGGGAATATCCCCTATGCCCGGTTTGTTTATAAATTAGGATGAACATGGCAGATATATCTTGCGCACCACCACATAGGATTGCTATCTTACAATAAATAATTGTTGACAATCGATATTTACTGTGATACTCTACTTACAGAGGGTTACCTCTTGTGCGCGGCTGCAGCGCAAGAGACCAAACCCGTGTACGCAAAAAAGGAACACCAAGAACATTCAATCGCGGAAAGGAGAGAAAAACGGATGCAACCGGTAGCGCTTTTGTTTTTGTTTGTGTTGATAGGCATTCCTGTTATTTTGACCGTATCCAATATTGCTTTGCTGTTTGCGGAAAATAGATTCAAAACACCGATCATCCATGTTATTGATATTGCCATCTTTGCTCTTGGAATTTTATATACAATGTTGTTAACAAGCTATTCCTGTTTCTATGAGTGGAGTGAGCAAATCTATCCTTCGGAAACCTATACCCCCATCTCCTTTGAAGCGCTGCCCACATTTTTGTGTATATGCGCCATTGCCGTGCTGGCATATCTTGTGCTGCGTTTTCTTGATGAACGGTTGCCTCCGATCATAGCATCCCTTTGCTATGGCGGTATATTTCTGGGCGTTTGCTTCACTATAGTTTTAACGGTTCAGCTCTGGTGCGATATCCGCAATCCCGAAACGGCATTATACTTACTGTTCCCATACAACTACATACTGTGTTCTGTTCGCCTGATTCGAAAAACCGCTGCGAAATATGCACAAAGGATCGCAAATACAAGCTACGATCATAAGCTTCTGCAGCTATGCAAAGCATTTTTAGGCCGTTCCGTATCGTTTACGATCGTTTCTTTTCTGACGGCGATACCGCTGCTGATCGCTGCAATTGTCATTCTTCTGTTGTTCGGGCAACAGCCGGATTCCGTTATCAAGATGTTTACGGAAACGGCCGAGTGGACGCTTTCACAAAAAATTCCGCCGCCGCGGCTTGATTATCAGGGGCACTATCTTTGCACCGTTGCCGCCTGCGGTGATGAAAAAGTTGTAAAACCGCTTCGGGCAGGAAAGCGAAATCATGAATTGATCATTGTAAACAGGCAGCTGCTGGTTGCAAATGCATTTGAAGACCTGATCGCCGAGAGAACACCTCGATTGCATAAGCTTATCAGAAAAACCTATGACCGTTTGGGTTTGCCTATCTCAAAATATATTACAACAAAGCGACGCTCAAATATTGTATATTATGTTATGAAACCCCTTGAGTGGCTGTTCCTTTTGGCGCTTTATACCTTTGATACAAAGCCGGAAGACAGAATACACCGCCAATATTTAGGGTAAACGAAACGCCTCCAACGGCTGGTTGGAGGCGTTATCTGTTATTTTACGGTAAGGTCGCGGATCCAGTTGACTTTTTTCATGATGATCCAGCCCATAAGACATTTGATGATAAAGGTAGCCCGGGAAGCAAGGTAGACCCAAACTACGGAAAGATCGGTAAAATGACACAGGCAGAAGGTAATGGGGATCATAATGAGCCAGGAGAAGCCGCCGTCAAACAGGAAGGTGATGGCAGTCTTGCCACCGGAGCGCATGGTGTAATAACATTGATAGACATAGGCAACCAAAGGCATTTGACCGGCGCATATCAGGATCATGACGGTGGAAAGCTGCCGTACATGGTCGGTGGTGTTGTAAAGCAGTGGGAATACACCGGAAATAGCAGCCAAAATACCGCCAAAGACAAAGCTGAGAAACACCGCAAAGAAGCAGGTTTTCCGGAAGGTGTCACGGAGCTGCTCCGGCGTACTTTTTGCGCCTTGCATCTGCCCTAAAATAATGCCGACCACACCGCCCATAGACAGCACGGAAATGTTGCACAGCTTTAAGATGGTGCTGCTGATATTCAGCGCCGGTACCACATCCAGACCACGGGTGGAGAAGATCTGATCCAGCATGGCTTCACCGCCGGACCAGAAGGTTTCGTTGAGCATAATGGGAATACTGCTGAGCATGATCAGCCAGACCAGCTTGCCGGGGATCCGCAGACTGCGGTACAAACCCTTCATAAAGGGCAGCTCTTTGGTGTGGGTGTGGGCGTAAGTAGCGACGATGATAAACTCCACATACCGGGCGATCACCGTTGCCCAAGCCGCGCCGATCACGCCCATGGCCGGGGCGCCGAAGTGACCGAAAATGAGGATATAGTTGAGGATCAGGTTCACAAACACAGCAATGATGCCGCTGACCATAGGTACCATGGGTTTTCCGCATTCCCGGAGCGTGCCCACATAGGCGTTGTTCAGGGCAAAGGGAAGAAGCCCCCAAAGCATGACCAGTAAGTACTCTTTGCCGTAATACAAGGTGGTGGCAATATCTGCCTGTGTGCCTTCACCCATCAGGTAGAATCCGATAAGCTGATCTCCGCAGAACAGGAAAAGACCGGCTCCCAGAACAGTCAGCAGCAAACCCTGGATGATCTTGTATCGGTGGGTATGGCGAATGCCGTCATCATTGCCGGAGCCATAGTACTGAGAAACATAAATACCTGCGCCGGACGCACCGCCGAATATGCAAAGGTTAAACACAAACAGCAGATTGTTTACGATGGAAACACCGCTCATTTGCAGCGTTCCCACCTGACCCACCATCACATTGTCCAATAACTGCACGAAGTTGGTGATGGTGTTCTGAACAATAATGGGAATGGCGATGGTCAGTATCCGCCGATAAAAGGCTCTGTCGCCAATATACCGTTTCAGCATAAGAACCCCTCCAAGCTTACATAACATTTAAGGCTTTCCACTTTGGAAAGCCTTAAAATCATATCCTATAATCAGCAGGCTGTCAACTCTTTACCTGCCATAAATACCCGTTTTTGGGCATAATCGGGGGAGCAGATCAGGAAGTCGGCAATCATGCCCTCCTGGATAGCGCCGACGGTGTTTTCCGCGCCAAGGGCGCAGGCAGGATTGTAGGTAGCAGCACGGACGGCATCTTCTTCGGGAATACCAAAGCTGATAGCATTACACATACCGCTGTAGAGGTTGGAGGCAGAGCCGGCAATGGTGCCGTCGGCAAGTCTTGCAAGACCTGCCTTCAGGAATACCTGCTGTCCGCCCAACTCGTATTCGCCCTCAGGCATACCGGCGCAGCGCAGAGAGTCGGAAACGATGATCATACGCTCACCGCCAAACATGGAGAATGCCAGACGGACAGAAGCGGGGTGGATGTGCTGGCCGTCACAGATGATCTCCGCCCGGACATGTTTGTTTTCCACACCTGCGGGAATGACACCGGGGTTCCGGTGGTGGATGCCGGGCATGCAGTTGTAAAGGTGGGTCAGATGGGTAACACCTGCGTCGATGGCAGCCCTTGCGTGGTCGTAGTCAGAGACGGTGTGGGCGATGGAAACGGTGCAAAGCTTGCTTGCCTTTTCCACAAATTCAGCAGCGCCGGGCAGCTCCGGTGCCACATCAGCGATGCGGATCAAGCCGTCGCAGCCGTCATACAGCTTCTTAAAACCTTCAAAATCGGGGTTTTTCAGGTATTCGCCGTTTTGCGCGCCCTTTTTCTTCTCGGAGAAGTAGGGGCCTTCCATCTGGATGCCTCTCAGGCAGGCACAGCCGGCAGGCTGCTCCTTTACCAGCAGCTTGGCAGTGGCGAACGCCTTTTCCAGCACATCGTAAGGCAGGGTCATAGAAGCAGGAGCGAAGGAAGTGATACCGGAAGCGGCAAAATAAGCAGCAATCTTCACCAAGCCTTCGTAATCGCCGTCGGAGAAGTCTGCGCCCATAGCGCCGTGGCTGTGGACTTCGATCAAACCGGGAATGACGGTAGCGCCGTTCAGGTCAATGGCGTCGGCAGGAACGGTTTCCGGCAGGATCGCGCCGAATTTGCCGTCCTCGGTCACTTCAAAAGCGCCGGTATGGAACTGAAAGTCAGATGTAAAAATTCTTGCGTTTTTATAGAACATATCCATACTCCTTTGTTGGTTAGAGACTGTAGGGGCGTCCATTGGTCACCCACATCCACATTGCGATCCATTTCGGGCGACCAATGGTCGCCCCTACGAATGGTATTTCGGATTGGTCGACAAATCGGAATTATTTTTTCTTCAGTTCGGGCAGGGAAGCGGCAGCGGCGCTCTGACCGACACGGCGGGTGTTCTCGTCAGGGAGCATAACATTGACCTTTTCGCCCAAAGCGGGGAACTCGTCCTTCAGCACATCAATACAGGTGCTGAGGATCAGATCGCCGCCCTTGCCGGACATAACGCGGCCTAAGAGCATCAAATGGTGAATATCATAGAACTGGGAGTACAGAACCACGGTGTAAGCCAGATAAATACCGATGTCCTTGTAAACGGCGGCGGCTCTGGGATCGTCCTTCTCCATCAGCGCCTGCACCACCTTCAGCTTTTCGGCAGGAGTCAGGCTCTCATCCAGTTCAATACCGGCTCTGGGAGCCAGCTTGTTCACGGCATCCTGAGAGAAGTACTTGCAGCCTACGCCAAAGTCGGTGGACCACTCGTCCTGCATGGCGTCTTCATTCAAGTCCACAGGGGCAAATGCCAGCTCGTTGATCCAGCCAAGGACATTCTTGTCCTTGTCCACATAGCCGACAGCTTCGCTGGTACCCATGGCCATGCCCATGATAGAGCCCACATTCATGCCCATAGCGCCGGCCAGCGCGGAAACATCGCCGTCGTTGGCAACTACGATAGGCACATCGCCGATCTCGGCGGCAGCCCGGTCAAATACGGTCTTGACCTCGTCCCAGCGATCTCTGGGAACACAGTAGAAAATGCTGGAGATCATAGGGGCGTTGCCAATGAAAACGCCGGCAGAGGAAACGCCGATGGCATCCACTCTGGGCATTTTGGAGGCGGCGGTGCGGAAGGAATCCAGAATGCCCTCGTACTGGTAGTTGGGATCGGGGTTCTTCTTGGGATGCCAAACAACTTCCTCGGAGTAGACGCACTCGCCGTCGATCACAGCGGAGACCTTCCGGTCGGATCCGCCGGCATCAAAGCCGATACGGCAGCCTTCCAAATGACCGCCGATGGGCTTGGGGGTTTCGTTGGATGCAGGGCAGGCTTCCAGAGGCAGATCTACGATTTCCAAAGGACGCTCGTAAAGCTTCTGGAAGAAGTCGGCATCGAATGCCCGTTCGCCGTCAAAGCTGTAAGCAGCTTTCAGCTTCCGGGCTAACTCGGAGCAGCCGCAGATGCTGACCTTGAAGCCGCCGATGGACCACAGCAGGAACTTGACATATCGCTCCACAAAGCGGTAGTCGGCTTCCGCCATCTCGGCAGTGCCGTAAATGTTGGTACGGCGGACGGATACATTGCCGTCATTTCTCTCTACAGCGATGGCAATGGGCTTGGATGCGTCTTTTTGGTAGGCAGCGGCCCACACACCGAAGGGAATAAAGCCCTTGTCCAGCTCGGGAATATGCTTGATGCTGTAAGAAATACCTAAGTACTGCATACTGTTACCTCCTGTATCAGCCGCGGATCTCAGCGGCCAGCTTGGTGACGATGTTATTCATTTCGTACCACTTCTTCTGCATATCGGAGACCAGCTTCAGCTGGGTGCGGCAGCGGATCTTGTTCTGATCCGGCGCGGTGGTGCGGAAGTAAATATCGCCGTCGATGTAGTCCTTCAGGAAGCGGATACCCACCTCCAGAGTCATAACAAATGCGCCCATAGGCAGCATCATCACTTCCAAATCAGTTAAAGCAGGCGCAGCGGTGAGGAAGCCGCGGGTGTACACCTCAAACAGGTGCAGATCCAACTCCATCTTGCTGACATCGGGCTCGTTTTCGCCGGCGGTAGCAGCGCCGAAGCGGATGGAATCGCCGTAGTCGTAAGCGCTCAGACCGGGCATAACGGTGTCCAAGTCAATGACGCAGACGCTCTTGTGGGTCTTTTCGTTCAAAAGCACATTGTTCAGCTTGGTATCGTTGTGGGTGACACGCAGAGGCAGCAGACCGGCTTCCCGCATCTTCTGCAGCGTGCTGCCCATAGCCTCGCAGCTGAGAGCAAACTCGATCTCCTTCTGCACATCCTTGACGCGACCTTTGGGGTCAGCGGCAATGGATTCCTTCAGCTGACGGAAACGGTCGATGGTGTTGTGGAACTCGGGGATGGTCTCATCCAGCGTATCGGCAGCAAAGTCCGCCAGCAAGCCTTGGAACTTACCAAAGGCCAGCGCGCTCTGGTAGAAATCCTCATCGGTTTCGGGGGTGTCCAGACCAAAGCCGGGCACAAATTCATAGCAGCGCCAGTAGTTGTTCTCCTCGTCTGCGTGGTAGAAAGTACCGTCCTTTGTGGCAAGGAAGGTCAGGGATGCATAAGGGTCATCGCTCTTGCTCCGCAGATGCTCGGTAACAGCGCAGATGTTCTCCATCAGCTTCACAGGATTTTTGAAGATATTGGTGTTGATCCGCTGCAGGATGTAGCTATTGCTTGTATCAGTATCAACTTTGAAGGTGGCATTGATGTGACCGTGACCGTAGGGGATGCAGGAAACGGGGTTGCCGTTGATTTGAAATGCGAAAATTGCCTTTTCCATAGAGAAACAGCCTCCTGATAAATTATTTTCTACCGTAATTCTATCACGAGATATTTTAGAATGCAATCACGCCGTCAGCGGAAATTGTACAAAACAAACCGCGTTTGTATCAATTTTGACGATAAAGCAGAAAACGACCTTTTTCAAATGTGCCGCCCCTGCGGCAAACCGTTCTCTTAATGGATAATGGACAATTGACAATGGACAATTGCGGAGTCTGCTTCGCAGACAGATTTTCATTGTAGGGGCGATCATGGATCGCCCGAAACATCTCAATGGGGTGTCATCCTGAGTAAGCGGAGCGCGTCGAAGGATCTTCCGGCCTTTCCCTTGCTGGGCAATCATGAACTCAAAGCCCCGGTGGCGCGTAGCACCACCGGGGCTGAATGTTAACCTCTGATTTCTTTTGCAATACGCTTGACAATGGCTTCCATTTCGATCCATTTTGTTTTCATATCCGCCACCAGCGCAAGCTGGGTACGGGCGCGGATCAGATTGTGGTTATCATAGGCGGTTTGGAAATACAAATCGCCGTCTAAGTAATCCTTCAGGAAGCGAATACCCACTTCCAAGGTCATAGTCAGCGCGCCCAAGGTCAGCATATCGATCTCTTTTTCCGTCAGGGACGGAGCGGCCTTCAGGAAGCCTCTGGTATACACCTCAAACAGGTGCAGATCCAGTTTCATTTTGGAAGCGTCCGGTTCGTCCTCGGCAGCGGTAGCTGCGCCGAAGCGAATGGAGTCACCAAAATCGTGGACAGACAGACCGGGCATGACCGTATCCAAATCCAGCACACACAGACCCTTTCGGGTGGCCTTGTCCAAAAGAACATTGTTCAGCTTGGTGTCATTGTGGGTGACCCGGAGGGGCAGCTCACCCTCCTCCAGCATATTCTGCAGAATGCCGCCGGTGGGCTCTTGCTCCAAAGCAAACCGAATCTCCGGCTGCGCGGAGGAAACTCTTCCCACATTGTCTGCTGCAATGGATTCCTTCAGTTGACGGAAGCGGTCAACGGTGTTGTGGAAATTGGGGATGGTCTCATACAGCGTATCGGCAGAAAAGTCCGCCAGAAGCTGCTGGAATCTGCCAAAGGCCAGCGCGCTTTGGTAGAAATCTTCTTCCGATTCCGGGGCGTCCAGACAGAAGCCCTCTTTGAAGTCACACATTCTCCAAAACTCACCGTCAGGATCTCTGTGGTAGTATTTTCCGTCCAGCGTGGGGATGAAGTGCAGAACCATGCGCTGATCTTCGATCTTCTTTGCAATATGGCTGGTGACTGCTACGGCGTTGACCATCAGCTTTACCGGATCTTTGAACACATATTTATTGATCCGCTGCAGAATGTACTCGCTGCCGGTGTCGGTCGTGATCTTCAGGGTTTTATTGATATGTCCGTGACCAAAGCGCAGGCAGGAGACAGGCTGACCGCTGAGACGAAACGCGTAGGCGGCTCTTTCGATATCCATAGATACTCTCCTAAGCAAAATTATTTCCAATTTGTGCCATTATACCATGCTTTTATTGAAAAAGCAACGGCAGAAAAAGCCGAAAAAATGTGGGTTAGCACTTTTTCATCAGGCGGATGTAGAACTCTGTTGCTCTGCAGATAGATTCCAGACGGATCTTTTCATTGTTGCCGTGGATGGTCTTACGCTCTTCGGCGGTCAGATCCATAGCGGAGAAGCGGTACACATGGCGGCTCAGGTCACGGTAATGACGGGAGTCGGAGCATTGCACCATCAGGTAGGGAGAAACGATGCAGCCGGGCCATGTTTCGGCCACAGCGGCAGCTACTTTGTTCCAGCTGTCACAGCCGGTCTCGGAAATGGGACTGGGCTCAAAGCTCTCCAAAACGGTGATTTCCACGCTGTCGTCAGCTACGGATTTCTTCAAATAATCCGCTGCTGATGCCACAGAATCAGCGGGATTCAGCCGCATGTTGGAGATCAGCTTTGCCTCCGGAGGGATCACATTCCGGGCGTTGCTGCCTTCCATCATGGTGAAGGCGGTGGTGGTACGCACCAATGCGTTCAGTTCACCGCCGCTGCCGCGGCAGATGAGATCCAGCACCGGCTTGAACAGCCACAGGTTGGCAAAAACGATCTTCAGGGCAAAGGAGGAGTGACGGCCCAATGTGTCAAACATCTCTGCCGCAGGCTTGGTGATGTGCATTTTGAAGGGATGCTTGATAATGCTTTGGCAAGCCTTTGCCAAGGTGGTCACCGGTGTCTTGGGAGGAGGCGCAGAGGCATGACCGCCGCCGGAGCGAGCGGTGTAGCACACATTCATCATGCCCTTTTCCGCAATGCCGATGAGACCGCAGGGGGCTTTGACGCCGGGGAAAACATTTTCCACCACAGCACCGCCTTCGTCTACCACGATGGCAGGCTGGATGCCGTTATCCATAAAGTATTTTACAATGTTGGGCGCGCCGTTGCCGTTGACCTCTTCGCCGCCGGAGAAGGCAAAATAAATGTCGTTTTCCGGCACAAAGCCTTCACCAATCAGGTGGTTGGCGGCAGACAGCACACCGTTAAAGGTGGCTTTGGTATCCAATGTGCCGCGACCCCAGAGGATGCCGTTTTCAATAATGCCGGCAAAGGCAGGTTTTTCCCACTTACCCTCGTCCACCGGCACTACATCGTAGTGGGCCATCATAACTGCCGGAGCATCGGAGGTCTTGCCAGGCCAGCGGAACAAAAGCGCCCGGTCCGGCAGCTGCTGCAGACTGCATGCTTTATATACATTGGGATACAGTCCGGGCAGCAGGTCGATGAGCTTTTGAAATTCGGCATCGTCTTCCATGCTTTTGTCATTGTAGGAGATAGTCTTGCACTGTACAAGCTTCTGCAGTGCATTGACAGCGGCATCCTGGTCAAAGGAGATGGCTTCCGGAGCATCACCGGGCTGCGCTTTCGGCTTAAAGGCAGCGGCCCGAATCAATATTACTGCAATCAGCAGTAAAAAAAGACCCAATACAGCGTATCCCATTACAGTACACCTCGCTTATACAGGATCCGGGCGACCGCAATCGTAAACAATGCGGAAACCGGTACCATAATGCCTACCGTTCCGGAGTTCAAGGCAGGAACGAAAATAAACAGCACCAGCATCAGCAGAACAGGGGCAACAGCGATCTTCCAGTTCTTGGAAACAAAAGCAACACCCAAGCCGCCGAAGAGGGCAGGCAGGATCTGATCAAAGGCAGGCTGTAAAGCCGGGGCTTGCAGAATAGGTGTCAGGGGAACGATCAGCACCATGCCGATAATGATGATCACAGTGGTAACGATGCTGGAAACGGCAATGGCGATGGTGGACACCACTTCGCCTTCCTCGCTGTTGGCACTGACCTCATTTTGCTCCAGCGCATTCAGCGCGCAGGGCAGCTTCAAGTTGGAGATGTTGCCGGTGACAAAGCTCAAATAAGAGCCGCCTGCACCCAGCATGGGGACATAAGTAACGGTTTCAATGGCACCCACTGCCCAGTACATGGGCATGGTGGCGATCAGACCCTTCACAAGGGCAGGCCAGTCAGGCATAACGCGGAAGATCAGTGCTACGGAAACAGGGAATGCCATCAAAAGGATCATAACGCTGACATTCCAAATGCGGCCGTCCCGGTGGACGGAATCCATATAAGACAGTTGCTTTTTCATATTCACGCCCTCCTTATCTCAGCCAATTTGTGATGGGAATGGCAGATGCCATACCCAAGATCAAGCTGATGGGCAGCGCATACTCGCTGAGCCACTTCAGCTTGGGCTTGCGCATCAAAAGACCGCAGATTACCATAACCAGCGCAGAAACCGCCATGACACACACGGGGATCAAACCGGAGGTGGCGGAAAATACGGTGGTGACACCGTCGCTGGTGACGGTCCGGGAAGCTTCGCTCCACAGTCGGGAAACATCGCAGAACACAAAGCCAAGGAATGCGGCAATCATACCGATAAACAGCGCTGCCTGAAAGATATCCGCCCATTTGGCATCCCGGTTGGAAAGGGACTTCATGCCGTTTTGCAGCTTTTTGCCGATGGCAGGTACCAGCCAAATGCCCAGCATAATACTGATGGTCATGACCAGCAGGACATTAACATATTGCTGCGCAGTCAGACTGCCGGAGCCGAGGCTCTGACCCATGGCGGTCAGGGCGTTGTTGGCGGCCACGGTCTCATAGCTCATAGAACCCACCACACTCAGCCGCAGCCAAGGCAGGGGAAGACCCAAGGTCTTGCTCAGCACCATGACGCTGATGACAATGGCGACAGCCGGCGCAATGGTAAAGACGGCGGCAGAGATCATGGTCTTGCGGATCTTTGCCTGATCCATGCCCAAAGCCTTGCTGCGCCGCAGGGCTTTGATAAGGAAGAAGATCGATTGTGCCAAAACTACGGCAACAAGGATTCCTGCCATGATAAACAGCAGGGGATGGTTGACACTAAATTCCATAGAATAACCTCCATATTCTATATTTTTTTAGAATTATAGCACATATTTCATCTTAAAACAATCCATAGAAGCAAAATCTGTATTTTGAACAATATGCAAATCCGTATAGCTTTGCAAAAAAATTCAAAAAAATAGGAGCAATACAAGAATTACACAAAAGTAAAACGGTTAAATGTTTTTTTGTGTTTAAGGTCGTAAAAAGATTGACAGTTCAAGCGGTCCTATGTTAAAATAATTTCACACAGATGTGTAAATATTGTGCGCAAAATGGTACATACGTACCTCACATGGTAATGCTGCAATCCTATATTTGGAGGGAAAAGATATGGAAACTATCAAACGCGTATTTGCTATGGTGTTAGCGTTGTGTCTGCTGCTGCCGGTGATTCCAACTACCGGGGTCTCTGCCACAGCGCAAACAGGCGAGGTGATCACCTACAGTTTTGAACTGAAGGATTCCGGACTGCAGACAACAGACGGCAAGAATATGGGCGGCAAAGGGCTGACTGCTGCCACGGTGCGGAATGCTTTGGATGCTTATTATGCCGACGGAACGATCGGCTGGAAATTTGCGCTGGACAACATTTCGACATTTAGTTCCGATACGGTAACGGCAAGTAATACTTATAACATCGGACAAGGCTCTGCCGGCAGCTGGAAGTGGGATGGTTTGCGGTTGGGCATGTGCCTGCAGAATGGTACTAACAAAAGTTATCCCGGTGGCTACTGGACGGCGTTTACCCTCCGTTCTCCCGGCGCAAAGACCTACGAGATCGCCTTGGATTACCAGACACGCCATGATGGCACCAAGGCCGGCCGGATCTATCTAATCAAAGGCACCTTTACGGATGTGGCTGCTGTAGAAGCCCGGATGACCGAGGAAAATCTGCTGAAGAAAATGGACTTCAGCGGTGGCAGCGCATTTGCCGATGCCTCCCGGGTGCTGGATACCGTCACGATGGAAGCAGGGGAGTATACCATTGTGTTCCAAGCAGCCGAGGCAGCTGCCGGCGCATACTTCCACATCAATGCTTTGAAGTTTACGGAAAAGGCACCTAAGGTGGAATTGCCGCCTGTGCAAAAGAACACGGTAGAATATAACTTTGATCTGCAGGCTACCGACCTGAAGACCACAGGCGGTGCTTCTATGGCAGGCGCAACGCTGGATGCGTCCAGCGTCAAGGATGCGCTGGAAGAGTATTTTGACGAGCAGAAGATCTATTGGAAATATGCTGCGGACAATCTCAGTTCCTTTGCGGCAGAGGGCGGTACGGTATCTTCCACCTTCTTCTTCGGCAAGGATACACAGTACAAATGGACCGGCTTGCGTATGGGCGCGAAGGTCGTCACCGGTTCCGGCAGCAGCAAAGTTACCCAATATCCCGAGGGCTGGTGGCTGGCAACGACCATCCATGCTCCCGGCAATGGAAGCTATTATCTGACACTGGATTACCAGATGCGCTCCGATGCCACTACCGCAGGTGAAATTTATCTCATCAAGGGCGAACTGACCGACTCTGCCGAAATTGAAAAGCAGATGACACAGAAGAACCTTTTGAAGGTTATCGACTGCAAGAGTAAGCGTACCGATATGGTAGACCGGCAGATTTCGCTGGGAAAGATCGCTTTTGAACAGGGGAAATATACCTTGGTGTTCAAGGGCGCAGGCAACAGCGGCAATGCCTCTGCCTATATGTATATCAACAAGCTGACTGCTATCCATGAGTCTATCGCACCGACGGATGTAGCCGAGGAAACGGTGTACGATTTTGATCTGGCAAACCGGAATGTGGGTATTTATAACGGTTCTCCTTCACTGATGGATAAGATGGCGGATATTGCCCAGCGCTATGAAAGCGGAAAGCTGAACTGGAAATATCAAGACAAAGCGTCCAATCTGTCTGACGGTGGACATGCGTTCAATTCTATGTACGGTATGGTCATGTATACCAACGCCGATCAATGGATGGCGTTCCGCATCCAATCCCCCGGCGAGGGCTTATATACCATGATCCTCAGTCATGCCCGTTCCGGTAACGGTGCTTTGGGCGCAATGTACATACTGCCCGGCGATACCGAGGATATTGCTGCCGCAATGGATCACAGTAACCGCACCGGAAAAATTGAGTTTTACAATGAATCCGGCGATCCTAATGTGCAAAGCGGTTTTACAACTGCAGTGGGTACCTATGAGTTTGAAGCAAATAAAGAATATATCTTGGTCATGGAGGCCTACAGCAGTACCATTTATAAGCGCGATTTGGGCTATATGTGGATGATGCAAATCATCGCCCGTAAGGGAGATCACATGCCGCAGACCGGAAACGCTCGCCGGATCAACTCTATTGTAGTCCACGATTCTCCTTGTAAGACTATGGAGCCTACGGCTTACATGACCACTGCGGAGATCAACGGACAGGATTTCCTGTTTATGCCGGTGGAAGGCAAGAAGATGTTTGTATTCAATCTGGAGGACATGACCAGAGAACGGGTAGTTCAGACCCCCTTCGGCATTTCTCGCGGTATTACCGCGGATAAAGACGGCATTATCTGGATGGTAGGCGATTCGCCGGTCGTGTGGCGGTATGACCCCTATGCCAATATCGGCACCACCACCCAAAATTACAAGCTTTCCGGCGGTATCGTAGCCACCAGCGGATTTACCATTGTAAGCGATGAGAACGGAAGCCTTTACTTTGGCACCGGCTGGCCTGCCTATATCGGAAAATATGAACCTGCTACCGACAAATTCAGCAAGGTGGCAGGTACGATCAATGCGGATGCTTCCTATGCCAGCGGTCTGATCCTGAAAGACGGTTATCTCTATGCCGGCTTCTCCGGTGACCGGAATGCGGACGGAAAATACTGTGCCGAAATGGTCAAGATCGATCTGGCAACCGAGAAGGTTGTTGGCAGAACGGACATTCTGGAACAATTCGGTGATGAAGAAGTTATGGTCCGCGGTACCGGCATCGGCGGCAATACGCTGTTTGCCGGCGGCAACTCCATGGATGGATTTATTGCCATTGATATCAACACTATGGAACTGAAGGATTACGGCATCCACAGAGCCATCAGCCTCGGCACCACCGAGGAGCTCGACGGCAAGCTGTATCTGGTGGTAGTCGGCATGGGTATCTACTGCTACGAAAGCGAAACGGATACCCTGACGAAGATCAACAATATGGATACTGCCACCATCGGCTTCCGCTGCGGAGAGCGCAGTTCTGTTACTTTAAGTAACAATCCGCTGTTCCCCGGTATTTCTTATGTAACTCTGAACAGCACCGGTATTAAATTGTATAATGTAGAAACCAAGCAGGTTTTCACACCGCATTTGTATGATGAAGAGATAGATGGTTCCGGTCAGCTGATCCGCGCCGTGGTCCGCGGTGAAGAAGGAGACTCTAAGCTTTATATCGGCGGCTACAATACTGTTAACTGCGCGATCTTTGATACAAAGACCGGTGAGTTAACGAATTTTGAGGCAACCTCTGCCCAAACCGACTCTATCCTGTGGTATAACGGCAGAATGTATGTAGGCAACTATAACGCCGGCAATGTGGTACAAATTAACTTTGATGACCCGGATCGAAATGTCATTCTGCAGAGCATGAAATCGCTGTATCATCAGGCTCGTGTCCATGCGCTGGCAGCCGGCGATGGCATGATTTTTGCCGGTACGATTCCCGACTGGAATTTGTTTGGCGGCGCATTGGCGATCATTCCCATCGATAATCTGAATGAACGTCATGTGGAAGAAAACCTCATTGATACGCAGAGTATTACCAGCCTTGCTTACGGTCAAGGCATTTTGATGGGCGGCACTTCCATTTCCGGCGGTACCAGTGCAACCCGACATCCGGATGATAAAACATCTGCTGTGATTTTTGCCTATGATGTGGCAAACAAGAAGCTTTTGGGTCAGCTGGATTTGAGAGAGGTATTCCCGGAACTGCCGGATATTCTGCCGTATATTGACGGTATCGTGGCAGACCCCAATGTGGAAGAAAACGGTCGTTTCTGGGGCATGATCTCCGAAACCTTGTTCACGTTTACCTTTGATAAGGCAACCGGGAAGTTTACCGTACAGGAGCAGCTGTCCTTCGGTAAGACCAAGATGCCCGATAATATCGGCCGTCACTGGGATGCCTGCGATTTCGACTTTGATGACGAAGGCAATATTTATGTAGTATTCCACACCGTTGGCGGTTTGCAGAAGGTCAATATGGAAGATCCCACAAAGCATGAGCGCATTCCCTGTGAGATCCCCAGAACCTTTACTTTGGGACCCGACGGAAACCTGTATTACTCTCTGAACCACGCGGAACTGAAAATGTATCCGTTGGGGGTAACGGAGGAGGATTGGGTTACGGCTGAGGCGGTGGATGCTAAGATCCTTGCTATCGACAAGACCGTGACACTGCAAAGTGAGGCGGCAGTTACCGCAGCACGGAAGGCGTACGACGCCCTTTCTTTGAAGCACAGGGCGCTGATTCAGAATTACAGCCTGCTGCTGATGGCAGAAACAGAGCTTCTGGAGTGCAAGATTGCTTCTATCGGCACAGTCACATTGGCTTCGGAAAAGCTGATTAACGGTTTGATGGCAGCTTATGAGGCAATGCCTGTAAAGGAACAGTCCTATGTAAAAAATTATTTGGAACTGAATGCTGCCTATATTGCACTGCAGGAGCTGGTTAATCAGAGAGAAGCCGCTAAGGTACAGACCATGATCGATCAGAAGATCCCCACGCTGGGTGAGATCACGATAGAGGATGAAGCGGCAATTAAGGAGCTGCGCGCAGCTTATGATGCGCTGAACTTCTTGCAGCGGAATCTGGTGAATCCTCAGCTGCTGCTGACTGCGGAGGAAAAGATTCAGGTACTTCGCAAGGAAAAGATAGAGCTTCTGAAGAAACTGATTGCCGGTATCGGCGAAGTGACGCTGGAAGATGAAGCTGCTATCGTTGAGGCTATGGAGATCTGGAACTGGCTGGATATGTACGAGCGTGAGGGGATCGATATGACCGCTTTGTCGGCAGCCAACAAGCAGTTGAAACAACTGCAAAAAGAGGCTGCGGCCGCAGTGGATGCGTTGATTGAGCAGATCGGCGATACGATTACCCACGATTCTAAGGAGGCCATTGAGGCTGCCCGGAAGGCCTATGATGCGCTGACAGAGGGTGCTAAAGAACATGTGAAGAATCTGTTGGTTCTGACAGAGGCAGAGGCAATCTATGCTGAGTTGGGCATGAGCCCTGCGACGATTATTATCATTGCGTCGGTCTGTGTGGTGGTGCTGGCGGCAACTGCCGCAGTGGTTCTGCTGCTGAAAAAGAAGAAAGCAACTGCATCTGCAGAGGAAACGGCGGAAGAAGCAGCTGCTGACACCGAGTAATTTGCAAATATCTAAGCCCCCGGCAAGACCCTGAGGTCTTGCCGGGGGTGATTAGTTACCTGTTGACGCAGGGCGTTTTGTAATGTATAATCGCTACGGATTATAACAAGAAAAGGAAGTGCTGTTATGCTGACAGGATGTCAAACCCATATTGAACTTTCTCGCCGTGCCGCCACCGAGGGCATGGTGCTTTTGAAAAACGAAAATAAGACCTTGCCTTTGAATCCCAACAGTAGCATTGCGTTGTTTGGTCAGGCTTCCGTCAACTATATCAAAGGCGGTACCGGCAGCGGTGATGTGAACTGCGCGTATGTGCGCAATGTTTACGAGGGCTTCCGTCAAAAAGAGGGCATCCGCCTGGCTCCCGGCTTGGAAAAATTCTATACCGAATGGGTAGAGCAGGAGCAGGAACGGGTAGAGGCGAAGTTTGCGGAAATGCGCAAGCTGGGCAGCGGCTGGCAATTGCCGGATGCTATGCTCCGGGCAAGAAAGGTCAGGGATCTTCTGCGTGATGTGTTTGTGCAGGAGCCGGAAGTTCCGGATGTACTGTTTCATGCCGCTGAGGAATTTACCGATACCGCCGTGGTGGTCTTGACCCGTATCTCCGGCGAAGGCTACGATCGGGACGGCCGGAAGGGCGACTTCTGCCTGACCGATGGGGAAAATGCGCTGCTGGATCGTGTCAGCGCTGCCTTTGATCGCTGCGTGGTCGTGCTGAATGTGGGCGGCGTCATTGAAACTAAGCGTCTGCAGGAAGATCCCCGGATCGGCGCGGTCCTGTTGGCGTGGCAGGCAGGCATGGAGGGCGGTTTGGCCATTGCAGATGTGCTGTGCGGAGAGGTGAATCCCTCCGGCAAGTTGGCAACCACCTTCGCCGGCAGCCTTATGGATTATCCCAGCGCCGACCATTTCGATGACGACGATTACTATGTAGAATACATAGAAGATATTTATGTAGGCTACCGTTATTTTGAAACAATTCCCGGTGCGGCGGAAAAGGTGGTATATCCTTTCGGCTACGGTCTGTCCTACACAACATTTGAACTGCGTACGGTGGGTGTTTCCGAGGATTCCGGCGTGATCACCGCCAAGGTTTCCGTCACCAACACCGGCAAAGTTGCCGGTAAGGAAGTGGTGCAGGTCTATGTTGCCGCGCCTCAGGGCAAGCTGGGTAAGCCTGCCAAGTCTTTGTGCGCGTTCCAAAAAACAAAGCTGCTGGCGCCCGGTGAAAGCCAGCTGCTGACCCTTACATGGAAAGCTTCCGATTTGGCAAGCTTTGACGATCTGGGTAAGATCCAAAAGGCTGCTTATGTGTTGGAAAAGGGAGAGTATCTCTTCCATATCGGCACTTCCGTCCGAGATACTGCGCAGGCGGAGTTTACATACACCGTAGATAAAGATACTGTGGTGCAGCAGTGTTCCGAGCTGTGTGTGCCGGTGCAGCTTCCCAAGAGAATGCTGGCTGACGGCAGCTACGAAGAACTGCCTGTGGGCGAGGCGGTGAAGCGGTTTGATGCGCATCCCGCTTTGGGCGGAAAAGCGCCTGCGAAAACGGTTCTGTTTGATAAGGTGGGTACGGAGATCTCTGTGGATGATTTTATTGCCCAGTTTACCGATGAGGAACTGTGCGAGTTTATGAGCTCTTCTCCGGATGTGGGCGTGTCCAATACATTTTGCTTCTCCGGCTTGGAACGGCTGGGTGTGCCGCCGGTTCCTACCGCTGATGGCCCTGCCGGTCTGCGAATCGATAAGAAGTGGGAAAGACCCACAACCGCATGGCCTTGTGCTACGCTGTTAGCCTCTACATGGGACCCGGAGCTGTTGGAAAGCATCGGTGCAGCCGGCGGCGCAGAGGTGAAAGAGAACGAACTGATGGTTTGGCTGACACCGGCGTTGAATATTCACCGGACGCCTCTGTGCGGAAGAAACTTTGAGTATTTCTCCGAAGATCCTTACATTTCCGGTAAGATGGCAGCGGCCAAGGTTCGGGGTATTCAGAGCAGCGGTGTTGCGGCCTGTATCAAGCACTTTGCCTGTAACAACCGGGAGCTGTACCGGCAGGTCAACGATTCCCGTGTTTCGCAAAGAGCGATGCGTGAGATCTATCTGAAGGGCTTTGAGATCTGCGTAAAAGAGGCGGATCCCTATACCCTGATGACCTCTTACAACCTGCTCAACGGCATCCACACCAGCGAATCCAGCGATTTGATCGCCGGTATTCTGCGCGGTGAGTGGGGCTACAAGGGCATGATCACCACCGACTGGGGCATTAAGAATGATCCGGTAGCAGAGGTGAAGGCCGGCAACGATATGAAGATGGAGATCGGCTATCCCGAGGAACTGTATCAGGCGTTGCAGGACGGCAGCCTGACCCGCGGTGATCTGGAGACCTGCGCAAAGCGAATCCTGACAGCCTACAAGCGGTTTGTTTAAGCACAAGAAAACACCTCGGCAGTTTTGGGACTGCCGAGGTGTTTTTATATCAGATCTTTAATGACCTCTCCTGCAATCATCAAGCCCGCCACCGAGGGAACGAAGGCTATGCTTCCGGGAAGCGAGCGGCGACCTTCCGGCAGTTCTTCGCCGGGATCGGGGCAGGAGGGCAGAGGATCTTCTGTGGAAAACAGAACCTTCAGGTGTCGGATACCACGCTTGGCGCACTCTTTGCGCATGATCCGCGCCAAAGGACAGACAGAGGTTTTGGTAATGTCTGCAATTTGGAATTTGGAGGGGTCTAATTTGTTGCCGGTTCCCATGCAGCTGAGGATGGGCGTGCCGGCTGCTTGGGCAGCGGTGACCAACGCCAGCTTACCGGTGACGGTGTCGATGGCGTCCACAACATAGTCATATTGGGAAAAGTCAAAATCCCCGGCAGTGTCCGGCCCGTAAAAAACAGCTTTTGCCGTTACCTGAATCTCAGGGTTAATATCCAGCACTCTGGCTTTTGCGGCTTCGGCCTTGCTTTGCCCTATGGTGCTGTAGGTGGCGAGAATTTGCCGATTGATATTGGTGATACTAATGGTATCGTGATCGATCAGCTCCAAAGATCCGATGCCGCTTCGGGCAAGGGCTTCTGCCACATAACCGCCTACGCCGCCCAAGCCGAATACGGCGACCTTTGCATTCTTCAGTTTTGCCATAGCTTCACCGCCTAACAGTAGCTCGGTACGGGAAAAGGGGTTCACAGCGTCCACTCCTTATTATAATATATACAAATGGTAGCACACACCGGTGTGCCTGTCAACGAAAAATCCCTGACGAAAAGTGGCGAAAATGACTTGCTATTTTTCCGCATTTCTTATACAATAAGAAAAGTGTAACGCATAGGAGGGAAGCAGTATGGCAAAGATCGCATTTGATAATGAATTGTATATTCAAAGCCAGTCTGCGCATATCCGCAGCCGCATCGAGCAATTTGGCGGCAAGTTGTATTTGGAGTTTGGCGGCAAGCTGTATGACGATTATCATGCGGCTCGGGTGCTGCCCGGCTCCCAGCCGGACTCCAAGCTGCAGATGCTGCTGCAGCTGAAGGATCAGGTGGAAATGATCATTGCCAGCAACGCGGCAGATATCGAGAAGAATAAGATCCGTGGCGACTTGGGCATCACCTACGACCGGGATGTGATCCGTCTGATCGACATTTTCCGGGGTTTTGGTCTGTACGTGTCCAGCGTCGTTCTCACCCGTTTCCACGGTCAGAACCTGGCCAAGGCCTTCCAGTCCCGTCTTGAGGGTCTGGGAATCAAGGTCTATCACCACTATGATATCGAAGGCTACCCCAACAACACTGCCCACATCGTCAGAAGTCGGAGGCCCAAGCGGTCTTAGGAAGA
>JAZKXW010000024.1:0-3104 GCA_045611825.1 Faecousia sp.
CTGCCCGGTGATACCGAGGATGTGGCCTTTGCTATGGACCACAGCAACCGCATCAAGAAAGTCGCTTTCTACAATGATACCGGCGTAGCCGGCACCACAGATGGTCTTACTGTTACGCTGGGTACTTGGGACTTTACCGGCGAAGACGAGTTTATTATTGTATTTGAAGCTTACGATAACTCTCCTTTCTCTAACTTTGCTTATATGTATATCTCTCAGGTTATTGCTACTGAGGGCAATCATGTGGAAGAGGGAGAAACTGCAAAACGTAAGATCAACTCCATTATTGTTAGCTCCGAACCCGTCAAGACCTACGAAACCACTCAGTACAGCGCCACAGCGATAGTCAATGGTTTAAACTACTTCTTTGTGCCGGTAGAAGGCAAGCGAATGGTCATCTACAATCTGGATGATATGGTGAGAGTGGGATCGGTCAACACACCTTTCTCTGTCTGCCGTGGTATTACTATCGATAAAGACGGCAATATCTGGATGGTCGGCGATAAGGGTGTTATTTTCCGCTATGACCCGGTTACCGAGGTGAGCTTCACAACCCGAAACATGGGCGTGGAGATCCCCGGTTGCTACGGTGGCTTCTCCATTACTGCAGCGGATAATGGTATGCTGTACCTTGGTTCCTATTCCGTCGGTTCTGTGGTAAAGTATAACCCCGCTACTGACGAGTTTACCAATTTGGGCGAGTTCAGCGAAGATGCTGGTTATTCCTGCGGTGTCATCATTCGGGATAACTACCTGTATATTGGCATCACCGGTGACCGTAATGGCGACGGTGTTCGCACAACGGAAATGCTGAAGATCGACATCACCACCGAAAAATTGGTGGATCGTGTGGATATCACCGAACAGGTGGGCCAGGATGAAGTTTGCGTGCGCGGTACCAGCATCGCCGGCAATACTATGTTCGTTGGCGGCAGTGCGATGGAAGAGTTTATCGCCATCGACATCAACACTATGGAGCTGAAACCACAATACGAGGGTTTTTGGAAACCAATTTACTATTGCGGCACCCCGGAGCGAGACGGAAAGACCTATTTTGTGGTTTCCGGTGGCGTGGGTCTGTGCGAATATGATTCTGTAACAGATACCGTTACGAATATGAAAATGGAGACCTCCAACTATCCGCTCCGTGCCGGCGACCATTGCTTTGTCACATTGGATGATCCTTTGTATCCCGGTGAAACCATCGTCACCCACACCGGTGGTGCCATCGTTCTGTACAACATTGAAACAAAGCGTGTCGGCTATTTCAACGAAATGATCGACGAGGATCTGGACGGTTCCGGAATGAATGTAACGAACTTGACGATTGGTCCGGAAGGTGCCAACGAAATCTACTTGGGTGCATTTAATACCGTCAATTGTACCGCGCTCAGTATCGAAACCGGTGAGATCACCCGTGTCTTTGAGGCTACCGGTTCTCAGACGGATGTAATGCTTTGGCACGACGGTGTCCTGTATACCGGTAACTACAATAACGGTGCTATTGTCCGTATCAACCCCAATGATGAAAAGCGAAACGTTGTTTTGCTCAGTTTGAATAACGACATTTATGAGCAAAACCGTATCCATGCCTTGGCAATCGGTGATGGCAAACTCTTTGCAGGCACCATGCCCCGTACCGATACTTATGACGGATGTTTGGTCATGATCGACCTGGAAACGCTGGAATATAAAGTCGAACGCAATATTGTAGAGGGTTGCTCCGTTAGCGGATTGGATTATGCAGGCGGATTGGTCTTTGGCACCACCTCTTACAGCGGCGGTACCGGTACAGACGGCCCGAAAAACGATACCATTTCCGCCAAGATCTTTGTGTATGACCCCATTACCCGTAAAAAGGTGGGCGAGTTGGATCCCAGAGATTACTTCTCCGGCCTGCCCACGCAGGTTCCTTATATTGATGCCCTCGCAGTAGACCCGGATTATGACACCAACGGCAGAGTTTGGGCGATGGTTTCCGAGACCTTGTTCTGCTTCACCTTCAACAAGGATACCCGCAAGTTCGATGTGCAGGAAGTGCTGTCTTATACCCTGACAGATTTCCCCAGCAGTAACGGCCGCTACGCCTCGGCTGACGAGATCCGATTTAAAAACGGCTATCTGTATGTGGCAATGGGTAACTATGGCGGCTTCCATAAGGTCAATCTGAATAACTTCGCTGACCACAGCCGTTTGAACTGTGAGACGCCCAGATCCTTTGTTATCGCAGAGGATGGAAATATCTACTATTCCATCAATGCGGCGGATGTGAGAATGTATCCGTTGGACGTTACCGAGGAAGATTGGCAGTCCGCTGAAAAGGTGGATGCTATGATTAAGGCCATTGGCAAGGTCACCATGGCAAACGAAGCAGCAGTGCTTGCTGCCCGTCAAGCCTATGATGCACTGCCTATGAAGCATAAGGCGCTGGTGCAGTGCTATGATATTCTACAGATTGCAGAGACCGACCTGCTGGAAGCCAGGATCGATGCCATCGGCACCGTCACCAAAGATTCCAAGCCTCTCATTGATAGCTTGCAGGCAGCCTACAACGCTCTGCCTATCAAGGAACAGAAGTATGTAAAGAACTATTCCGTTTTGGTAGCTGCAAGAAAAGCCGCCCAGGCTATCGAGGATACTGAAAAGGCGGCAGCTGTTCAGAAGCTGGTAGACGGACTGGCATCTCTGGGCGAGATCACTCTGGAAAAAGAAGCGCAGATTGTTGCTGTCCGGGAAGCCTATAATGCCTTGTCCTTTATCCAAAAGTCCAAGGTCAACATTGACCGCTTGACGGCGGCGGAGGCAGTGATCCGGAAATTCCGTGACGAGAAGATCGAATACCTGAAAAAGCTCATCGCCGGTATCGGCGAGGTCACGCTGGAGGACGAAGCGGTCATTACTGAGGCGATGACACTTTGGAACTGGCTGTATTTGGATGAGCGTGGGCGTATTGATTTTACCACCCTGAATGCGGCGAATAAAGCCTTGGTTCCGCTTCAGAAGGAAGCTGCGGCAAATGTGGATGCATTGATCCTTGCCATTGGCGATACCATCGATCATTCCTCCAAGGATGCCATCGAGGCGGCCCGAAAGGCATACGATGC
>JAZKXW010000025.1:0-4142 GCA_045611825.1 Faecousia sp.
CCACGGTCAGGGTGTTCTCTGCACCGTAGTTCAGACCGGTCAGTTCCACAGTAAAATTGGTGTAGCCATACTTGTGGCCGCCGATCACATTGCCGTTGAGGGAAACGGTGCTATTCTTATAAACGCCTTCGAATTCGACGATTACTTTCTTACCTTCCCACTCAGCAGGAGCGGTAAAGATCTTTTCGTAAGTATAAACGCCGCCGGGGAAATAGCCATGACCACCGTCAGGGGTCTTGGGGCCTCTTTTTTCCAAAAACTGTGGATCGTGGGGAAGCCGCACAGCCGTACCATTGCAAGTCCAACCGGTATTAAAACAAATCTTTTTCATATCCATTCTCCTTATTTTTTCATCCAAAATTCGATTGCTTCGTTCATCCAGTTTTCCGCCACAGTGCCCGTAGCAGGACCGGCACCATGGGCAACGCCGTGATAGATTCGGCTTTCCACCGGCACACCGGCACATTCCAATGCCGCCACCATATCCCGGGTGTTGTCCGGATTCACCACATCATCGTCATCACTGCACCAAATAAAGGTTCTGGGGTAGTTTATGGTCACATGCTTTTCCACGCTGGTCAGGGTTTCCAGTTCCTTGTCAGCCGTTTTGCCCACCAGGTTATCGTGGGAGCCCATGTGGGTCTTTGCCGGATCCATGGAGATCACGGGATAGACCAGCACCAGCGCACCCGGCTTGGGCAGCTGATACTTGACATAGCCCATATGCTCCGTGCCAAAGGAGGCCGTCAGGTGGCCGCCGGCAGAAGCACCCCAAACGGAATAGTTTTCCGTATCCAGGTTGTATTCCTTTGCCTTAGAGAAGATTTCCTTCACCGCAGTGGCAAGGTCATCCATAGGTGCCGGGAAAGCAGCTTTCTTTTTGACCCGGTAGTACACGATAAAGGCGGAAATGCCCTGCTGGTTCAGCTTTCGGGCGATGGGAACACCCTCAATGAAGCTGCACACCAAAGAATAGCCGCCGCCGGGCACCAAAATCGCAAAGGGATGCTTTTTTCCATCGCGAATTACGAACCGGTCGTCCAATTTATACCGGTTGGATGTAAAGAAGATATCCTTCACAGATTGCTTGGTATCTACATCCGCAGGTCTTGTTGCCATGATTATTCACCCTTTCTGTTCAGCGCACCCAGGACAGCAAGGCTTTCCTTGGGGTAGCGGGTTTGTGTGGTTCTATCCACGGCGATAAGGCCGAAGGTCTTGACGTAACCAGCCTGCCACTCAAAATTATCCAGCAAGCTCCAGTGCAGGTAACCGGTTACGGGAACGCCGTCTTCCTTTGCGGCCATGACGCCTGCAAAGGCTTCTTTGATAAATTCACAACGGCGTGCGTCATTGTCCGTTCCGATGCCGTTTTCGGTGACCACCAATTCACCAGGGAATTCCTTTGCCACCTTGCGCAGTACATGGCCAATGGCGGCAGGGTAATCTTCATAACCCATCTGGGTCACCGGTGCATCTTCTGCCGGTTCTCTTGCACCGTTTTCGTCCACGATCTTCCGGGAATAATTCTGCACACCCAGGAAATCATTGTCTTTGATAAAGGGCAAATACCAACCAAAGTCCTCATGCCACAGCTTGGCGGTTTCTGCTTCACCGCCGGGTGCGGCCTGATAGTCAAACAAGCTCAAAGTCAAACCGACCTTAATACTGGGATTGACCTCTTTGATTGCTTTGACTGCTGCTTGATGGGCAGCCATTACGAAGGCTTCTTTTTTCTCATCTCTGGGCATCAGGAAGGTATTGACTCCAAAGGGGCTGCACCGGAAGGCCTTCCCCTTTTCAAACATACCCAGTATAATGGCCTTGATATCCAGATCCATATTCTGGCCAACCTGCACACCGCCTTCCTTACGCTTGCTGGCCTTCATCATATCGGCAGAGATCTTGTGCAGCTGCAGGCCCATGTTTGCCTCGTTGATGGTACAGATGTAGGGAGTCAGCTCACCCAGCTCTTCAGCGATCTTTTTTGCATACCGGGCAAATGCATTCACAACGTAAGGCTTACCCCAACCGCCTTTGGAAATCAGCCAGGCGGGGCTGGAAAAATGCTGTAAAGTTACGATGGGTGTCACGCCATTTTCGTGGCAGCACAGCAGTACCTTGCGGTAATGCTCGATCTCTTTCTTGCAGAGCATCCCTTCCTGGGGCTCAATTCTCGCCCACTCGATACTGAAGCGGTAGGCATTGCAACCTGCATCTGCCAAGAGTTTAATATCCTCTTCATAGCGGTTATAGTGATCCACTGCGTCACCGCTGGGTTCCACAAAATCGCTGTGCTTCAGATGCTCCATGCACCAAAAATCACTATGGATGTTGTTACCTTCTACCTGGTGGGCAGCCGTAGCCGCACCGATCATAAATACCTTTTCCATCACAATTCCTCCAGCTTTTGTTCTCTTCTCATTATGCGAAATACAAAAAAGAAAGCAATCACCAAATCAGAACGGAACGAAAGTTAGAATACAGATCCCTCGTAACTGTCGAAAAACTTATAAAAATGCATGAAGGGCGACGGCCAAAGCCGCCGCCCTTACTGCGCGTGGGGTTTGTTAAGAAAGAAGAAAGAGTAAATTATTTCTTGCCGATCAGTTCCTTCATCTTGGCACGGATCTCATCGTTGATGGGATACTTGCCCAGGATCACCCATGCGATTACGCCCAGGATGCCGGGGATCAGGCCCATAATCACGATGAACCAGGTCAGCAGGTTGGGAATTGCGGACAGTTCGCCCAGATAAGTATCGGTTGCGGAGTCCACCTGGTAGCCGATGGCGGTCAGTACGATACCAACGATGCCGGAAGCAAAAGCTGCCTGCAGCTTGTTGACGAACTTATTGACTGCATTACACAGAGCGGAACGGTCCTTACCGGTGACATAGACTTCGTAGTCCATGCACTCCAGGTTGATGGTCTCCTGGGGGATGTAATCGATGCCGATGCAGGTTGCGGTAATGGCCAGCAGAGCAAAGAACAGCATGGGAACATTGGGCAGAATGCCAACAATGTGCAGGACGAACAGCAACAGGCCAACTGCGCCCTCTACCATCATCAGCAGGCGGTGCAGCTTCATGGCAGACTTGCAGGCTCTCATCAGGGGAGTTGCAATGATGGTGCCAATGATCAGAGGCAGGAACATCATCATGGAACCGATCAGGGACAGGGTGCCGTAGGTGGCAGCGTCCACAGCGCCGGTAGTCAGGTCAGCACAGTATGCCCACTTGACGTAGTACAGCATGGTAGCAAACAGGAAGGTCCAGATAAAGCCGGAGAACACCACAGACAGGGTCATGTTGCCCAGAGCCTTGTTATGCTTCAGAACGCGGAAAATATCGCCGATTTTGATCTGCTCGTCCTTGTTTTCCTCTTCTGCATGGTACTTTTCCTTGATCAGGGAAGTGCCGAAAACAGAAATCAGACCGCAGATACCAACCATGATCAGAACAGTCACGCCGAAAGCGGTGTGCATGTTGTTGAAGTTGGCATTGACACCCTGAACGATGGAGATCAGGCTGCCGGTGACCATACCGGTCAGCATACCGATCATTCTGGGTCCAATGATCAGCTTGGAGCGGGAGACCTGATCGGTAGTCAGAGTGCGGTAGATCAGGTTGGGTGCGAAGAAGGAGTAGCCGATGTCATACAGCAGGTAACCCACGATGACCCAAACGGCAACTGCCACGGGGCTGGAGGTAATACCTGCGGGGATGAAGAACAGGGCGCCTACGCCAACTGCCATCATCAGGATGCTCAGGAAAATGAAGGGCTTGTACTTGCCGTACTTACCAACCTTTGCACGGTCCATGATCCATGCCTCGATGGGGTCGTTGACGGCGTCAAACAGACGGCCGAACATCAGCAGGCCAGCGCCCAGGGATGCACCCCATGCGCCCAGACCGGCGTAGTCGGTCAGATACACCATGAACCAGGAGGTCATCAGTGCAGCCGTGATGCCTTCGCACAGAGCCATGGTAGTAGTGCCAAAGTAGTCCTTAAAGCGCAGGTCTTTGACTTTTTTTGCTTTTTTCATGCTTTTCTTCCTTTCTTTTTATCGAAAATCAACCACAAAAACATAGTAATATTTCATAATCACGATGTTGATTTTCTTTCTGTTTTGATTATAAT
>JAZKXW010000026.1:0-3387 GCA_045611825.1 Faecousia sp.
GAGGAAGAAAATGAAAGAAAACAATTAACCAAACACAAAACCCCGGTTCCCGGTGGGAACCCGAGATTTTTTATTTACCGAAAGTATCAAACAGCAAACTGGAATCGGTGTAGCGGTCATAATACCCGGGGCAGCCAAATACACAGGTGATGATGTAGCTGCCGTCGTCCTTTTGGAACAGACCGATCAGGCAGCTGCCTGCCATGGTGGTGCGGCCGGTTTTCAGACCGATGTTGTTGGGGTGATAGTATCCGGAATCGGGATGGATCAGCTTGTTGCTGTTTTCTAACTCATACACATTGCCGTTCAAGGTTCGCAGCGTGGCGCGGGCGGTGGCGGCGTGGGTGCGGATCACAGGGTTTTCCATCACGACCCGGGCAATGGTCAGCATATCGGCGGCGGTGGTATAATGGTCGGGATCGTCAACGCCAAAGGGGTTGGCAAAGTGACTGCCGGTCATGCCTAAGACCTGCGCCTGCCGGTTCATCTCCGAAACGAAGGCAGCTTTTGCCGCCTGAATCGATGCGTCAGGATCATCCAGCAGCCGTCGGCCTACATTCACAGCCATCACATAAGCCGCATCGTTGCCGCTGGGCAGCAGCATGGCTTGAATGTAGTAATACACGGTCATGGTATCGCCTACCTGCAAACCGGCCTTGGAAAAGTCCGGGTGCAGATCTAAGATCTCCCGGCCTGTCTCAATGACCTCGTTTTCATCCAAATATTGCAGGACAATATAGGAAGAGAAGAGCTTGGTCAGGCTGGCAGGACGGATCCGCTGGTTTTTATTGCCGTAAACATACAGATATTGGTTTTCAGACACATCGTATACCAGCGCCTGCTTGGCGGTCAAGCCGGGGATAGCGGCTTCCGCATCCCGGTCCGGAATGGGCGCGGGAATGTAGGGTCCGGGAGGATCGGGATCATCCGACGGTTGGGAATCCTCGGTGGGATCGGTAGGGTCAGTTGGATCAGATGGGGCAGGATCGGACGGATCGGTGGGACCGGAGGTAGGGGCGGTGCTGTCTGGCGTGGTGCCGGTGATCTCCGGCCGGGAAACCGTTGGCTGTTGGCTGAACTGGTCGGCAAGCAGCGCAATCGCCAAAAGCAGCAAAAGGGAGGCAAGGATCACCAAAATTGTGGAACGCTTCATACCGGGGCTTCCTTTCGGAGGAGTTTACTGCACATTCCTGTACAAATATAAAGTATCGTCATAACGGGCGCAGTCGTAAGGCGTGCCGAATACGCCGATGATCAGCAGCCGGTCGTCCTCTTGAAATGCGGAGATCAGGCAGCAGCCGGCATCATCGGTGGTGCCGGTCTTTAATCCGATGACATTGGGCACATAGTAGAAAGAACTGCTGCGGAGGAAATAATTGGTGTTGCGCCAGGTGAGGGTTTCTCCGCTGATAAGGGTGACGGTTATTGCCGGTGTAGCCACATAACGGCTGAGAATGGGGTGGTCCAGTACGATCCGCGCAATTTGCAGAAGATCTGCGCAAGAGGCGTGGTGTCCCTCGGCATCGATACCGTCAGGGGTGACAAAATGGGAGTTATACAATCCAAAGGTCTCCGCATACCAATTCACTTCCATCATAAAGGCTGCTACGGAAGCTTCGGCAGAGGCTTCTGGATCATCCAACAGCAGGCGACCGACAAAGGCTGCCATTACATAGGCGGCATCGTTGCCGCTGGGGAGCAGCATACCGTACAGACAGTCGGATACGGTCAAAAGCTGCCCCTCCTGAAAACCTGCCAAAGAGGAGTCGGGGTCCAGCAGCTCCAGTTCCGATCCCACGCAGATCTGCGCATCCTCGGTTGTGTGCTGCAGGGCAACATAGGCGGTAAACAGCTTGGTAACGCTGGCCATGGGAATGGGAGTCTCCTGATCGCCGTGGGTGTAGAGATAGGTCTCGCCCGTGCAGTCATACACAAAGGCGTAACGGGCGGTAAGTACATATTCCGCAGGACCTTCCTCGGGAGCGGGTTCTACAGGCGGCTCTACAGGAGGAATGGTTTCCGGTACGGTTTCTTCAGGCTTGGTTTCCTCCGGCACGGTGGGATCGGGGACCGTTTCTTCAGGAACAGACGGATCTGCGGAAGCTTCTGTGGGATCGGTCTGCGCCGGCTGCGTTGGGGATTGGGAGGAGGAAAGGCTGCTGTGATCCCGGGCGTTTGCGGAAATTTCCGTTACAAAGGACCGGACAACACCGGTGGTCATGCCGGTGAGCAGAGTGCACATCACAATACTTAATGCAATCCAGCGTCTCATAAGACTCTCCTTTTTCCAAGAATGTTCTTACTATATCACATTTCTCGGAAAAATAAAAGGGTTTTATAGGCAATAACGCATAAAAAGCCGCACTTTCAAAAGAAAGTGCGGCAATCCTGTCAGTTGAAGAGGATCTCTTTTCCTGTTTCGGCAGATTCGTAAATAGCATGGATGACCTGCATGATCTGCGTTCCTTGTTCGGCGGTACAGAGGCAGGGAACTTTCCCGGCGCAGGCATCAACAAAGTGTTGCAGCTGCAGTTGGAAAATGTAAGTATCATCGGTGATTACCGGCTTGGATTCCAGAAAATAGCCGGTCTCATCGATGGTCACAAGTCTCAGCCCATCCTTTCCCACAGTGATACCGCCCTTGTCACCAAGCAATTCGTATTTGACACCGGGTTCTGCCGTGTTAGCAAGGTGCGCCGCTTTGACGAACAGGTGTTTACCGCCTTCAAAAGTAACATAACCGGAGGCAAAACTCTCAATTGTTCGGGGGAGCGTTTCTGCATTGGCGGCCCGATAGCCGGTTTTAAGACCTTTGATGCGGTCAGGCAGATCGCTGTTTACATATGTGGTAAAGCCACGGACGCTCTTTACTTTGGGATAACCCATTAAGTACAGAAGCAGATCCAACTGGTGGATCGCTCCGTCGATCAACGCACCGCCACCGGCGCGTTCTTTGTCCCGGAACCAACCTTCGATATTGTTGCAAAGGCTGGAATAGAGTAATTCCGCATAGTAGATGTCGCCCAATTTGCCGGCATCTACAGCGGTTTTAAGGAATTTGTTCTCCGCACGAAAACGGGTAACAAAGGCATACATTAAGAGTTTGCCCGTTTTTTTAGCCAGAGCATCGTTTTCAGCTGCTTCCTGCCAGGTAAGTGTGGGTGGCTTTTCGCACAGAACGTGTTTGCCGCTGAGCAGCGCCTCTTTTACGATAGAGCTGTGGCTGAAAACAGGCGTGGCTACGATGACCGCATCAATACTTGGGTCATTCAGAATCTCGTGATAGTCACTGCAGCAATCCGTTACGCCAAATTCTTCTGCCCGGAGTTTTGCCTGATTGATATTCCGGTTGCAGATCTTCACAATGGTGGCGTCGGGTACGGTTTT
>JAZKXW010000027.1:0-2277 GCA_045611825.1 Faecousia sp.
GCGGTGTCGCTGCGCGACAGATTGAAAAAAGTGTCATTCTGAGCGGAGCAACCTTTGGTTGCGGAGTCGAAGAATCTTTTCTGTTACGGCAAGGGAAAGGCCAGAAGATCCTTCGACGCGCTTCGCTTGCTCAGGATGACACCCCGTTGGGGTGTTTCGGGCGATCAATGATCTCCTGTTGCGGTGCCCGATAAAATCTTCGGGCTTACGCTTATCCTCGATTTTATCGACCGCTGCCACTCGCTCAGGTCGCTTCATCCGCCACCGGCGGCGCTCCCATCGCTCCCCCCTACGAAATGGATTGTCAATTGTCAATTGTCAATTGTCCATTGTCCATTGCCTGCCGGGCTTCCGGCAAAAAAAGGAACGGTCATAAGACCGTTCCTTTTTGTATGTAGCTTCGTATTCAACTTAGCCCCAACCGCCCATTTCGGGATTGGCAAGGGATGCCAGATCCAACAGGATGTACTGGCAGGAGGGGAGACAGGAGTCAGGATCCATCACATACCATGTGTTGCCGACCTTCACAGTAACGGCAACCGCAGGCTGGATCATCGTTTCACCTTCGTAGGAAATGTTCATGTTGATAATCATGTAGTATGCCTTGGCATCTGCAGGAATGCTCCACGAATAATATTCAGAGCATTCGCTGATGATCTCTGCCAGCGTTTCAGCAGGGCATGCGTCAATGGACTCCAGACCGACTGTGATGCCGATGCCGTTGTTCACAAACTGTGCGGCGTACTCGGGGTACTTGCCGATCATGGCTTCCTTGGTGGTATCGTAGTTGCTTGCGTAGAACTGCCATACCTCATTGGGTGCCAGAGCGGAAATGTCAGTGCTTTGGCCGAACTGGGCGTAGACCAGCGCTGCGACAGCTGCCTTGGCGGCATCTTCGTCGTTTTCGTCAGGCACAGTGGGATCATCGGGGGTAGAGGGATCGGTGGGGTCGGAAGGATCAGAGGGATCGGTGGGGTCGGAAGGGTCAGAGGGGTCGGAAGGGTCAGAGGGATCGGAAGGGTCAGAGGGATCGGAAGGATCCTTCTTGTCGTCATCGTCGTCATCATCGTCATCGTCTTGGGCGGAATAGTTGGTATCGTCGCCGCAGGCGGTGAAAACGGTGGCAAAGGAGAGGACTAAGGCCAAAACTAAGAGCAGTGCAATGAGCTTTTTCATTATGGATTTCCTCCTATTCTATTTGGGGTTGCCGCATTCATTATATCTCTGCGTTTGTCAAATGTCAACGAGGAATAGCTTTTTTAGGGATGGTCGAAAATATTCAGGATCTCCGTAGGACCTTCCAAGTAAATGCCGCCGGTCAGATCCACAGTGAGAACACCGCCGGGGCATTGGCAGGTAAGGCGGCTGCCCGGCAGGCGGCCCAGCTTCTGCAAAACCACCGCAATGCTGCTGCAGCCTGTGCCGCAGGCAAGGGTGTAATCCTCCACATACCGCTCATAAGTCAAAACCTTGGCGGTATCCGGGCCGGTCATGGCAAAGAAATTTACATTGACACCTTTGGGAAATGCGGTGTGATGGCGCAGGTATAACGCTTCGGAAAGAAGGACTTCCTTGTCACCGTAGGATAGGGCCGGCAGCTCGCGAACCGCATGGGGAATGCCCGGATCCCCCAGCTCCACATAGGCGGCGGTATCGGTGCGATGCAGATCCGCCACTGAGGGGTCGTTGAGCCGGATGCGGTAGTCCGAGCCTGTCAGCCGGGTAGCGTAGATGCGGCCTGCGTCGGTCTGCACCGTCATGGTGTTTCCGGCAATGCCTTTTTCATTGGCAAAGCGGCAGATGCACCGGGCGCCGTTGCCGCACATTTCGCCCCGGTGACCGTCGGCGTTATAAAAGTGCAGGCGAAAGTCTGCAGTTTGGGATGTGTCCAGCGCCATCAGACCGTCAGCGCCGGTTATGGAGCAAAGGCGCAGGGCAAGGGCAGACAGATCCGGGGCTTTGCCCCGAATATCGATGACGGCAAAATCATTGCCTGCGCCGCTGATGTGATAGACCTGCATGAGAACCTCCCAATACAATGGTGCGTTAGATTGCCACAGGCGGCGAAGCCGCCTTCGCAATGACACCCTTCGGGTGTAGGGGCGATTCATGAATCGCCCGACGGGCGCATCGTGATGCGCCCCTACAAGAGGATTTGGGATTGTGCGTTAGGATATGTAGGGGCGTGCATTGCACGCCCGACGGGCGCATCGTGATGCGCCCCTACGAAATGGATTGTCCATTGTCAATTGTCCATTAAGAGAACGGATTGCCACA
>JAZKXW010000028.1:0-18850 GCA_045611825.1 Faecousia sp.
AGGTAGGTATCGAAGGAGGAGAAGGCCTGTGCGCCTGCCCACTCGTTCTGCATAATGCCCAGGAAGTTGACCATCTGGTTACACAGTGTGGAGAGGTGGCCTGCAGGAGAGGAAGTGATCTTGCCGGGAACGCCGCCCAGACCTTCCTGAATCAGCTGCTTCAGAGACCAGCCTGCGCAGTAACCGGTGAGCATGCTCAGGTCATGCAGGTGCAGAGCTGCGGAACGGTGCGCCTCGGCGATCTCGTTGTCGTAGATCTCAGACAGCCAGTAGTTAGCGGTGATAGCACCGGAGTTAGACAGGATCAAGCCACCGACGGAATAAGTAACGGTGGAGTTTTCCTTCACTCGCCAGTCGTTGATCTTCAGATAGTCATCCACCAGATCCTTGTAGTTGAGCAGAGCAGAGTTGACATTGCGGATCTTCTCGCGCTGCTTACGGTACAGGATGTAGGCCTTGGCAACATCGGCATAGCCGGCGGCAGACAGAACGCTTTCCACGCTGTCCTGAATGTCTTCCACGGTGATGATGCCGTCTTTAATCTTGGCGCTGAAGTCAGAAGTGACCTGCAGTGCCAGCATGTTGATGATGCTGATGTGGTATTCCCGGTTTACGGCATCAAATGCTTTGATCATAGCAGCGCTGATCTTGGAAACATCAAATTCCACAGTGCCGCCGTCTCGTTTCATTACGCGATACATATGTTCATCCTCCTAATTCTCTTTCAAAAAATACAGGCATTGTCGCCCGATAAAATTCTGCGACAGTGCCTGTATTATACCGCGGCGAAATTCAAATGTCAAGAGCAAAAATCAATATATTGGGAATTTATTTTTATACCAAACACAATATATTGTGGTTTAGTCCATTCCGCGGATTTCCAATTTCTGGACATACGGGGTCAGGGCAGCTGCCATGGAAAGGGTTTTTTCCTTAGAGGGCGTATGGAATCCGGCCATCAAAACGCTGTCACGATCCACATAAGGCTGCAGGAAAAAATTTTTTGCCTTGTGGTCAGGATCCAGCCTTTGGAGCCACTTGCCGATGGCGGCAAAGTCATCTGCATCATGAAGCTCGTCGGCAACGGTGGTACGGAACTCATAGTCCACCGCACCGGACAGCAGAAAGCGGATGCTTTCCTCAACTCTGTCCAAGGTCATATTGGGAACACCGGCTGTCTTGCCGTAGTTTTCCGGACTGTTCTTTACATCCATAGCCACATAGTCCACAAGACCGGCCTGCACCAGCTCCTTCATCACATCGGGACGGGTACCGTTGGTATCCAGCTTCACCAGAAAGCCCAGCTCTTTGATCTTGCCGATCAGATCTTTCAGCCCGGACTGCAAGGTAGGCTCACCGCCGGTGATGCAAACGCCGTCCAAAAGGCCTACGCGCTTTTTCAAAAAGGTCAGCAAGGTCTCCTCGCTGATCGGCTCCGGACCTTCCTTACCCAAAAGGTCACTATTATGGCAAAAGGGACACCGGAAATTACAGCCCTGCAAAAACACCGTGCAGGCCACCTTTCCCGGATAGTCCAAAAGGGTCATTTTTTGTAAACCGGCAATCATAATACCATTCTCCTTAATCGTGAAATTCCCACAGGGTCTCCCGAATGATCTCGCTGACGGTGGGATGGGGGAAGATGATTTGGCGAGCATCCGCAACGCGCATCTGCATTTCGATCATCGCCGCCGCGCCCCAAATGATCTCTCCGGTGTATGCGCCCAGCATGTGGACGCCTAACACAGTACGGCGTTTTTTGTCGATGATAACCTTACACAGACCGTCTGCGCCCTCATTTTCCGCTACAAAACGACCGGAATAGCGCATGGACAGCTTGGCAACCTCATATTCCACGCCCTTTTCCCGGCATTCCTCCTCGGTCTTGCCCACAGAGGCGAGCTCCGGCTGGGTATAGATCACAGAGGGGTTAGCATGGTAGCGCATCATATCCGGCTTGCCCAAAATGTGGTTTACTGCCACCTCTGCCTCCCGGTAGGCCGTGTGCGCCAGCATGTGATGGCCGTTCACATCGCCGACGGCGTAGACATCTGCCACATTGGTACGGCACATGGGATCGGTGGCGATCCCCCGACGGTCAAAATTGACCCCAAGGGTTTCCAGTCCCAAATTCTCCACATTGGCTTTTCTGCCGATAGACAGCAGAACCTTATCCGCCTCCACGGTGATTTGTCTGCCGTCGGGCGTTTCCGCGGTAACACTTCCGGGGGCAACGGACAAGCACTTATGTTCCAGCAGGAATGTAATGCCCTTGCTTTCCAGTTCCTTTTGCAGAAGCTTGCCGATTTCCCGGTCAGTAGCGCCGGCGATATGGTCCAGCATTTCAATAACGGTCACTTTTGCGCCAACAGCAGCATAATAAGCCGCCATCTCCAAACCGATGACACCGCCGCCGATGACCGTCAGCTTTTCGGGAATTTGGGTCAGATCCAAAATTTCCCGGTTGGTCAGCACAAACTCTCTCAAATTTTCCCCAACGCCGGGAATGGGCGGCACTACCGGAGAAGAGCCGGTGGCAATAATCAGCTTTTTGGCGGTATAGTTCTGTCCGCCGGCGCGCACCGAGAAGCCATCGGCAGTCTTGCCGGTGATCGTTGCCTGTTCCATCACCACGGTGACGCCGCCGGCTTTCATTTTGGCCTTGACACCGCTGACCAACGTGCGGACCACCCGGTTTTTCCGGGCGATCACTGCCTCCTGATCGATGGTCACATTCTGACATTTCACGCCGTAAAGGTCGCTGTGCAAGGCGTGTTCATAGGTTTTGGCGGAATTCAGCAGCGCTTTTGAGGGAATACAGCCTTCATTCAGGCAGACACCGCCCATGGCGCGTTTTTCAAAAACAAGGGTCTTAAGACCTGCATGGGCAGCCCGTTCCGCAGCCAAATAACCGCCGGGACCGCCGCCGATAACAATGATATCATACATGGACTTCCCCTCCTATAAAATGCTCCGCCTGATAAGCCGCTACTGCGCCGTCTGCCGCAGCCGTAATGATCTGCCGCAGTTCCTTGGCGCGCACATCGCCGGCGGCATAGACACCGGGAATGTTGGTCTTGGTGGATTCGTCGGCAAGGATATAGCCGTTTTCATCCAAATCCACCCGTCCTTTGACCAGCCCCGTGGCAGGATCTGCGCCGATGCTGACAAACAAGCCGTCGCATTCCACGGTATGCTGTTCCCCTGTCAGGGTGTTTTTGACTATTATACCAGTCAACCGCTCCCCGTGCAACAGTTTTTCCGCGGTGCTGTTCCAGTAAAACTCCACATTGGCGGCGTGCTCCAACTGTCTTTGGTAAATTCGTTCCGCCCGGAGGGTATCTCTGCGGTGGATGAGGATCACCTTTTTCGCAATACGGCTCAGCAGCAGCGCATTGGCTGCCGCGGAATTGCCGCCGCCGACCACCGCAACGGTTTTTCCCCGGTAAAACATTCCGTCACAATGGGCGCAGTAGCTGACACCCAGTCCCACCAAGGCTTCCTCCTGAGGCAGTCCCAGTTTCCGGGCGCTGGCACCGGTGGCAAGGATCACCGTTTTTGCCTGCAGTTCTCCGTCCCGGGTCACAATTTTCTTGGGATCTTCCCCCAGCTTCACAGCTTCCACTTGGGTCATCAGCGTCTTTGCGCCAAAGCGCTCCGCGCCGGCTCGCATATCCTGTCCTAAGGTAAAGCCGTCCACACCCTTGGGAAAGCCGGGGTAATTATCAATCTCCGTAGTCAACGCCATCTGTCCGCCGGCGCCCATTCTCTCCACCACCAGCACATCCAGTCCGGCTCTTGCGCCGTACAACGCCGCGGTATAGCCTGCAGGACCGCCGCCCACAACAATCAGATCATATACTTTCATTCTATCCGCCTCCTTTTTTATAATAGTATATCCAAAAATAAATTCCCTGTCTGTGATATTATCACCAATTGACATTCCGGCAGAGGGTTTGTATACTTTTATTAAAAGGAGGTGCAGATATGGTATTGGAAGATTACTTTCCCTTTTGGGACAAGCTGACGCCTGCCCAGCAGGAACGGCTCGCAGAAGTGACCCATCCTCTGCAGGCAAAAGCCGGTACGGTGCTGCATGACGGGCAGTCTGACTGTTTAGGGCTTCTGCTGATCGAGTCCGGTCAGCTCCGGGTGTACACCCTGTCCCCTGACGGACGGGAGATCACCCTTTACCGGCTGTTTGACCGGGATATCTGCCTGTTCTCCGCCTCCTGTGTCATGCCGGATGTACAGTTTGAGGTGATGATCGAAACGGAAAAGGATTGCTCTCTCTGGGTTATTCCCTCCTGTCTGTTTAAGAATCTGATGGAGGATTCTGCCGCCGTTGCTAATTACGCCAACGCCCTGATCGCCGGACGGTTTTCCGAGGTCATGTGGCGCATGGAGCAGATCCTGTGGCGCAGCTTTGACAAGCGGCTTGCCGCCTTTTTGCTGGAAGAGAGCGCATTGGAAGGCAACAACTTGAAGATCACCCATGAAAAAATCGCCAACCACATGGGCACAGCCCGGGAGGTCGTCACCCGGATGCTGCGCTATTTTCAGGACGAGGGCATGGTGCGCCTGTCCCGCGGCACTGTAGAACTGACTGACACCGAAAAACTGCAAACATTACAGCAATAATCTTGCGTGATTCCTCTGCGTATGTAGGGGCGACCATTGGTCGCCCGCCATCGTTTCCCTTAGAGGGATCTTTGACGGGCGCGCAATGCACGCCCCTATGAAATACATTACCGCATTGGAAAACAAACAGGGCATAGGGAAGATTCCCTATGCCCGTTCTTTTTTACAGCATATCTAAGATGTGGAATTTCGGCTGGACGCCCAAAGATTTATTGACGGTCTTGCCGTTTTCAAAGACCAAAAGCGTGGGAATGGTGGCGATGCCATACTTGATCGCCAGCTCCGGCTCTTCGTCCACATTGATCTTGCAGACCTTGATATCCTCCCGTTCCTCGGCGATCTCATCCACCACAGGTGCCAGCATCCGGCAAGGTCCGCACCAAGCTGCCCAAAAGTCTACCAAAACCTTCTGCTCACTCTGCAGAACCTCTGCTTCAAAATTTTGTTTCGTTACGGTTAACACTGCCATAATGTTTCCCTCCTTTTCTTTTGTGATTATAGGATACCCGATTTTCAGGGTCTTGTCTGTGATTTTATCACACAACATCCGCTGATTTAGATTATATCCCATCCCCGTATCCTTTGCAAGATACCGCCCGGTCATAAATTTTTTACATTTTTTCGGGAAATAGGTGACATTTCGACAAAAGCATGCTATAATCGATGTATGTTTTCCGGAGGTGTACCTATGAACTTCTTAGAAGAACGAATTGTAAAAGACGGCATTGTGAAGCCCGGCAACGTTTTGAAGGTAGATTCCTTCCTGAATCACCAGATGGACATCACGTTGCTGGACCAGATCGGCAAGGAGTTCAAGCGCCGGTTTGCTGACCGTCCCATCACCAAAGTGCTGACCATTGAAGCCTCCGGAATCGCCATTGCTTATCCCGTCGCCCGGGAGTTTGGCGTGCCGATGGTATTTGCCAAGAAGAGCAAATCCATCAATATCGAGGGTGAGATGTATGTGGCAGAGGTAGCATCCTTCACCCATAAAAACGTAAACCAAGTCATCGTATCCAAAAAATTTCTGAATCCCGATGACCATGTGCTGATCATTGACGATTTTCTTGCCAACGGCTGCGCTTTGCAAGGTTTGATCTCCATCGTGGAGTCCGCCGAGGCTACCGTAGAGGGCTTAGGCATTGCCATTGAGAAGGGCTTTCAGGACGGCGGTTACCGCATTCGCAATTTAGGTTACCGGCTGGAGTCCCTTGCCATTGTGGAAGCCATGGATCCGGAGACCGGCGCGATCACCTTCCGTCAGCAGTAATTAAAACCATGAAACGGTTTTAATATAAAAACAAAACATTTTTAGGAGGAACACACATGAAAAAGATCCTGGCACTTGTCTTGGCCCTGGTTCTGATTTTCAGCATGGCTGCTATGATGGCCGGCTGTAAGGGCGAAGAGAAGAAAGACGAACTGAAGGTTGGCTTCATTTTCCTGCACACCGAACAGTCCACCTACGACAAGAACTTCATTGATGCCGCTATCACCGCTTGCAAGGAAATGGGCGTCACCATGGTCCAGAAGACCGACATCCCCGAGTCCAACGCTTGCTATGATGCTGCTGTTGAGCTGATCGAGGTTGAAGAGTGCGACATCATCTTCGCTGACTCCTTCGGTCACGAGTCCTTCCTGATGCAGGCTGCTAAGGAGTATCCCGATGTTCAGTTCTGCCATGCTACCGGTACTCAGGCTCACACCGCCGGTCTGAAGAACTTCCACAACGCATTCGCTTCCATCTATCAGGGCCGTTACGCTGCCGGTGTTGTTGCCGGTCTGAAGCTGAACGAGATGATCAATTCCGGTAAGATCACTGCCGATCAGGCTAAGATGGGCTATGTTGGCGCTTTCACCTTCGCGGAAGTTATGTCCGGCTACACTTCCTTCTATCTGGGCGCCAAGTCCGTCTGCCCCAGCGTGACCATGGATGTTAAGTTCACCGGTTCCTGGTACGATGAGACCAAGGAAAAGGCTGCTGCCGAAGCTCTGATCCAGGACGGCTGTGTCCTGATCAGCCAGCACGCTGACTCCATGGGCGCTCCCACCGCTTGTGAGAACGCAGGCGTTCCCAACGTTTCCTACAACGGCTCCACCGCCGCTGCCTGCCCCGAGACCTTCCTGATCTCCTCCCGTATCAATTGGGTCCCCTACTTCAAGTACATGATCGAGCAGGTGCAGAAGGGTGAAGCGATCGACACCGACTGGACCGGCACTCTGGAGACCGGCTCCGTTGTCCTGACCGACATGGGCAAGAATGTTGCTGAGGGCACCAAGGAGAAGCTGGACACCGTTCTGGCTGGTCTGAAGGACGGCTCCATTCAGGTCTTCGATACCGCTAACTTCACCGTTAAGGGCGAGAAGCTGACTTCCTACAAGGCTGACGTCGATACCGACGCTAACTTTGAGAAGGACACCGAAGTTGTCGAGAACGGCATCTTCCAGGAGTCCAAGTTCCGCTCCGGTCCTTACTTCGATGTTGAGATCGACGGCATCACTCTGCTGGACCGCAACTACGGCTAATTTGAATACACGGGGCGGGGCAAGCCTTCGCTTGCCCCGCCTTATATTCCTTTTTTGAACAGCAGGCTGATACGGTCAGCCCACTGTTGAGAACTGGAAAAGGGAGGGTCTTTTCTTGGAGAAACAACCGGCTATTGAATTAAAGAATATTACAAAAGCCTTCGGCCCTGTGGTGGCAAACAAAAATGTGTGCCTGACTGCGTGCCGGGGTGAAATTCTGTCCATTTTGGGTGAAAACGGCAGCGGTAAGACCACGCTGATGAATATGATCTCCGGTATTTATTTCCCGGATGAAGGTCAGATCTTCATTGGCGGCGAAGAGGTTACCATTGCATCCCCCAAGGATGCTTTCGACTACAAGATCGGCATGATCCATCAGCATTTTAAGCTGGTGGATGTGTTCACTGCCACCGAGAATATTGTGCTGGGCTTAAACGAAAAGCCCTATAATCTGAAGCAGTTTGCCAAAAAGATCCAGCAAATCAGCAACCAATACGGCTTCGAGATCGATCCCAACAAGAAGATCTACGATATGTCCGTTTCCGAAAAGCAGACCGTGGAGATCATCAAGGTGCTGTACCGGGGCGCGGATATTCTGATTTTGGACGAGCCTACCGCCGTTCTGACACCTCAGGAAACGCAGAAACTGTTCGCTGTTCTGCGGCGGATGCGGGATGACGGCAAGTGCATCATTATTATCACCCACAAGCTCCACGAGGTGCTGTCCCTTTCCGATCGGGTATCCGTTCTGCGGAAAGGTGAATATGTTGGCACGGTCAATACCGCAGAAACCAACGAATCCGAATTAACGGAAATGATGGTGGGCAAAAAGGTGGCTCTGAACATTGACCGCTCCGAACCCAAAGATCCGCAGATCCGTTTGGAGGTCAAGGACATCAGCTGCGTCAACCGTCAGGGTACTACGGTGCTGGATCATGTGTCCTTCACCGCCTACAGCGGCGAGATCCTCGGCATTGCCGGTATCGCCGGCTCCGGTCAGCGGGAACTGCTGGAATCCATTGCCGGTCTGCAGTATTTGACACAGGGCGACATTTACTACCACAACCCCAAAACCGGTCAGGTGGATGACCTGCGGAACAAGACACCCATTCAGATCCGGGAACTGGGCGTTCGCCTGTCCTTTGTGCCGGAAGACCGGCTGGGCATGGGCCTTGTGGGCAATATGGATATCGTGGATAACATGATGCTGCGCAGCTACCGTCGGGGCAAGAGTGCCTTCCTGCAGCGCAAAGAACCTAAGGATCTGGCAGATCGGATCATTCACGATCTGGAAGTTGTTACCCCCAGCGCAGCCACACCGGTTCGCCGACTCTCCGGCGGTAACGTACAGAAGGTGCTGGTTGGCCGCGAGATCGCCGCAGCGCCCAAGGTGCTGATGACTGCCTACCCTGTCCGCGGTTTGGACATCAACTCCTCTTATACCATTTACAATCTGCTCAATGAGCAGAAGGAAAAGGGTACGGCTGTGATCTTCGTTGGCGAAGATCTGGACGTGCTTCTGGAGCTGTGTGACCGGATTTTGGTCATCGGTTCCGGCAAGATCACCGGTCTGGTAGATGCCCGGACGACAACCAAGGAGCAGATCGGTCTGCTGATGACCAAATCCGAAGCGATGGTTTCTCAGGAAGGAGGCGAGGATCGTGGCGAGTAATCAAAAAAAGCACCGCGAGCCCCTGATCCATATCGCCAAACGGGATGCTCTGCCCGGCGTAAAAGCATGGCTGATCCGTTTGGGCGCCATTTTGCTGGGCTTTGCGGTGATCGGCGGTCTGTCCTCTGTCCTGACCGGCGCTACCGTATTTGAAAGCTATCAAATCATGTTTAAAGGCGTGTTCGGCAAGCTTTTGGAGGGCAAAACCACCCTGTTGTGGCGGTTCCTGCAGCAGACTGCCGTTCTGCTGTGTCTTTCTCTGGCTGTAACACCTGCCTTCCGGATGCGGTTCTGGAACTGCGGCGCAGAAGGTCAGGCGCTGATGGGCGGCCTTGCCGCTATGGTCTGTATGATCGAGCTGGGCGGCAAAATTCCCAACGGTCCGCTGGTCTTTATTGTTGCCGTTGCCAGTATTATGGCTGGCGCTGTTTGGGGTCTGATCCCGGCCCTGTTCCAAGCCCAGTATAAAACCAACGAAACCCTGTTCACCCTGATGATGAACTATGTTGCCACCCAGATCGTGGCTTACTATGTTTACATTACCGGCGGCGGTTCCGGTGTTATTAACCCCGTGGAAACCGGCGCACTGCCTGTGATCTTTGGCGAAAAGTGCCTTTTGAATGTGCTGATCGTAACGGTGCTGATGGTGGCTTCTTATATCTATCTGCGGCACAGCAAGCACGGCTATGAGATCTCCGTGGTGGGCGAAAGTCAGAACACCGCCCGGTATGTGGGCATCAATGTCAAGAAGGTCATCATCCGCACCATGGTGATCTCCGGCGCTCTGTGCGGTGTTGCCGGTATGCTGCTGGTGTCCGGCATTGACCACTCGATCAACACCAACACCGTGGGCGGTCAGGGCTTTACCGCCATCATGATCTCCTGGCTGGGTCAGTTCAATCCCTTTGTGATGGCCGGCATGGCAGGTCTTGTCACCTTCCTGGAAACCGGCGCCGCCAAGGTTGCCGACAGCTTCTTCCTGAACAGCGCTTATGCCGACATCGTTTCCGGCGTGGTTATTCTGTTCTTGGTTGGCTGTGAATTCTTCATCCATTATAAAGTCCGGTTCCGCCATAGCAAGAAAGGGGGCGCAGCATAATGAATATGTTTATCGCTTTTATCAGTTCTGCAATCCCTCTGGGTGTCCCTCTGCTGTACGGCTCTACCGGTGAAATTATTACGGAAAAATCCGGTCATTTGAACTTAGGTATTCCCGGTATCATGTATGTAGGCGCCATCAGCGGTGTCATCGGCGCATTCTTCTATGAAACCGGCTGCGATGCCGCCGGTGTTGCCATGATCCCCCTGCTGGCAGTCCTGATCCCCCTGCTGTGCTCCATTCTCGGCTCTGTGCTGATGGGTTTAATCTACAGCTTTATGACTGTCACCCTCCGGGCCAACCAAAATGTCACCGGCTTGGCACTGACCACCTTTGGCATTGGTCTTGGCAACTTCTTCGGCAGTTCCCTGACCAAGCTGGCTTCCAGCGACCTGCCCATCATCGCCCTGAAGCGCACCAGCGATCTGTTCCGCACAACGCTGCCCTTTGCGAAGGGTTTGGGTTGGTTCGGCCAGATCTTCCTGTCCCATGATTTTCTGACCTATACCGCAGTTTTGATCGCATTGGTGGCATCCTACATGCTGACCCGTACCCGTGTGGGTCTGAATCTGCGTGCTGTTGGTGAGAATCCTGCCACTGCAGATGCCGCCGGCATCAATGTTACCAAGTATAAGTATTTGGCTACCTGCATCGGCAGCGCCGTTGCCGGATTAGGCGGTTTGCAGTATGTAATGGCCTACGCCAACGGTGTTTGGTCCAACAATGCCTTCGGCGACCGTGGCTGGATGGCCATCGCGCTGGTTATCTTTGCTCTGTGGAAGCCTAACATGGCGATCCTCGGTTCGTTCCTCTTCGGCGCGCTGTGTAACGCCAACAACTACATCCGCGGCTTGGGTACTGCTACCCAAGAGCTGTTTAAAATGCTGCCTTATATCGTGACCCTGCTGGTGCTGATCATCACCAGTATGCGCAAGAAACGGGAGCATCAGCCGCCTCAGAGTCTGGGCCTTTCCTATTTCCGCGAAGAACGGTAAAGGAACTTGTGTACAAAGCCCCCAAACCTTTGAAAGGTTTGGGGGCTTATTTTTGACCGTTGGGAACGCCGGTTTCTGCGACTGCTTTTTTATACGCTTACCGCCTGTTTTTTGGCTTTTCTGTCTTTCAAAAGCCAAGGCAGATAGGACAGGAAGAACAGCACTGTGACCGCCGCTGCCATGATCAGCACCCGCAGCCAGTAGATCGGCGGCAGAATATCCAAGATAGACGGGGTGTCCTCCGGTTTTGCCATAAACAGATAGTTGGCACCGGGACCCAGCATAGAATTGGCCGTGTATGCTACCGCCGCCAACACCACCAGCCAAAGATATGCCCGGATGGCAGATTTGACCGTGGGGCGCATTCTATGAACAAAGACCATGTAGAATACCGCTATGTAACCCAGCAGATGCTCCGCCCAGAACTGGTAATACCGGAAACGGGTCGGTCCTGTGTAGGAAATGACTGTAGGCGTGATCAGCGCAAAGATAGAGCCGGAGAACAGCCAAAAATAGCAGATGTCAAACAGCTTTTGGTTCTTGCCAACCAGCATATAGCTGGAAAACACCACGACCCAGCCGCAGACGGTAATGGGCAAATGGTCAACGGGGTTCGCCCCCAAGGCAGGAACGGCGATCAGCCGCCAGTAATAAGACATTTCCGATACAATCAGCATAAATGCCAGAATATAGCGGAATTTCTCCTCAAATCTACAGCCTGAAATCTGCTCACGCTTCCGGTAGATCAGAAAAATCACCGCTGCCGCCAAAAGAATCGGCGCAAAATGGGAAAAACCGAAATTGGTAAATTCAACCTGTTCGCCCTGACCGAAGAAATAACGCAAAAACGCTTTCATAATACGCCCTCCGGTAAACAAATTCTATGTTTAGAGAATATCATATTCCCTTAGAAAATTCAAGGTTTTGTCGAGAAAACAAAAAAACAGATTGCTGTAACTTCCGATGAAGCTCCGGATCTGCTTCGATCCCCAAGTGTTTGTTGTTTTATCGCCCATAATCGCCTTAAATAATTCTTTATTTTTGCTTACTCTGTTGGAGTGCGAGGAGCACCTGAGAGGGCAGGTAGAAACACCATGCAAGGTTAAAGGGCATAAACAGAATGCGATACAGCGCCGTATCCGTCCCAATGGGCAGATATCCGCCTGCCGCCACCTGTAAGCCGATGACCGTATCGCACAAAAGAAACAGCAAAAACGCCAGCGACAGCAGCTTCTTGCAGAAAAAGCTTTGGAGCAGATTGCCTAGAAGTATGGCGTAATAGGCTACGCTGATAAGGGCTAACAGATCGGTCTTGTCCCGCAGCACCAGCAGTGTGATTCCCTCGATGACCGCCACAGCTGCTACCCGTCCCCATAAAAAGGCGCTCTTTTCATGCTGCTTGCACAGCATACAGGCATAAACGGTTTGGGCTGCCAAAAAGAATACCATGCCCGGAAGCTTTTCTCCTAACAGCACCAAAAAGAAGTCCGCTGCCACGGTACAGGCAAGACCTGCTTGGATCCACCTGTTTTTGCCTGCCGCCAAGGCAAAAGCAAAACACAGCACGACAGACAAAAAGGAGCTCCACATTAAAAGCGCGCCGCCGGTGGTAAGAATCACGATATAAAGCGCCGCCTCCGCCGCAAGAAACACGGGCAGCGCTGTCTTTCTTTGGATCATTTCCCTATCCCCCTACAAAGAAATAAAGGAGGCCGCGCCTCCTTTATTGCTCAATTATGCTTCTTGTACTACCTTTTTCTTTTGTGTCAGGTAGTATATGCCGTAAAACGCGCCGATATACGCCAAAAACAGCACCACAACACCAATGGGATACAAAATCTTATCACCGGAAAACAGATTATAGAGAATGTCGTAAGGCGTGCCGTCACCGGCCATCAGGAACATATAATTGTAATCCAGCAAAATGTTGGCAAGGTATGCCATAACGCAAAAACTCAGCAGGATCCCAAAGGTGATTCCGATGTTGTTCTTCTTCAGCCCTTCCATTTTTGTTATCAGGATATACAAAGAAGAAAAGCCGGAAATACAGTGGGTGATGCCGGAGACCACATTGTCCATAGACAAAACCGGATAACAGCCGTAATTCTGGGCTGCGCCCACCGTTCCCAAAACTGCGCCCAGCAGGCCGAAGATGGCCACGAAGTCCAGCGCTGCTTCTTTGACGCGACCCTTGGAAAAGGCCGCCAAGGGAATGGTGATCAGCTGGATGCTGCACAGGAACAGGGGAAGGTTGTACAGAATGGCTTCATACCAGATCTCCGACCGGACGCACAATACCGCGATCTTGAAAAGCTCAAAAGCGTCGATAAGGATCGCTGCCCAGATCAAAACCTTATTCTTTTGAGAAAGGGCTTTGTCCCGATTGCGGATGCCCAAAACCACCGCCAAAAGGATCATGACCGTCAGCAGGCTGCCCACGAATAACAGATGCTGCCAGGAGTATGCACCTTCTGCCGGCCGCTGATAGCCGCCAATACCTAAAAATTCTTTCATTTCTTTGCCTCTTTACACAATTTTTAAGTATTATAGCAAACTTTTCCCTTTTTGTCCTATTTTGTCGAGAATCATAAGAAATTCTTAAACTTTGCAAAAAAGCACCGCAGAGAATCTCTCTGCGGTGCATTGTGTTTATTTACTTCCAGGGGAAGCTGATCAGACCCATGATGTAAATAATGATGATGGCCACAGGCACAACATAGCAGAAGATGGGCTTCATCCAGTTCTTGACCTTCAGACCCTTGCCGGCATTGGCTTCGGCAAGGAAGTTATCCCAACCCCAGCCGTAACGCTTGTTGCAGCAGAAGATCACAAAGACCAGAGAGCCGATGGGCAGCAGGTTGTAGGAAACCAGGAAGTCCCACAGATCCAGGAATGCCGTGCCCTCTGCAAAGGGCTGGAACTTAATGAGGCTGTAGCCCAGAGCGGTGGTAGTGGAGGTCAGCAAAATGCCGATGCCGCACACGATACTGCCCTTGGGTCTGCTCCAGCCGGTGAGCTCACGGACACAGGCCAGAATATTCTCAAACACAGCCAAAACTGTGGACATGGATGCAAAGACCATGAACAGGAAGAATATAGAACCCCAAAGTCTGCCGCCGCCCATATTGTTAAAGACGGTTGCCATGGTGTCAAACAGCAGGCCGGGACCGGCGCCTACCTTCAGATCGTAGGTAAAGCAGGCAGGGAAAATGATCAGACCGGCCATAACTGCCACAAAGGAGTCCAAAACGATCACATTGATGGATTCGCCCATCAGGGAACGATCCTTGCCGATATAACTGCCAAAGATCGCCATGGAGCCAATGCCCAAGCTCAGGGTAAAGAACGCCTGATTCATTGCTCCGACAATGACGCTGGGGGTGATCTTGCCGAAATCGGGCAGCAGGTAGAACTTCAGACCCTCTGCCGCGCCGGACATGGTGGCGCTGTTCACAGCCAGCACTACCATTAAGCCCAGCAGGGCAACCATCATGTACTTGGTGATGCGCTCCAAGCCGCCTTGCAGATTAAAGCTCAAGATCAAGAAGCCCAAAACGACCACAATAGCCATGGAGATCATGTTGACACCGGGGTTGCTGATCATGGAAACAAAGCCAAGATCCGCGGATTGACCGGTAACGAACTTATAGAAATAGTACATGATCCAGCCGGATACCACGGTATAGAAGGACATCAGGCAAACATTGCCAAACAGAGCAAGGTAACCGTGGATATGCCATTTCTGACCAGGCTTTTGCAGCTTCTGATACATTTTAACAGGGCTTGCCTGAGATGCTCGACCCAGAGAAAACTCCATGACCATAACCGGCAGACCCAGCAACAGCAGACAAAGCACATAGATCAGAACGAAGCCACCGCCGCCGTACTGACCGGCCATCCAAGGGAATTTCCAGACATTGCCGCAGCCAATGGCGCAGCCTGCGCTCAGGAGGATGAAGCCCAAGCGGGAAGATAAACGCTCGCGTTGATTCATAAGATTCTCCTCTTTCCTTATTTTGAAAATCTGCCACTACTATAGCAGAACTTCCGCCTTTTGTCAAAGGATAGAATCCTGCAATATTACGCATTTTGCATATTTTTGCGCATTGTGCAAAAAGTCTGCACGCATTTTCCTTTTTTTGATTATTTGTTGCGCATTTTGCACTGATATAGTATAATTTGAGTAAGTCGCACAATTGGAGGTGTAATTTTCGCAAAAAACTGTTGATTTTTTTGACGAAACAATAGCATCCGGACATTATCCGCAAAACAAGTCCGCTCCACCGCTTGTTTTGTCCAAAGAAACCCACTTATAATACATTATATAAAATACTTTTTTGAGGAGGAAGAAAAATGAAACGATTATTCAGCACCCTTTTGGCATTTGCAATCGTTCTCACCCTGATTGCCCCCCTGAGCGCGTTGGTCACCGCCGCGCCTACCGGCGGCATTGACGGATTAGAAAACTATCTGCAAGCCTCTGAATCTGTTGCCAGTGACGGCTACATCGGTATCCCGTATGATGCCTATACCTACTATCAGGCAGGCGGTCAAACCGACAAGACCCGTGTTGCGGTTTATGTGATCAACACCAATACGGAGCGGATCGGTATGGAAACCGACTACAACATTGTCTACGATCTGGTGGTCAACAAGAAGATGACCGTCGTAGTCATCGACTACTTAGGAAGCGAAAAGACGGTTTCCCCTGCTCTGGACTGGAGTATTCAGGGAATCCGCACCGGCATCTGCAGCGGCAAGCACATGAACGGCTCCGCCTTCAACAAGAAGCATGTGTCCATTCTGCCTGCAGGTTATACCATTGAAATGAACATTGTTTATTGGTCTTACGATAAACACGGTCCTGCCGGTGAGTTTGAATATTTTGTGGACAACTGGAATCTGGACATTATGGCCGCCAAAGGCGATCACTACGAGGTAGTCCACCCTGAAACCGGTGAGACCATGACGCTGCGGGAGTACACCGAGTCTTTGCCCGGCGGCAAAGCCAGCACCTTTTACGATTGCATCTCTCCCGACGGTTCTCCTATGAATTTGGATATTTGTATGGACTTCATTTATCCGGTAAATCCTTCCAAAACCTATCCTGTGATCGCCTATTTCACCAGTGGTGACAGCGGTGACGGTTTGCTGGAGCCTTGGATCAACGCAGGTCGTCCCCATGCCAACGGCTTCCTGTTCAATGGCTACGGCGTAGCATTTGTTGAACACAGCTGGACACCTATGGCCCGGGCTGAGAACTACTTCGGTTATTACGGCACTGTGTACGGCGGCGTTTCCGGATTCCGCGACGTGGCAATGATGGATATTTACTGCGGTGTGGAGATCCAGACCGCAGCCGTGCGTAAAATTCGCCACTTAGGCGATACTGACCCCCGTTTTGCCAAGATCGACAAGGAACATGTCGGTGCGATCGGCATTTCCAAATCCGGTTCTGCCATCCGTTTGGGTCACCCCGACCCCACCTCTCTGGAAGATTCCTACTTCCTGGAAGGTCACAGCGGTGAATCCAGATACGAATATATGCAGCAAAACGACGGCGCTGCGCCGGATATCTATTATCAGGACGGCATTACGGATGAAAACGGCAACAAGATCATCCGGGATCCGGAGCCTCAGCCTTGGCTGACCTATCAAGACGGCACACCCATCCCCTCTAACTGCCAATTTGTGTTCTCCACCGTCGGCAGCCGGTACGACACCATTTCCGAGGGCTTCGGTGCGGTGTTCGTCAACGGCGGTTATCAGGATCAGGGCGAATACATGTCCGTTTATAAGGAAGTGTATAACCGCTGCCATGTAGCGGATGTCCCCTTCATGGGCTTTGGCATTCACCGTATGGCGCATGAGCTGGGTTACGGCATCGATGACACCTACGGTGTGGAAAGCTATGACCAGCTGTTCCCCTTCGCCAACTATTATCTGAAAAATGATGCGCCCCAATTTGCCTACGGCTATCCCCAAAACGGCACGGTTGCCGTTCCTGTGGATACCGGCATTACCGTAAAATTCTCCGGTCCTGTTGCACAGGCTGAAGCAGAGAAGATCGTGGTGACTGACCGCAGAACCGGTGATATCATCACCGGCACTTGGACAGGCAGCTTCGGCAATACCCAGTGGGACTTCACCCCCACTGCCCTGACCGGCGGCAAGAGCTACTTAGTATCCGTACCTAACACCATCGTGGCAGCAAACGGCAAGGCGCTGAAAGAGGCGGCAGAGTTCACCTTCTCTACCATTCCTGAAAAGACTGTTGCCGCAGGTACCGTCTCCAGCAGTGTCATCTCTAAGACAAGCAGCACCGACAACGCCACCTACATGGTATTCCCTGCGCAGGATTTTGCCAACTCCACTACCACTTCCCTGCGCTTCCAAGTCACCAACGATGCCGCAAACATCGTGCAGGTGTACGCCATTTCTGAAATTGACAGTGAAAACCTTACCAATTCCACCCAAGGCGAGCTGCTGGAGGAAGTGTATATCACCGGCAAGGGCAGCTATGATATCGACGTAACGGATTTTGTAGATGCCGCCACCGTTGGTAAAAAGGTAGGCTTTATCCTCCGTGCGCAAAAGAAAACCGAGACAAAAACGCTTCTTTCTATCAATCTGGACAATCTGAACCTCAACGCCACCTCTATACATACCTCTTTGAAGCAGCTGGCAGAGGTCCGCTGGAGCATCTCCAACGAGCAATCCCTCAGCGGCAGCCAGTCCCTGAAGCTGACCGGCGCACCGGAGCACGACCACGAAAGCCTTCTGGCACCTTTCCGGGATGCCCGTATGGTGGCTCTGCGCTGGTATACCATGGGTACCCCCAAGGAAAGCGATATGGGTCGTAAATTCAATATCAGCGTATCTGTCTACGATACCATCAGCCGCCAAATCGGTCTGTACTCCTCTATGGGTTACTGGAGCGGCAGCGATGTTTTGGAAAAGCTGATCGACAAGGATTGCTATTACAAAAACTACATCACCACTCCCGGTGAGTGGACCACCTATTCCTACAGCTATCAGTTCCACGATCTTGTCCATATTCTCGGCAAGAAAACCGGCGTTAACTTCACTATGGATAACAGCGATGCGCCTATCTATATCGACAACATTCTGGTAACTGAGGATATCACCGACATCCATGTGGCAAATTGTGCTCTGGTACTGCATCCTGCTGACTACACCTACCTGACCCCGGGCAGCATTTCCTATGTGGAAAGCGGCGACAACACCGGCAACTCCTATCCTGCCGACGATGTGACCTTTGTAGGCGGTCAGCAGCTGGGCTTCCGTCCCGATTCCAACAAGGTGTATGTCAATCTGGACGCAGCACAGTTTGAAGGCGCCACTGCCACCTTCCGCTTTACCACCAATCAAACCGCCTCCGGCAGCCTGTCTGTTTACGGTTTGGCAAACGCAGCCGAGGCCGACTGGACAAAAGATACCATCAATTTTGCCAACGCACCTGCCAACGACCGCAGCAGCGGCGGCGTAAATCTCAACAAGGTCTATAACGGCAAGAGCCTCTTTACTGTCGAATCCGCAGCCGCCAACACCACTTATGAAGTGGATATCAGCGGCTATGTGGCAGAAATGAAGTTGCAGAACGCCACCAAGATCACGCTGATCATCACCGGTACCAACCCCGGCTATCAGATCGTAGGCGGTGTAGACTTTGACGCTACGTCCTCTGTGGCGATCAACAAGCATAAAGACGACGCCTTCACCGTAGAAAACGGCAAATACTATGTGTCCAGCAACTATCAAGCGAATCTTCTGAACATGTCTCTGGTTCAGGATTCCGCAAGAGGAAATGTCCTGCAGTTTGCTCCTACCAACAAATATGTCTACGCAAACCTTTACAACACCTTTGACCATGTGCTGACTGCGGCGGATGTGGGT
>JAZKXW010000029.1:0-4071 GCA_045611825.1 Faecousia sp.
TCATCTAGACTTGATTCCTCCTATGTTTATGTAATGGCGGTTGGCAGACCACCATTACTATAACCATAGGAGGATATTTTTTCTATGCATAGCTAAAGCTTTTTGGAACCACCGGCACCGCCGGTGGTTTTCTTTTTACAATAAAATTCCCGGAATGCTGACGCATTTCGGGAATTTTTTGTGCAGTTAAGCGGAAAAAGGACCGTTCAAAACCAATACTTCCTTATGGAGTGTTGCCCTTCTGTTTGTTTATTCTTCGTAGAACTCTTCCTCTTCTATCATACGGCTGCGGCGATTGCCGTCCCAGTCGTAGAGGATAATCATGGTCACATTGATGCCCAAATACACCACCGCAACCAAAATCAGTTCCCAAACAAGGCACTTACCGGCTTCGGTGACCATGGCCATCGGCTCCATCCCCCGGAAACTGTTGCAGATGATCGCCATCACCACCGTCAGTACAGTTCCCAGTACGCCCCAGCAGATGCCGGCCAGCTTTTGGGTCAGCTGCCACGCTTCTACGCTTCCCATACCCCAAAGCGCCCGGAATCCCATTTTGTGGTTCGCCTCTTTGGGCGGCGCAAGGAAATTCAAAAGGCCCAGAAACAGCAGGATCAACGGGCCTGCCATCACTGCGATCCGCACACCCAGCTCGATCCATCCCAGCACCGTATTCAGTTCCGGAATAAAGGCTGCAGGATCAAAGTTGTGCAGCAGGGACATGATCTTATCCAAGGTGATTCTCCTTATTTCTTATCCAAAAATGTGTTGATCTCATGAATAAAGCTCTGGACATCCTGGAACCGGCGGTACACAGAGGCAAACCGGATATAGGCAACCTCGTCCAAAGGCTTGATCCGCTCCATGACCATCTCGCCGATCTTATCGGTGCTGACCTCTCGCTCCAGAGAGTTCTGAATGGTTTGCTCGATCTCCGTGGTGATCCGATCCAGATCGGAGGTCTCCACCTGCCGCTTGTCAAAGGCCCGGACCATAGAGTTCATGATCTTGTTCCGGTCAAAGCCCTGACGGGAACCGTCTCGCTTGACCACGATAATGGGCAGGCTTTCCACGATCTCATAGGTGGTGAACCGGCGCTGGCAGGCAAGGCACTCCCGGCGACGGCGAATACTCAGACCGTCCTCCGAGTGACGGGAATCTACGACCTTACTTTCCTGGTCGCCGCAAAAAGGACATTTCATGGGCAATTCGCTCCATTCCATAGTTTTTTACCATTATAGCAGATGGAAAGAGCCCTGTCCAGCTTTTTTTCCCTTGTCAAGAAGGGGCAAATGGGGTACAATATACAAAATGCTTGGAGGCGTATGGAATGAAGGAAAAACAGATTTGGTTTTTTTGGGGACTTCTCTTTATTATTTGCGCCGGTTTGGGCTTTATTCACGATGCCAAAGGGATCGCCAAATTCTTTCAGGTGCTGCTGTCGGTACTGTTTTTCGTGCCGCCCACAATCCTGCTGGTTACCGGCCTGAAGCAGGGGCAGAAAAAGACCGTGCGCATGATCCGCTATATCAGCCTGTCCTCCCTTTGCCTGACACTGGTGCTGCTGATTGCCAATGTTTTGAGCGTTGGCGCGTCGGAAGATCTGGGTGATGCCCTGTACTACTTCCTCATCGTTCTGTCCGCGCCCATGGTTTGCAGCGGAACCTGGGCTATGAGCCTGTTTTTATGGGCTTGCCTGCTGATGGGCTCGTTTTACCGGCGAAAACCCCCGAAACAGAGATAAAAATCTGTCCAAAACGCCACTCTACCGGTAGTAGAGTGGCGTTTTCTACTCTGTAGGTCGGTAGAATCCGGCATTTCTCTTATAAAAGGGTGTTAACAGGGAACAATTTTTGATAGGATGCTTCCATAGGCAGTTTGCCAATCTCAAGCAAGGAGCATTTTTCATGTCTTATCAGATCATTACCGACACCTGCTGTGATTTCCCCGCCAACCTATATAAGGAGCTGAATTTGGCTGTCGTTCCGCTGGCGGTGCAGTATCAGGGAAAATACTATCACGAATATTCCGAAGGCTGGCTGAAGAAGCTTTACGCCGGTTTGCGTAACGGAGAGGTCACCTCCACCTCCGCCATCAATCCCGACGGCTGGGCAACGGTATTCGAGTCGGTGCTGGCTGCCGGTAAGGACGCCTTGGTTTTGGTCTTTTCCTCCGGTCTCAGCGCCACCTATCAGTCCGCGGTGATTGCCGCCGATGAGCTGAAAGAAAAGTATCCGGGCAGAACCATCCGGGTGGTGGATACCCTGTGCGCCTCTATGGGGCAGGGTCTTTTCGTGTACTATGCCTGTCAAAAACGGGATGCCGGCTTGTCCTTGGACGAATTGACCGCATGGTGCGAAGAATATAAATTCAAGGTCTGCCACTGGTTCACTGTGGATGATTTAATGTATCTCAAACGGGGCGGTCGTGTCAGCGCAGCCACCGCGCTGGTGGGTACTATGCTGCAGATCAAGCCGGTGCTCCATGTGGATGACGAAGGGCATCTGATCAATGTTTCCAAGGCGCGGGGCAGAAAGGCATCCATTGAAGCCCTTGCCAAAAAGGTGGAAGAGCTGGGTATTCCCGGCGCCAACGACATCGCCTTCATTTCCCACGGCGACTGCATGGATGATGCCAAGTATCTGGAAGCGCTTCTGAAAGAGAAATACGGCATCAAAAAGGTCATTATCAGCTATATCGGCGCTGTCATCGGCTCTCACTCCGGTCCCGGCACTCTGGCTCTGTTCTTCCTTGGCGAACACAGATAATCACACCTCTGTTAAAAGAAGTAACCCCCGGCAGAAACTTTCTGCCGGGGGTTTTGTATTTTATTTACAGCGCCAACATTTCTGCCTTGCGGTCATTCATGCACTTGATGTAATCTTCCATACCGGCCTTGAAATAGCGCTTGAGCCAAGCCTTTCTGTGGCCCTCCTCGATCTCATCCATCAGCGCCAGCAGCTCCTGCTTCTTTTCCTCGGTGACAGTCTTATCCAGACGGATGCGGTACATCTCATTTGCCAGAATGGTCTTTTGGGCGGCATTGACGATCTCCAGCTTCCACTCCTCGGGAACATTCAGGGTCTGCAGATCCTCCAAGCAGCGATTCACATACCAGATCACATTTTCGGTGTTGAACCGGTCGCCGCTGCGCAGAATATCAAAGTCGCCCACCCGATTGTAGGTGGCATCAAAGGGCATGGTAAAGACATAATCCGCCACCACGCCGTTATGTGCGCGGAAGGTCTCATGCAGATAGGTCTGCGCCAGTCTTCTCAGGACACGGGACACATTTTCGCCGTTAAAGAAGTACCCGTCCACATATTCTTCTGCCGCGAAGGTCAGATGGCGTTTCATTTTGCCGCCGTTCTGGAAGCCGCCGTCGTACCAAGAGAACTGTCCGGCCAGCGCCAGCGGAATGGCGCGCCAAATGTAGAAGGTGCTGCCCCAGTTGGTCAGCAGGTAGCCCTTGGCGCCGTGGTCGTTGGCAAGCTCTGCCATGGTGCGGATATTGAAGTTCATGGTGTCGTAGCGGCCGGTGTAGGTGTTCCAGTTGCAGTCACCGGGGCAGACATAGAAAGGCAGACCGGACTTGGCAATATCCATGACTCGCTTTTCGGTCTTTTGGGTAGGACCTAAGTCGTAACCCCAGCACATGGCGGTGACTTCCTTGTCCTCAATATCAAAATAGCCCTCGGGATACGGACGGAGCATGTCATTAAAGAACATGATGGTTTTGCCGTATTTTTCCCTGCACAGCTTGGCGATGCGGTTTAAGTAGTTGGTAAACAGCTTGGAAACACCGATCTTATCGCCCTCTTCCTTGGACTGATACATGCCCAGCTCATGGGCTTCGTCCAAGCCTACCAATACCTTCTTGGAGCTGAAGTGGGGCAGCAGAGAATCGTAAAGCTTCTCGATGAATTCAAAAGTCCGCTCGTCCAGCGGATTCAGGCTGCACATACGGTTGGTGCCGTCACCCAGACCCAGATGGGCAAATTCCGGCTGGGAAAGCCAGGATTCCATGTGACCCAAGCTGTTCTGCAAAGGCACCAGCTCCACAAACCGCTC
>JAZKXW010000030.1:0-2842 GCA_045611825.1 Faecousia sp.
TGCGCCCCTACAAGAGGATTTGGGATTGTGCGTTAGGATATGTAGGGGCGTGCATTGCACGCCCGACGGGCGCATCGTGATGCGCCCCTACGAAATGGATTGTCCATTGTCAATTGTCCATTAAGAGAACGGATTGCCACAGGCGGCGAAGCCGCCTTCGCAATGACACATTTTTACATGGTGCGATAGATTGCCACGCCAGTGTGATCACTGGCTCGCAATGACAACGAAGATTGTGCATTCTGCATTGTCAATTGTCAATTGTCCATTGTCAATTGTCCATTGTCCATTGTCAATTGTCCATTATTTTAGCAGGTCCTGCATGTTGTACAGGCCGGCAGGCTTGCCAAGAAGGAATTTGGCGGCTTCAATGGCGCCGTCGGCAAACATGCCCCGGTCATGGGCTTCATGCTTCAGGGTCAAGGTCTGGCTGGGGGTGGAAATATACACCTCATGGATGCCGACCACGTTGCCCATCCGCAGAGCGCTGATGCCGATATCGTCCTTCTGCCGCTTGCATTCGCCGGCTCTGCCGCAGACAGCCTTGGCCTGAGGACGAACCTCCTGCAGAGCGTCAAAGAGCATATTGGCGGTGCCGCTGGGGGCATCTACCTTCCGGTTGTGGTGGGCTTCCACGATCTCAATATCCGCATCGGGGAAGGCGGCGGCTGCCTGCTTGGCAAGGCCGCACAGCACCGCAATGCCTAAGCTCATGTTGCCGGAGAAAAACACAGGCACTTCCTTGCCGTAGGCGCGGATCAGAGCCTTTTCCTCCTCCGTATGTCCGGTGGAGCAGATCACTGCGCCGCAGCCGATCTTCTTGGCGTAGGCCAGAGCGTCTGCCGCCGCGGTGTGGTGGGAGAAGTCGATAATTACATCTGCGTCCACAACGCCTAATTCTTCAAAGGTCTTGGCAACGCCGCCCTCACCGTCCAGACTGACCAGTCCGGCAATGCTGCCCTCCAAACGGGCCTGCAGCAGCTTGCCCATGGCGCCGTTGGCACCGCAAATAATTACATTCATTTGATTACCTCTAACTTTCTCATTTCCGCGAAAAGACGCTCTCTGTTTTTGGGCTCCATGGGGGTCAGGGGCAGGCGCAGATGCTCTGTGCCGAAGCCCATGGCTGCTACCGCCGCCTTGGCAGGAATGGGGTTGACCTCGCAGAACAGGGCATTGGTCAGGCCCAAGGTTTTGGTCTGCAGCGCCGCTGCGCCGGCTACATCGCCTGCAAAGAATCTGTTTGCCATCTCCGCCGCCATGCCGGGCACCACATTGGACAGAACGCTGATACAGCCTGCGCCGCCCATGGCCAGCATGGGCACGGTGATGCCGTCCTCGCCGGAGTAAACATCGATCTTATCGCCGCATTTGGCAAAGATCTCCACCACCTGCGCCATGTTGCCGCTGGCTTCCTTAATGCCGGCGATCATGGGATGCTCCGCCAAGGTGGCTACGGTATCCGGCAACAGGTTGCAGCCGGTGCGAGTGGGTACATTGTAGAGAATGATCGGCTTTTCCGATACATCCGCAATGGCGGTATAGTGGGCGATAAGACCGCCCTGTGTTGCCTTGTTATAGTAAGGCGTCACCACCAAAATGCCGTCAGCGCCGTCGTCGCAGGCGGCCTTGGTGAAGTCCAGCACATGCTCGGTGTTATTGGTGCCGCAGCCGGCGATCACCGGTACGCGGCCGTTTACCTGCTTTACGGTGAAGCGGATCACCGCCTTCCGTTCCTCAGGGGTCAGGGTAGCAGATTCGCCGGTAGTACCCACCGCCACAAGGCCGTGGATGCCGGATTCGATCTGAAATTCAATGAAACGGGCAAGGGTATCGTAGTCTACGCCGGTGGAGGTCATGGGGGTGATCATGGCTGTGGCAAAGCCCTTGAATACCGTGTTTTTCATAGAGATTCCGCCTCCTTTATAATTCTATGTATAGTTTAGCACAGTTTCTGTCGGTTTACAAGAGAGGATTGTACGGAAATGTAGGGGGGAGCGCCGACGGAAAGAACGGCAGGCAATGCAATGGACAATGGACAATTGACAATGGACAATGGACAATTGCGGTGTCGCTGCGCGACAGATTGAAAAAAGTGTCATTCTGAGCGGAGCAACCTTTGGTTGCGGAGTCGAAGAATCTTTTTTGTTACGGTAAGGGAAAGGCCAGAAGATCCTTCGACGCGCTTCGCTTGCTCAGGATGACACCCCGTTGGGGTATTTCGGGCGATCAATGCCCCTCCGAAATGGTTTTTACATGGTGCGGTAGGGCATGTAGGGGCGTGCATTGCACGCCCGACGGGCGACCAATGGTCGCCCCTACGAAATAGATTGTACATTGTGCGTTACCGGGCTGACAAAAGGATGCCCTACGCATTTCTCGCAGGTTGGTAGCGAGTTTGCCTGCCGGGGCTTCCCGGCAAGGGAAAGGCCAGAAGATCCTTCGACGCGCTTCGCTTGCTCAGGATGACACCCCGTTGGGGTATTTCGGGCGACAACACGGTTTTGACATTGTGCGTTAGGGTGTTTCGGGCGATCAATGATCTCCTGTTGCGGTGCCCGATAAAATCTTCGGGCTTACGCTTTCCCTCGATTTTATCGACCGCTGCCACTCGCTCAGGTCGCTTCATCCGCCACCGGCGGCGCTCCCATCGCTCCCCTCTCCCCACAAAGGCCATTCGCCTTTGCGGGGACCCCATAAAGCGCACTGGCTCGCAATGACAACGAAGATTGTGCATTCTGCATTCCGCATTCTGCATTCTGCATTGATAATTGTCCATTGTCAATTGTCTATTGTCCTGCCCGGCTCGTCCGCAATGCGGAAACATTTGTTGCCTGTTTGT
>JAZKXW010000031.1:0-12769 GCA_045611825.1 Faecousia sp.
TATCACTTACCCAAATCCCGTTAAGGCTGGTGCAGCCACGGAACGCACAAATGCCAATAGCGGTGACGCTGTTGCCGATCGTCACGCTCTGCAGGCTGTCGCAGGAATAGAACGCATAATTGCTGATGGTGGTGACGCTGTTGCCGATGGTCACGCTTTGCAGGCTGGTGCAGTAATAGAACGCCTCTTTGTCGATGGTGGTGACGCTGTTGGGGATCGTCACGCTCTGCAGGCTGTCGCAGTAAGAGAACGCAGAAGTGCCAATAGTGGTGACGCTGTCGGGAATCCTGTAACTGCCGGATATTGCACCGGGCGCTTCGATCAGTTCCGTTTTATCCTTGTTAAACAAAACACCATAGCTGTCATTGGAATAATTGGGATTGTTATCACTTACCCAAATCCCGTTAAGGCTAGTGCAGCCACGGAACGCATAATCGCCAATGGTGGTGACACTGTTGCCGATGGTCACGCTCTGCAGGCCGTAGCAGCGATAGAACGCCACATCGCCGATGGTGGTGACGCTGTTGGGGATCGTCACGCTCTGCAGGCTGGAGCATTCATAGAACGCATAATCGCCGATGGTGGTGACGCTGTTGCCGATCGTCACACTCTGCAGGTCGTAGCAGTACCCGAACGCCCAATCGCCGATGGTGGTGACGCTGTTGGGGATCGTCACGCTCTGCAGGCTGTCGCAGCCACAGAACGCATAATTGCCGATGGTGGTGACCGGTTTGCCGTTGTAGGTAGACGGGATCACCAAATCGCCGGTAGCTGATTGCTTGCAATCTGTGACAGAATAGCTTTCACCGTCGTAATCTAATTCGAATGTTAAATCGCTTTCGCTGGCGGCGCTGACTTCCGTGGGCTGCAGGAAGCAACAAAGCAGCACCGTGGCAAAGGTCAAGCACAGGGCGGTAAGGATCCTTCTCATTTTCATGGTATTCCCTCCGTTGGTAATAATGGGTTCATTATAGGATTCTTGTTAGAAATTGTCTGGATTCACCCGTGCCATGACACCCCGTTGGGGTGTTTCGGGCGATCGATGATCACCCCTACGAAGAAACGGATTGCCACAGGCGGCAAAGCCGCCTTCGCAATGACACATTTGTGGATAGTGGGTTTGTCGTTGAGATTGCCACACCAGCCTGCTGGCTGGTTCGCAATGACACCCTAACGGGTGTAGGGGAGGGTCTTGACCCTCCCGTGTCATTCTGAGCGTTAGCGAAGAATCTTCGCAGTTCGATACATGGAAGACCAGAACCTACATCGTCCTGACTACCCCTCCGTCCGAAATCAAAGATTTCGTCCACCTCCCCTGACAAGGGGAGGCTCTGGGGCGGAGGATAATTTTCAATTTTCAATTGGGAGAACGGATTGAAATACACCCCGTTGGGGGGTAGGGGCGATTCACGAATCGCCCGCGGGCGCATCGTGATGCGCCCCTACGAAATGGGTTTTAGATTGTTCGTTATTTCGGGAGATTGCCACAGCCAGTGTGCGCACTGGCTTCGCAATGACAAAGGATTACAAGGCAAAAAATGCCCGTGGCGTCTGTAGACGCCACGGGCAAATATTTTAGCAGTAGAAATCCTTGATCTTCTTGGCGCGGCTGGGGTGACGCAGCTTGCGGATAGCCTTATTTTCGATCTGACGGATCCGCTCACGGGTCACATGGAAGCTCTGACCCACCTCTTCCAAGGTGTGGTTGCGACCATCGGCCATACCAAAGCGCATACGCAGCACGTCGGCTTCCCGCTCAGTCAGGGTGTCCAGAATCTCCTTCAGAGCCTCTGCCAGCAGCGCATTGGAGGTAGCGTCGGCAGGGCCGGGAGTGCGGTCGTCCTCCACAAAGGAGCCGATAGAGGTATCCTCTTCATCGCCCACGGGGGTATCCAGACTTAAGGTGTCCGCAGCGGTGCGGTTTGCCTCGATGATCTTCTCAACAGGCAGACCCAGCTCCTTTGCGATCTCCTCCACCGTAGGCTCACGACCCAACTCCTGCACCAACTTCCGGTTGCAGCGGGTAGCCTTATTGATGACCTCCACCATATGCACCGGTACACGGATAGTCCGTGCCTGATCGGCAATGGCGCGGGTAATGGCCTGCCGGATCCACCAAGTGGCATATGTAGAGAATTTGTTTCCCTTTGTCCAGTCAAATTTATCCACCGCGCGAATCAGGCCGGTGTTGCCCTCCTGAATCAGATCCAGAATGTGCAGACCTCTGCCGGAATACTTCTTGGCAATGGATACCACAAGGCGCAAATTTGCCTCAGTCAGCTTATTCTTGGCTGCCTGATCGCCCTCGGACACCCGCTTGGCAAGCTCCACTTCCTCATCGGCAGACAGCAGCTTGATCTGACCGATCTCCTTCAGGTACATACGCACCGGATCGTCCAGATTGTACTCCGCTGCCAGATCCACAGGGTCGACCAGATCTTCTTCATCCAGATCCACCATGTCCATGCCGTCATCCAACAGCATATCACCGTCATCATCCAGATCCAAATCCAGATCTGTGCTGATGATCTGAATATTCATTGCCTCAAACCGATCATAGATCTCCTCGATCTTCTCAGCGGAAAGATCCAGCTTTTCCAAGCAATCATGCAGTTCGGAGGCGCGGATCATGCCTTCCTTATGACCCTGTGCGATCAGGCCCTGCAGCGCCGCCTGAATATCCTCCGGGGTCTTCTGAGGCTTCTTTGCAGTACTCATAGTTACATCCCTCTTTATCTTATAATTCCCGTATCTTTTTCTTACGCCGTTAAACTATACCCCGATTCTTACTTTTCGGCAAGGGTTTTCAAAAAATTTTTTCAAAAAAACATTCTTTTTGTCGCTGTCTGGGACAGTATTCCCGAAAAAACGCAAAAACATACAGTTGCCTTTTCGCAGAAATTTCTGTATAATGATAAAATTAAGAAGTATTGTCTAAAGATCACAGAGGTGCCAACATGAACGATCTTTCCAAGATTCGAAATTTTTCTATCATTGCCCATATTGACCACGGCAAATCCACCTTGGCAGACCGCCTGCTGGAGGAGTGCAATGCCGTGGATCTGCGCCATGCCAATGAGCAGATCCTGGATTCCATGGAGCTGGAAAAGGAGCGGGGTATCACCATTAAGGCGACCGCTGTCCAGCTGACCTATCAGGCAGATGACGGTGAGGTTTATGCCCTGAACCTGATCGACACCCCCGGCCACGTGGACTTTAACTATGAAGCCAGCCGCAGCCTTCCCGCCTGTGAAGGCGCGGTGCTGGTAGTGGACGCTTCTCAGGGTGTGGAAGCTCAGACCTTGGCAAACACCTATCTGGCCATCGATGCCGGTCTGGAGGTTTTGCCGGTCATCAACAAGATTGACCTTCCCTCTGCCCGTCCTGCGGAAGTGAAAGCTGAGGTGGAGGATATTATCGGCATTCCGGCTGAGGACTCCCCTGAAATCTCCGCTAAAAACGGCATTAACATCCGTTCTGTGCTGGAAATGATCGTAAAGGATGTGCCTGCTCCTAAGGGTGACCGCAGTGCGCCGCTGCAGGCGCTGATCTTTGACAGCCAATATGACGCCTACCGCGGCGTTACCGTATATGTGCGTACCAAGGAAGGCACTGTGCGTGCCGGTATGGATATTAAAATGATGGCCACCGGCGCGGTTTACAAGGTGGTGGAGGTAGGCACTATGAACCCCTTGGGCCTGACACCCCGGGACTGTTTGGGCGCCGGCGAGGTTGGCTACATCACCGCCTCCATCAAAACCGTTGCCGACACGCAGGTCGGTGACACCATCACCACTGTGGAAAATCCTGCCGCCGAAGCCCTGCCCGGTTATCGGAAGGTGCAGCCCATGGTCTACTCCGGCATTTACCCTGCCGACGGTGCCAAGTATCAGGACCTGCGAGAGGCGTTGGAAAAGCTGCAGCTTAACGATGCTTCCATGAGCTACGAACTGGAAAGCTCCATCGCTTTGGGCTTCGGCTTCCGCTGCGGTTTCTTGGGTCTTTTGCACATGGAGATCATTCAGGAACGGTTGGAACGGGAGTACAATTTGGATCTGATCACCACCGCCCCCAACGTCGTTTACCGGATCACCAAGAATACCGGTGAAGTACTGATGGTGGACAACCCCTTGGATTATCCCGACCCCATGGAGATCCAACTGGCGGAAGAGCCTTTTGTTAAAGCCAGCCTCATTGCGCCGCAGGAGTATGTGGGCAATATTATGGATCTTGCCACCTCCCGACGGGGCGAATTTAAGGACATGGTCTACTTGGATGCCAACCGGGTGGAGCTGCACTACGAGATCCCCCTGAACGAGATCATTTATGACTTCTTCGACGCTCTAAAATCCCGGACCCGCGGCTACGGTTCTTTGGACTATGAGCTGATCGGCTACCGTCCCAGCCGCCTTGTGAAGCTGGATATTCTCCTCAACGGCGACATTGTGGACGCTCTGAGCTTTATTCTGTTTGCCGACAACGCCTATCCCCGGGCTCGCAAGATCTGTGAGAAGCTGAAGGAAAACATTCCCCGCGCCCAATTTGAGATCCCGGTGCAGGCAGCCATCGGCGGCAAGATCATCGCCCGGGAAACCATCAAAGCCGTCCGCAAGGATGTCCTTGCCAAGTGCTATGGCGGTGATATTACCCGTAAGAAAAAACTGTTGGAAAAACAGAAGGAAGGCAAGAAGAGAATGCGTACCTTTGGTACTGTATCTGTTCCTTCGGAAGCCTTCATGGCAGTATTGAAGCTGGACGAAGACTGATTTTCCCATCCCTTGGAGGTTATTATGCCCTTTTTAGGAAGACACAATAAAATACCGCTGGGCATCTATATCCATGTCCCCTTCTGCCGCAGCAAATGTCAGTACTGTGATTTTTACTCCCTGACCACCCGGGACAGCCGACTGATGGATGATTATCTGAAGGCTGTCTGTACCCACATCAAGGAAGCCGGCGCCTTGGCGCCCGGTTATGTGGTAGATACGGTGTACTTTGGCGGCGGCACACCCAGTCTCTTTGGCGCTGACGGTATGATCGCTATTTTGACCGCCATCCGCAAAAGCTTTGAGGTGGCATCCGGCGCGGAGATCACCTTTGAAGCCAACCCGGATTCCGTCACCGACCGGCTGCTGCGGCGGCTCCGCAGTGAGGGCTTCAATCGGGTCAGTTTGGGTGTCCAGTGCGACGATGACGAGATTTTGAAAAAAATCGGCCGTCCTCACAATTACGCGCAAGCCGTAGATGCGGTAAAGAAGATCCGCAAAGCCGGATACCGCAATCTTTCTTTGGACCTTATGTACGGTCTGCCGGGTCAGACCTTGGAGGATTGGCTGGAAACTCTCCAAAATGTTCTCTCCCTCTCCCCTGAGCATATCAGTTGCTACGGACTGAAAGTAGAAGAGGGCACACCCTTATACGACTATCAGGAATTTTGCAAGCTTGCCGACGATGACACGCAGGCAGATATGTATCTGTCCGCTGTGGAGGTGTTGAAAAACCGCGGCTACCGGCAATATGAGATCTCCAATTTCTGTAAAAAGGGCAATGTGTCCCGTCATAATCTGAAATACTGGACCGGCGGTGAATATTTAGGCTTCGGTCCGGATGCCAGCTCCGATTTCGCCGGCCGACGTTTTTCCATCATCCGGGATCTGCACGGCTATATCGACGGCATTTTAGGCGGCGGACTGGTGATTCGGGATGTGCAGGAGGTTCCCATGCAGGAACGGGCCGGCGAATACCTGATGATGCGGCTGCGGACCGTATCGGGACTGGATCCCAAGGAGTATGAGCAGAAATTCCTTCTACCCTTTGCGCCTTTAGAAAAAGCCCTGTACCGCTGCAAAGAGAGTGGTTTTGCCGTCCGTACTTTTGACGGTCGCTGGCATTTGACCCCGGAGGGATTTTTGATCTCCAACTCCATCATTTCCGATCTGTTGCTGATCCAAGATCGTTCCAACCCCCTTTCCAAGCGAAGATAAAGCAAAGAAGGAGGCGCCTATGAAAGGTTTTTTGAAATCGCCCCGATACAGAAACACATTGATCGGTTCTGTCAGTCTTTATGGCGCCATTGCGCTGTTTGTTGCGCTCCTGCTGCTTTTTGGCTTCAGCGGTAGCCTCCCATCGGAAATACCGTCGGAAACTACCGAACTGCCTACCACTGCACCGGAAATTTTTGAACCGCTCCCCAATTTGTACGGAGTTGAGGATTTTGCCTATGAGGGACAATACATGGCATGTCTTTCCGGGGACTACAGTCTTGGTATCGATGTTTCTCAATATCAGCAGGAAGTGGATTGGCAGCAGGTTAAGAATGCAGGTTTTTCCTTTGTGTTTATTCGGGTTGGCGGTCGGTACGGAAACGACGGCAGTCTGTATCCGGATGATCTTTGTCAGCAGCATTACGCCGGGGCAAAGGCTGCCGGGCTTAAAATTGGCGCTTATTTCTTCTCTCAAGCGATCAATGCGCAAGAAGCCAAAGAGGAGGCGCTCTACGCCTTGACACAGATCGCTGACTGGGAATTGGATCTCCCCCTCGCCTATGACTGGGAACACATTAACGAGTCCACAAGAACAAACGGCATGGATGCCCAAACGCTGACTGAATGTGTTCTGGCGTTTTGCCAAACCGTGGAAGACCATGGCTTAGATACGATGCTCTACACCAATGCCCATTACTCCGATGTGGGTTTTGATTTTGAAAAGCTTCAGCACATTCCTGTTTGGCTTGCCATGTACTCCAATGAAATGACCTATCCTTACCGCATCGCAGCGTGGCAATATACCAATCAAGGTTCTGTTCCCGGAATTGCCGGAAACGTGGACATTGACCTATATTTCCTGCCGCTACCCATATAAAAAAACAGGTGCTTTCGGGCACTCCTTATGGAGTGTGCCCTTCAAAAGCACCTGTTTTATTTTCTTATTTCCAAAGACCGTCAGGATACTTGCCCTCAGCGGTCATGCCTTGCAGCGCCGCCACGATCACCGGCTTATCTGCAGCATAGGTTACACCGTACCACTTGTCCGCAGAGTGCAGCACCTTCACCTCTGCCCGATCCTCTGCCAGCAGCTTGCTGACGGTGGAGGGCAGGAAGAACTCTGCCTTTGCAGGATTTGCAGGTACTTTTTCCGTCAGGAACTGAGGGAAGCCTTTCTCGATCTCCTCCAAAATGCTGGCAGTAAAGCCCCACATATTCATAGATACGGTGGTATCTGCGGTCAGATCTGTCCAAGTCTTGCCGCCGTCTTCTGTGAAGTGGATGCCGCCGTCGAACTTCTCGATCTGCGTGCGCTCCACGACCTCTGTTAAATAGCCCTCAGCGTCTACGGTGCAAACACCTCTTGCCACAGAGCCGTTTTCTGTAACAGTTTTGCCCAGCTCGTAGCCTACCATACAATAGCTGTACTTCTCGCCGTCTTCCTTATTGCTTAAGTAATCATAGATTACCTTGAATGCAGACTGGCCGTAATAGTCATCTGCATTGATGACCGCAAAAGGCGCGCCGTCAATGGCATCCTTCGCGCACAGCACCGCATGGCTGGTACCCCAAGGCTTTGTACGCTCCGCAGGAACGGTAAAACCGGCAGGCAGCTTATCGATCTCCTGAAATGCGTAGCGGATCTCCATGGGGCACTTCTGCAGGCGAGCACCGACTGTCTCCATAAAGTCCTCTTCGATGGCGTGCTTGATGATGATCACCGCAGTTTCAAAGCCTGCCTTATAAGCATCGTACAAGGAATAGTCCAGAATTGCTTCACCGCAGCTGCCCACGGGATCGATCTGCTTCAAGCCGCCGTAACGGCTTCCCATACCGGCTGCCATGACTACCAAAACAGGTTTCTTTACCATTTTAAATTCTCCTTACTGATTATTAATATCAAGATTATATATCGCATTCTTTGATTTTGCAACAGTTTTCTAAATTATATTTACTATTATTTTATGGTCTCATTTTCTTGTTTTATCATTTTCTACACAAAGTTTGTACAATCCACACAAACCTCTGTTTTCCGTACTTTTTCCCATGCAAATTCCTTGGCCAATTCCTTGGCGGAAACGGGGCTGTTTTCAGGCAGCAGACCCGCTGCATAAGCCAGCGTTCCGATAATCTGCTCCGGCTTGCACCGTTGCCGCAGCGCTCCCAAATCCAGATCTCTGTCCCGTTTGCTTAACCGCCGGCCGTCCGGCGCTACCAGCATAGGCACATGGGCGTACTCCGGATGCGGAAATCCAAACAACTCCTGCAGATACATCTGTCGGGGCGCAGAGCTTAACAAATCCATGCCACGAACCACTTCCGTAACACCGGCTTCCGCATCGTCTATCGTCACCGCTAACTGATATACAAACACACCGTCCCCACGGCGGACGACAAAATCTCCGCAATCCACGGCAAGGTTTTCCCGATATATCCCCTGCACCCAATCGTTTACGAACCATTCCCGATCCGGCACTTTCACACGCCAAGCCGGCGGTCTGCCAAAGGCTGCTTTTTCCGCCTCGGTCAGGTTTCTGCATGTGCCGGGATAGACATAAGTACCATCAGATGCATGCGGCGCATTGATACTATGGAGTTGGCTGCGAGTACAGTAGCAAGGATACAAGAGTCCCCGATCTGCCAATGCTTCAAAATAACGGGCATAAACTGCGCTGCGAGCTGACTGAGGCTCCGTTTCCTCATCCCAGTCAAGTCCCAGCCAAAGAAGATCCTGCCGCAGTATCTGCGCAAATTCATCGCTGGTGCGCTGGGTGTCCAGATCTTCCATCCGAAGTACCAGTTTTCCGTTGCGGCTGCGAACAGACAGCCATGCCAACATTGCCGCAAACACATTGCCCAAGTGCATCCTTCCCGAGGGGGTCGGCGCAAAACGACCCACTGGCTGTGTCATTACAGAATGCCTCCCAGCTTCAGCCAGTACACCACAACACCCACGATGCCCAGCGTCAAGATCAATACTGCGATCCAGTAGCCTTTCAAGCTGGGGATTTTCTGTGCTTCTGCTTCCTGTAGCGCCGCACTTAATTCCTCCGGTGTTACCTCGGTGGCATCTGTGTTGTAGACAGACACTTCCGCAGGATCGGAAAGTTCTTCCTGCTCTTCCTGTTCTGTTGTCAGTCGCTCCAGTTCTTCTTCACGGTCTTGAAACATCTGCAACACCTCCTGCATTTATTCTACAGCAAAAAAGCGCCGGTGTAAAGGTTTTTTGTCCGCAGGGCTTGTAGAAAGCTGGAATATGGTGTACAATAACATCTTAGAAAGGAGGGATCTGCCGTGGCACTTGATCCGCAATTACTCAGACAACGTCACAGAGAACGGGAGCAACGCAAAAAAGCCCGTCGAAAGAAAATGCTCATACGGATCGCTTTTGCTGCTGCATTGCTGGTTGTGTGCGGTATCTTGATCGCTATCTTTGCGCGGCCTGACCGAACCGGCGATCTCTCCGAGCCTTCCGTAAGCACACAGCCCACCAATCCCACGGCTGCTCCCACCCCCACCGCACCGAAAACCGTAATCCATTTGGCGGCTGCCGGCGACTTAAATATCACGAATGCTGTTGTGGCGGCAGGCGGTTCTGAGCAGGACTATACCAACGCTTTTTTGGATGTTGCCCATCTGTTGGCCGGTGCGGATGCCGCATTTCTGAATTTTGAAGGAAACCTGTGTGAAGCCCCCTACGGTGATACCCGCTCTGCGCCGCAATATCTGGTGCAGGCATTAGCCAATGCCGGTGTGGATTTCCTTCAGCTGGCCAATTCCTATTCCATTAACTTCGGCATGTCCGGCTTGTCCACCACCATTGACCGTGTCCGCAGCGCCGGTATGGAGCCGCTGGGTGTCTACGCAAATCAGGCCTCCTATAACGCAGAGAAAGGTTACACCATTCGGGATATTCAGGGTGTAAAAGTCGCTTTTGTTGCCTTTACGAAAGGCATGGATGGATTGGCGCTGCCTGTCGGCAACGAGAATTGCGTCAATATCCTCTATTCCGATTATTCCACCACCTATCAGGAGATCAACGAAGAAAAAATCACCGCCGTGTTGAAGGCGGCTGAGAAGGAAAAACCGGATATTACCGTAGCCCTGCTGCACTGGGGCAGTGAATATAACGATACCGTCAGTAAGAGTCAGGAAGAGGTACGGGACCTACTGTTGGAAAACGGCGTAGATGCCATCATCGGTACGCACTCCCACTACCTGCAGAAAATGGAATTTGATCCACAGGCAGGTACTTTTGTTGCATACTCCTTAGGCGATTTCTTTGGGGATGCCAACGGCAGTTCTGCTTATTCTGTCATTTTGGATTTGGAAATCACCAAAGATAACACCACCGGAGAAACCAAGATCACCGGCTACAGCTATACGCCTATCTTTACTGTGGCAGAAAAGGACAAGCCCCTTCGAGTGGTGCGAATTCACGAAGCGATTACCGCCTACGAAGCCTACTATATTGACCGAGTATCCGAGACTTCCTACAACGCTATGAAGAATGCCCTGCAGCGGATTCCCGCACGCATCAAAGGCGAATAACGCGGAAAGGAAGGCATGCTATGAAAAGACAGATTTCTCTCATTCTTTGCTGCGCCTTGGTATGCAGCTTGCTCAGCGGCTGTTCGACACTGAAATTGCGGCAGCCTTCTGCTACCGTTCCCACGCAACCCACCACCGCGCCCACCACAGAACCTACTACGGTGCCCACTACCGCGCCTACCACGGAGCCTACCGCAGAACCGACCATACCCCCAACGGAACCTCCACCGGAGCCCCAACCTGTCTATTACACCCTGACCTTCGCAGGTGACTGCACTTTGGGTACAGATTACGATGTGTACGGTATGCCCCACACCTTTGTGGGCATGGTGGGAGATAATTACAGGTATCCCTTTGAGCACGCGCTTCCCTACTTTGAAAACGACGATTTCACTATGGTCAATTTAGAGGGCACCTTCACCGACAGCACCGACCATTTGAATAAGGAATACTGTTTCCGCGGACCTTATGATTATTCCAAAATTCTGACTGCAGGCAGCATCGAAGCAGTCACTTTGGCCAACAACCACAGCTACGACTTCGGAGAGGTAGGCTATCAGGACACAAAGTCCTCCTTGGAAGCAGAAGGCATTACATACGTAGAACAGTGCAAAACCGCTCTATACACAACCGCCAGTGGCTTAATCATCGGTCTGTACGCCGACCAATTCCCCACCGACAAGCGCACTATGCAGCAGAGCATCGCCAAGCTTCGGGAGGATGGCGCAGAAATCGTAATTGCCTCCTTCCACTGGGGTTATGAGCGTTGGTATCAGCTGGTAGCCGAGCAGGTAGACTTTGGTCATGCCGCCATCGATGCAGGAGCCGATATTGTAGTCGGCCATCACCCCCACGTGCTCCAGCCTATCGAGGAATATAACGGCGGTGTGATCTATTACAGTCTTGGAAACTTCGCCTTTGGCGGAAACCGGAATCCCTCCGACAAAGACTCTGTTGTGATTCAGCAGACCGTCATCCGGGATGTAGACGGCACAGTCCGTTTGGCAGATACCACAGCCATTCCCTTCTGTGTCAGTGAACACGCAAACTACAACAACTACAAGCCCATTCCTTACGAGCCTGACTCCGAATCTTATGAAAGAGCCATGAGCAAGCTCAACGGAACATTCGCCGTTCCCTAACATGCATATATGGCAAACCCCCGAAATGCAAATGCATTTCGGGGGTGTTTTCTTTTTTAATTACGGATTGCAATTACAAAACGGATCTTATTCACCGGAAGTCGCTCTTGCCACTACCACAAATCTTCCGTTGGGAATGTGGTAAGAGCAGGTAACTAAGGTAAGAATATTGTCACCGTACTGAGCGGTTACGCCTGTATCATACAAGGATTTCTTCTTAAATTCCGCCATAGCGGCATTAAAGTCCTCTTCGTCTTCCGCATCAATGAACTCATAGTACTTGAAACAATCCTCATAGCTGTAATACACACGGTCAAAGAAAACGGCAACGATTTCATATTCTCTTTCTTCATACAAAGTGGAGAATTGAATCTTTTGATGGCTCTCCCAGTAGCTCTTTTTTTGATACCTTACCAGACTGCCAAACATGGTATCGTTTTTCATGTTATGACCGTGAATCAGGATGTTATCGGTCTCCGGGTAAATGGAACAAGAACCGTCAATAAACAACGTTCCGGCATATTCCCAGTTTCCTTCAAAATTTGTGTGCACATACTTTTCATTGTCGCCGGGCACATGCACAACGGGATAGTCAATAACCGTTCCCTCAATCTTCAGCCAACCGGCAGTATCCTGATTCTGCGCATACAGCTCCTCAAAGTTCGGCAGCATAGTCGGCTCTTGGGGCTGTTCCGGCTCTGTGGGAGCCTCCGGTTCTGTGGGCTTACTTCCTTCTGTGGGCGCTGTCGTTGTAGCTTGCGTTGTTTCCTCCACCGCAGGCTCCGGTGCTTTTCCGGATAGAAGCACGATCAGCAGAACGATCAGAAGAATCAATGCCGCCGCAGATGCAGCTGCGATATACAGCACACGCTTATTCTTAAGAAGCGGCAGAATCAACTCTTTAATTTTTGCAATCCATAATTTCATATATCTGTCTCCTCGGGGTAAGATAAGCGGTGGGCAAAAAGCCCACCGCCTATATTAAAATTACTTTACAAACTTACGCTTGGTAACATATGCAGCTGCTGCCAGCATACCGATGGCAGTAACCACTGCAAAGGTCAGCACGGGTGTTGCGTAGTCGCCGGTGTC
>JAZKXW010000032.1:0-24938 GCA_045611825.1 Faecousia sp.
AAAATGGGAGCAGCCGCGGCTGCTCCCATAAGGTCATTAAGCGATGGGCTGGTTAGCAGCCTCGATGATCTGCACGAACTTCTCGGGCACCAGAGATGCGCCGCCGATGAGGCCGCCGTCAATGTCGGGCTGCGCCAGCAGTTCGTAAGCGTTCTTCTCATTCATGGAGCCGCCGTACAGGATGGAGATGGCGCGAGCGTTCTTGGAAGCGTACAGCTTTCTCACAACGCTGCGGATATGCTCACAGACCTCCTGTGCCTGCTCGGGAGTAGCGGTACGGCCGGTGCCGATGGCCCAGATGGGCTCGTAGGCGATGACCACCTTGCGGATCTTGTCCTCGGAAACGCCCTGCAGACCCAGCTTGATCTGCATGGAGATCCATTCAGCGGTAATGTCAGCCTCTCTCTGCTCCAGGCTCTCGCCGCAGCACATGATGGGGGTCAGGCCTGCTTCCAGAGCAGCCAGAACCTTGGCGTTGACATCTGCGTCGGTCTCGCCCATAGCGCGGCGCTCGGAGTGACCGATGATCACATATTTGCAACCGGCATCCACCAGCATGTTGGTAGCGAGCTCGCCGGTGTATGCGCCGGATGCATTGGCGTTGCAGTTTTCAGCGCCGATACCTACCCGGGTCTCACGCATAGCGCGGACAGCGGCAGGAATGCAAACAGCGGGAACGCACAGGGCGATGTCGCACCAGCGGCCCTTGGGCAGAATGTTCTTGAACTGGGCCATGAATTCCTTGGTTTCGCTGGGGGTCTTGTTCATTTTCCAGTTGCCGGCAATGACGGTCTTACGGTACTTTCTGTTCATGGTGATTTCTCCTATCTATGTTCGCATCGATGTCGATGTGATATTCAAATTTGTGGGGGCAATTTTCCGATCGCCCGTGGTATGTGTGAGGGAAACGGGGCGGTTGTGACCGCCCCGTATATATGCATCGGGGTTAGATTATTTGTCTTGCAGACAAGCAATGCCGGGCAGTTCCAAGCCCTCGAGGAACTCGAGAGAAGCGCCGCCGCCGGTGGAGATGTGGGTGATCTGGGAAGCGAAGCCCAGCTGCTCGCAGGCAGCTGCGGAGTCACCGCCGCCGACAATGGTCACAGCGTCGGAGTCAGCCAAAGCCTGTGCCACAGCGATGGTGCCCTTTGCCAAAGTGGGGTTCTCAAACACGCCCATGGGGCCGTTCCAAACCACGGTCTTGGCAGCCTTGGCTGCGGCAGCGAACTCTGCGCAAGCCTTGGGGCCGATGTCCAGACCCATCTGATCCTCAGGGATAGCGGTGCAGTCCACATAATCAACAGCCAGCTCGGCGTCGATGGGGTTGGGGAAGAAAGCGGAAACAGCAGTATCCACAGGCAGCAGCAGCTTAACGCCCTTAGCCTCAGCCTTTGCCATCATTTCCTTGCAGTAGTCCAGCTTCTCGTTGTCCACCAGAGACTTGCCTACGGTGTAGCCCTGAGCAGCCAGGAAGGTGTAAGCCATGCCGCCGCCGATGATCAGGGTGTCTACCTTCTCCAGCAGATTGTTGATCACATTCAGCTTGTCGGAGACCTTAGCGCCGCCCAAAATCGCCACAAAGGGACGCTCGGGGTTGGCCAGAGCCTTGCCCATGATGGAGACTTCCTTCTGCACCAGATAACCGGAAACAGCAGGCAGGTAGTCAGCAACGCCGGCGGTGGAGGAGTGTGCGCGGTGTGCGGTGCCGAAAGCATCGTTGACAAAGATATCAGCCAGATCAGCCAGCGCCTTGGAAAGCTCGGGATCGTTCTTGGTCTCGCCCTTGATGTAACGGGTGTTCTCCAGCAGCATCACATCGCCGTCCTTCATGGCGGCAGCCTTGGCCTTGGAATCCTCACCGGCTACGTCAGCAGCCATGATGACTTCCTTGCCCAGCAGCTGGGAGATCCGCTCTGCCACCACCTTCAGGCTCAGCTCGGGCTTCCACTCGCCCTTGGGCTTGCCCATGTGGGAGCAGAGGATGACCTTGGCGCCCTTGTTCACCAAATATTCGATGGTGGGCATGGCAGCCACGATCCGCTTGTCGGATGTGATCTTGCCGTCCTTGGTGGGGACGTTGAAGTCGCAGCGGCACAGAACGCGCTTGCCGGCTACTTCAATGTCTTCGATAGACTTCTTGTTGTAGTTCATAATAGCTTCCTCCATATTTTTGTAGGGCGGGCGATTCGTGAATCGCCCCTACGGTTTTCTATTTCATTTTCCCGTAATCGGTCAGGCCGGGGAAATCCAGCTGCCGCAGGACTTCGTACACCGTGATGGCGACGGAGTTGCTCAGGTTCAGGCTCCTGGCCTCCTCCCGCATGGGCAGGCGGATGCAGCAGTCCCGGTTTGCCTCCAGAAAATCCTCCGGCAGTCCCTTGGTCTCCTTGCCGAAGAACAGGTAGCAGCCGTCCTCAAATTTGGCTTCGGTGTAGCCCTTGGGGGCTTTGGTGGACAGGCACCACATTTGCTTCACATCGTTTTTGGCGAAGAAGTCGTCGAGGTTCTCGTAATCGAGCACTTCCACCAGATGCCAGTAATCCAGTCCGGCGCGCTTTACCGCCTTTTCCGAGATGTCAAAACCCAAAGGACGGATCAGGTGCAGTCTTGCGCCGGTGGCGGCGCAGGTACGGGCAATGTTGCCGCAGTTTTGGGGAATTTCCGGCTCGACCAAAACGATGTTGAGCATATCTTTTCCCCCTTCTAAAGCCTTGCCCACCTATTGTAGACCAAAAGCCTTGTAAAATCAATCCAAAAAACATAAAAAAATGACTTTTTCATAGATTTCACATAAAAAATATACCGCGACAGAGAAATTTGTGGATTTTGATCCCAAAAGCGGCTTCCTTTGCGACCCGGGACAGGGGCTTTTGCCACCCAATGCGCCAACGCTTCCGGTGCGGCGGAACAGGAAACTTCCCGTCAGATCGTGATTTGTAGTCATTGACATTTTCTGATAAATATGAGAAAATAACCGTTGATAAAAACAAACGAGAGGAATGGATAGATATGATGCAATCCAGAACCCATACCTGCGGCCAGCTGCGGCTTTCCGACGCAGGCAAGAAGGTCACCTTAGTCGGCTGGCTGGAGAATGTCCGTGAGGTAGGCTCCAACTTTGCTTTCTTGGTGCTTCGCGACTATTACGGCACCACCCAGATCGTGGTGGAGACCGAGGAAATGATGTCCGTCATCAAGCCCCTGAACAAGGAGACCACCATCTCCGTTACCGGTCTTGTCCGGGAGCGTGAGAGCAAGAACCCCAAGCAGGTCACCGGCGATATTGAGGTCGTGCCGGAGGCCATTGAGGTGCTGGGCAAGTGTGTCCACAACCAGCTGCCCTTTGAGATCAACAAGAGTAAGGATGCCGATGAGAATGTCCGCCTGAAGTACCGGTATCTGGACCTGCGGAATCCTGCGGTGAAGAAAAATATTATCCTGCGCTGTCAAGTGGTTGCCGAGCTGCGCCGGCTGATGACCGAGAAGGGCTTTTTGGAGATCACCACGCCCATCCTGACGGCATCCTCTCCCGAAGGCGCCCGTGACTATCTGGTGCCTGCCCGGAATCACCCCGGCAAGTTCTACGCGCTGCCTCAGGCACCCCAGCAGTTCAAGCAGCTGTTGATGACCTCCGGCTTTGACCGGTATTTCCAGATCGCTCCTTGCTTCCGTGACGAGGATGCCCGGGCGGACCGTACCCCCGGTGAGTTCTACCAGATGGATATGGAAATGGCCTTTGCTTCTCAGGCAGATGTGCTGTCCACATTGGAAGATGTACTGGTGCCGGTATTTAAGAAGTTCGGCAAGTACCAGCGTGTTTCCGAAGCCCCCTTCCGTCACATTCCCTTCAATGAGGCCATGGAGCGCTACGGCTCCGACAAGCCCGACCTGCGTATCGACTTGGAGATCGCCGACATTACCGAAGCCGTTGCCGGCTGCGAGTTCGGTCCTTTCCAGAATGCCACCGTTAAGGCTGTGGCGGTGCAGGACTTTGCCGAGGGCAGAAAGTGGATCGACAAGCTCCTTGCCGATGTGGAAGTCCAGACCGGCAACAAGGCCTGCTGGTTCAAGGTGGACGAAAACGGCGAGCTCACCGGCGGCGTGTCCAAGTTCCTGGTGGACTTTAAGGACAAGCTGACCGCAGCCCTTGACCTGAAGCCCGGCAGCTTCGTCTGTATGGCAGCCGGCAAGAAGGCAGCCGCCCAAAAGACCGCCGGCGTGATCCGTACCCTGATGGGCAAGCGGATCCCCGGTCACTTCGATGAAGAGCAGTACGCCATGTGCTGGATCGTGGATTTCCCCATGTACGAAATGGGCGAGGAGTCCGGCGAGCTGGAGTTCTGCCACAATCCCTTCTCCATGCCTCAGGGCGGTATGCAGACTCTGCTGGACGCCGAGGGCGATGTGGAGAAGCTGCTGGCCATCAATGCCGACCAGTACGACTTGGTAGTGAACGGCTATGAGTCCGCCTCCGGCGCTGTCCGGAACCACGATCCCGAGATCATGGTCAAGGCCTTCCAGATGGTGGGCTTGGGCGAAGAGGATGTGAAGGCCAAGTTCCCGGCTATGTACAACGCCTTCACCTACGGTGCACCGCCCCATGCCGGCGCAGCCCCCGGTGTGGACCGCCTGATCATGCTGCTGTGCGGCGAGGAATCCATCCGGGAGGTCATTACCTTCCCCATGAACAAGACCGCTCAGGATCTGATGATGGATGCTCCCACCACCGTATCCCAGAAGCAGCTGGACGATGTCCACATCCTCATCAACGAGGCACACCTGTAAGATACAACAAGAGGACACCGCTTTTTTTAGAAAGCGGTGTCCTTTTTGTCAGCGGATCTTTTTCTCCGGTCGTGCGTTTTGCGAGCGCCCATATACACAAAGTATGATGGACGCTCGCAACCTTCGCCCAAAGAAAAATCTCTCGCTGTGCCGGGCGATAATACAGAATGATGAATGGACAATGTATGTACAAATTCCGGTTTTTGGGGCTGTAACATATAACGTGTCATTGCGAACCAGTGACCGATGTCACTGGTGTGGCAATCTCCAAAACCGTTGTGCGTACTCGAGATTCCCACGCCAGTGTGCGCACTGGCTCGGAATGACAACTTAAATTGTGCGGATTTAAGCTCCCCAACAAACTTGAATTTGATTGATGCATGAAAGATACCGGGCGGACAGGCGGGCAAAAAAGACCATTGCCTTGTGTTGGTGCGAGTTTGCCTGTCGGGGCTCCCCGACAACCGGGATTTGGCATACCGGAGGCAAAAAAGGAACGCGATCCATGATCGCGTTCCTTTTTTGCCTTTTAATCCGGTAGTCGCACCGGAATGCCGTTGCGTACCTGCATGAACAGCTCTTCCATCAGCCGGGTGGTTTCCCGGGGCAGGGACAGGTAGCCCTTGCCGCGGTCCAAGGTGGCATCGTCGGGGTAGGATATGGGATCGGAGACCACCTCCGGATCCATGTATTCCTTGGCGGCGGACTCCGGTGTGCCGTAGCAGACCCAGTCCATATTGCCGCCGGCGATATCAGGCCGGCACAGGAAATTGATAAACCGCTCCGCAGCCGCCTTGTTTTGGCTGCACTTCGGGATGCACATGGCGTCAATGAACAGGTTGAAGCCCTGATCCTCCGGCAGATAGAAGGCAAGGTTCTCGTTTTCCTCTGCCATGGTCAGGTAATCGCCTGCATAGTAAGGGGCGATCCACGCCTCCTCGTTTTCCATCAGGTCAAAGACCTGAACCATGATATACTGCTGCACCACCGGCTTCTGCTCCGCCAGCTTTTGGGCGCATTCCAAAAGGACCTGCGGATCGGTGGTGTTCAGGTCATAGCCCAGCATGCACTGGGTAATACCGAAAGCATCCCGGGAGTTGTCAAACATCAGGATCTTGTCGGCATACTTTTTGTTCCACAAAAGCTCCCAGCCGGTGACATCCGCTTCCGACACATACTTGGTGTTGTAGATGATGCCGACAGTACCCCATGTGTAGGGAACGGAGTACTTGTTCTCCGGGTCATAGCTGGTGTTGCGGAATCGGGCGTCGATATGCTTGGCGTTGGGGATGTTGCCGTAATCAAGGGGCAGGAGCATATCCTCGGCAATGAGGCGGCCTACCATATAATCCGACGGAATGATCACATCCACGGTAATACCGCCGTTGGCCATCTTGGTGTACATGGTTTCGTTGGAGTCGAAGGTCACATAGTTGACCCGGATGTCGGGATTTTCCTTTTCAAACTCCGCGATCACATCGATATAACCGTCGTCGCCTTCGGAGATATACTGACCCCAGTTGTACACATTGATGGTCACCCGGTCGTCCTGCTCCGTGCAGCCGAAAAAGGAGAACATCAGCAGCATGGAAAGCAGAAGGCAAAGAAGTTTTCTCATCCTTTTCCCTCCTTTTTCCGGGGCTTTTCCTGCCGCAGCTGCAGCAGGTTCATAACCACCATCAGCACGAAGATCAGCAGGAACAGCATGGTAAACAGGGCGTAGATCTTGGGATGGATCTGCTTTTTGGTGTAGTTGTAGATCTCCACCGGCAGGGTGATGAAGTCAAGACCCGTCACGAAGTAGCTGATAACGAAATCGTCCAGACTCATGGTAAAGGCCATAATGGCGCCGGAAACGATACCGGGCATGATCTCATGGATGGTCACCTTGAAGAAGGACTGCACAGGGGTACAGCCCAAGTCCATGGCGGCCTCCTGCAGGGAACGGTCCATCTGGTGGAGCTTGGGCATCACATTCAAAATCACATAGGGCAGATTGAAGGTGATGTGGGCCATGAGCAGCGTCCAGAAGGTCAGGGCGTTGCGCTGCCGCAGCAGGTTGGAGCCGACGAAAACAAACAGCAGGGACAAAGAGATACCGGTAACAATATCCGGGTTTGTCATGGGAATGTTGGTCAGGCTCATAACGGTCTTTCGCATCCGGGGCTTCAGCCCGTGGATACCCACCGCCGCCACCGTGCCGAACACCGTAGCAATGCCGCTGGCAAGAATGGAGATCAGCAGGGAATTGCCCAAAAGCCCCAAAAGGCTCCGGTCCTGAAATACCGCGGCGTACTGGCTCAGGGTAAAGCCGTCAAACTGGGTGATATCCTTGCCGGTGTTGAAGGATGCTACTATCAGCACGATCATGGGGATATACAGAAAAATAAAGATAAGGACAGTCAGAAAACGGTTCACATGCTTCATACGATCACCGTTCCTTCCTCATCGCCGCCGAAGCGGTTGATGATACCGGTGCACACAAACACCAGAACCATCAGCAAAAGGCTCAGGGCTGCGCCCATGTTGGCGTTGTCGCCCTGCTTAAACTGGCGCTCGATGATATCGCCGATGAGGACGATATCGGTACTGCCCAGCTTTTGGGAGATATAGAAGGTGGATACCGCCGGCACGAACACCATGGTCATACCCGTCAAAATGCCGGGCATGCTCAGGGGCAGGATCACCCGGTTAAAGACCTGCACGCCGTTGCAGCCCAAGTCCTCCGCCGCTTCAATAAGGCGGTTGTCGATCTTTACGATGATGGAGTATAAAGGCAGGATCATGTAGGGCAGGTAGTTATATACCATACCCAAAATCACCGCGCCGGGAGTGCGGATCAGGCTCAGCCGGGGCAGACCCAAAGAAGCCAGCAGGTTATTGATGATGCCGGTGTCCTGCAGAAGACCTACCCAAGCCAGCGTCCGCAGCAAAAAGCTCATGCACATGGGCAGCATCACCAGCATGTACAGAAACTTCTGGGCGGTGGCGCCCCGGTGGGCCATGTAGTAGGCCACAGGGTAGCCGATGATCAGGCAGATCACCGCGGATACAAAGCTGTAGAGAATGCTCCGCCAGAATGCAGGCAGATACAGGGCAAGATCCCGGATGTTGTCAAAGGTGAACCGGCCGGTCTCCACATCGGTCAGGGCGTAATAGCCCACCACGCCCAAGGGGATCAGGGTAAACACCAGCATCCACAGGATATAAGGACCGGACAGGAGGAGGGACTTATTCTTCTTCATCGTCGGCATCCTCCGTCAGCTCGTCGTACTCGGCAGAGTAGGAGCTGTAGTCGCCAAACATGCCGGAATATTCACTCTTGTGCATCACATGAATATCCTCCGGGTTCAGTCGAATGCCAACGGTGGCACCTTCCGGCTGGTGGTCCGTTGTCTGGATCAGCCACTTGAAGCCCTTGAAGTCCACGATGATATCGTAGTTCAGGCCCTTGAAGGTCACACTGGTCACAGTACCGGTCAGGTGACCTTCCTCAGGAGGCACAAAGTCGATGTCCTCCGGACGGATGACCACATCCACCGGCTCGTTGGGGGCAAAGCCGGCATCCAGACACTTAAAGGTCCTGCCGAAGAACTTGACCTTGTAATCTGCCAGCATAATACCGTCCAAAATATTACTTTCGCCGATAAAGTCCGCCACAAAGGCGTTCTTGGGCTCATTATAAATATCCTCAGGCTTGCCGATCTGCTGAATGCGGCCTTTGTCCATGACCACCACGGTGTCAGACATGGAAAGGGCTTCCTCCTGATCGTGGGTCACATAGATAAAGGTAATGCCCATGGCCTGCTGGATACGCTTAAGCTCGTTCTGCATATCCTTCCGCAGACGCAGGTCCAGCGCTGCCAAAGGCTCGTCCAGCAGCAGCACCTTGGGGCGGTTCACCAGCGCTCTTGCGATGGCAACGCGCTGCTGCTGACCGCCGGACAGAGAGTCAGTGCGGCGGTTTTCGTAGCCTTTCAGACCTACGATGCCCAGCATCTCCGTGACCCGTTCGTGGATCTCTGCCTTCGGCAGCTTTGCCACCTTCAGGCCAAAGGCGATATTATCAAATACATTCAGGTGGGGAAACAGCGCGTAACGCTGAAACACCGTATTGATCTGCCGCTGATAGGGCGGCACATCGTTGATCTTCTTACCGTCAAACAGCACCGTGCCGGATGTGGGCGTCAAAAAGCCGCCGATGATCCGCAGCGTGGTGGTCTTGCCGCAGCCGGAGGGTCCCAGCAGCGTGAGGAATTCCTGATCGTTAAAATAGAGGTTGATACCATCAAGTATCTTTTCCCCGTCGAACTCCATGGTAAGGTCCTGGAGTCTGATGAGTTCTTTGGACATTATCCTCCCCCGTTTCTATATTTATTCAACTGCAGTCAATAAAAACCGATTGGTTTTCAACGCTCTATTTCCCCCAATGCTGCAGAAAATCCCTTGGAAATACACAAAGTATTCCCGGCGGAATTTTCTTTGCCTTGAAGAAAATATAGCAGTTGAAAACTGCACAGCCTTTACGCGGCAGATAATCGATGATGTTGCTTCTTGTGAAATGCTGTGAAATCCTTAGGGCTTGCAATCGTGTTTCATTGACAGCAGTTGAGAGGATCTTGCGAACCGTCGGCGCAATAAAACAGGCAATCCAACGGAAAATCTGCGCGAAAATAGATTTTTCGACACATATAAGGTACATGAAAAGATTGCAAATGTCAATGGTATTTTATAAGGAGAAAAAAGAACGCAAAATTCCGGTTTGTCGGGGAGCCCCGACAGGCAAACTCGCACCAACACAAGGCAATGGTCTTTTTTGCCCACCTGTCCGCCCGGTATCTTTCATGCATCAATCAAATTCCGGTTTGACGGGGAGCTTAAATCCGCACAATTTAAGTTGTCATTCCGAGCCAGTGCGCACACTGGCGTGGGAATCTCGAGTACGCACAACGGTTTTGGAGATTGCCACACCAGTGACATCGGTCACTGGTGTGGCAATGACATGTTATATGTTACAGCCCCAAAAACCGGAATTTGCAAACAATTTCAAATTTTTGGTTTAATTTCCGAAAAGGTGGTAATACTGGGCGTAGGAGGTGCATAGAAATGCGCATGAAAAAATTCAAAGAACGCATCAGCGGCAAGGGCTACTACATAGCCCTTGGGCTGTGTGCTGTGATCATCGCGATCTCCGGCTTTTTGTACTACCGCAACGCGGCAGGCACGAAGCCGAGCTTGCAGGACCCCTCCGGTCAGGTCAATGCTACCCTGACCCCCGGGGATGACATTCAGGCGGTGGCGACGGACCCTACCGGTTCTCAGACGCCTACCCAACCGGACAATACCAACACCCCTAAGAAGCCCTTAAAGACGGCTTCCCCGGTGTCCGGCACCACCGTGGCGGAATACGCCATGGATTGCCTGAGCTATAACCAGACCACCCGGGACTGGCGGACCCACAATGGCATCGACATTGCCGCCGAGACCGGCACAGCGGTGAATGCCGCCGCTGACGGCACGGTGTATACCATCTACGAGGACGATACCATGGGCATGACCGTGGTCATCACCCATGAGGATGGCTACACCACCTGTTATGCCAGCCTTGGGGAGGAAGTATCCGTAAAGCCCGGTCAGACGGTGAAGCTGGGCGACAAGATCGGCACTGTGGGACAGACGGCGCTGCTGGAGTGCGCCATCGGCGACCATGTTCACTTCAGCGTCAAGCACAACGATAAACCCGTGAACCCTGCGTCCTTCTTCAGCTTAAGCTAAAGCTTTTTCATTTTCTTTCCTCTTTGCAATGGCGGACACAAAACTTGTGTCCGCCATTGTACTGCGCGCCCCTGTAGGGGCGATCGTCGATCCCTCGCAACGCTCCTGCCGCACCGTGTAAAAACTTCTTTTTCGGAATTTTCGTTGCAATTTCCTCCCAATATGCTATACTATGGGAAGAAAGAGAGGAGGGATGGTCTTGGCAGAGCAGCAGAAAGTCTATGTCATGGTAGAGCAGTCCTGCATTACCCCTATTTGGCATGAGCGCAGCATCGAGGGTCTGCGTCGGGCAGCGGCCCGGCAGAAAAAGACCATTTGCCTCATCGATTCCTTTGCGGAGCTGGATGTCCACCAAATGCCCACTGCTATGGTCCTTATCAGCACCGGCGCCCAGTGGACCGCGGCCACCGTTGCCGAATGCCGCAAGTGGCGGATCCGTCCGATCCTGATCGGCTCTATGCCCGGCAATTTCGGGGAGTATGTCAGCGGAACCATGTACGGCAACAGCGCCGTTATCGAAGCGCTGGTCAAATACTTTGTCAGCAACGGCAGACGGAAGATCGCCATGGCAGGTCTGTATACCACCTCGGCCAACGATATGGCCAAGCGGGATGCCTTCTTAGCCATTTCCGAAAAGCTGTCTTTGCCGGTCGGTCCGGAGGATGTGTACTTAGGCGCAGAGGCAGGCACCACACCGGACAAGCAGTTTTTTGAGAATATCCGCAATTATCAGGGCGTTTTGTGCGCCAATGACTTCATTGCCGCCAATGTCCTTTGCTATGCCAGAGCCCACGGCATCAAGGTGCCGGAGGATCTGTTCGTTTCCGGCTTGGGCGACACCATTTTGTGCCGCTATACCCAGCCCACCCTGACCAGCGCCACCCGGGCTTATGAGGAGACCGGAGAACAGGCCTTTTATATCTGGAAGCAGCTGGGTGCCAATCCCCGGCTGTCCTCCATCGTGATCACGGTAGACTGCGAGCTCCGTCCCCGGGGCAGCACAGCCAATGCGGCGCTGCCTGCCGATCCGCTGGCATCGTCCTATATCGGCGAACCTGCGTCCTACATGGTCCTGTCGGACGAGATGGAGGATCGGGCGCGGGCGTTGGTCAGCTGTTTGCACCAATGCACCAAGCTGGATATGCAGATCATTCAAGGACTGGTCAACGGCAAGAGCATGGAGCAGATCGCCGATGAACAGGCCATCTCCGTCAGCACCGGCCGCTACCGGATCAAAAAGCTGTACGCTTTGACCAATGTGGCTACCAAGGCGGAATTTGTGGAACTGTTCCGCCGGTATATCCACTCGGATCGGATTTTTGCGGACTACGAAAACGGCAGCTGGAATGAGGAAGAATAACCGTAATAAAAAAGCGAAGGTGAACATGTTCACCTTCGCTTTTTTTGTTTATACAGGCATTTTCTGCAATGCGGCAATTTTCTCTGCCCATTCCAGCGCCTCGTCTACCAAGCCGTCCTTGATGGTCTGATAATTCATTTTCAGGCACTCATGGTGGGCTTCGCACCGCACCAGATTGCTGGCCCGGTAGTTCATCTTGTCCACCTCGTAATCCGTAATGGTCTTGGGGTAGAGCTGATGGGAGATAGCCCAGCCCCGGAAGTACTTCTCGGAAAGCTCCTCGTTGCCGATAGGCTCGCTGACGGTGGCAAGATACCGGAGCATGGCTTCCTTTTCCTCGCCCTCGTAGGGAGAGACCCGGCTGCCGGTGTCACTGAAGTGGGTGGGGATCATCTCAAAGGAAATGCCGTCGTCATTCAGCTCCAGCATGCAAACGCTGCCATGATTCCAGCAGGGCAGATCGTCCACCGCATCAAAGGACACGAACAGGAAATTGCCCAGAGAGTAAATGATAGGCTTACCGTTATAGACTTCGTAGCCCTGAGGGCAGTGGGTGTGGCCGGCAATGACAGCATCTGCGCCCATCTCAATGAAGGTGCGGTACCGCTCCTGAATGCCGGGGGCGGGGATGGGGTTATACTCGGTGCCGCCGTGGAAAACGATCACCACATAGTCCGCCTTCTGCTTTTCCTCCCGAATGCGCTTCATCAGCTTCAGAATGTTGAGACCGGCAGAACCGCTGCTGCAGCGGGTGGCATAGCCGGGCTCGTTTTCGCAGATGGACAAGATCGCTACAGTCTTGCCGTCTTTCTCAATGTAAGCCGCTTTGTAGGCCTCGTCGATGTTCATACCGGCGCCGCAGTAGGCAATGCCTGCCTCTTCCAGTACCGCAATGGTGGAACGGACACCTTCCTCGGTGTAGTCGTTGATGTGGTTGTTGGCCAAGGTAGCCACATCACAGCCTGCAGCCTGCAGGAATGCGATATTCTCCACCGGGGAGATGATATTGGGGCCGCTCTTGGGCAGCTTGACACACTTGTCGATATCTGCCAGAGGGGTCTCCAGATTCATGATCAGGAAGTCTGCCTGATGGAAAACCGGCTGCATATCCTGCAAAATTTCCTTGGATTGCTCGTAAGAGAGAATGCCGCTGCTCATAAAACAGACATCGCCTGTAAATAACAGTTTCATATCGTTACTCCTTCGTTTTGTTAATTCGTTAATGTGCCGGTGGCATAGCCCTGATATTCGTCCAGCAGCCACTGGGCGTTGCGGTGGAAGTGGATACCCAGCTTGTCGCCCTTGAATACAAATACCATGTTGACGCTGCCAAAGTAGATATCGATGACATCGCACTTCAGCCGCAGGGTGTTGGGCATGGTCCATGCGCCGGAGGTGATGCAGCGGAAGCGGTGATCGCAGGGCTCGCCGGCGGTGAATCCGCCGTAGCCGTCGTGGGGGAAGGTGGATACGATGGGCTGACCGAAGCCGAAGGGGATCTCCTTCTTGCCCTGGGGGTCAACATAGTGCATCACGGCAGTGCCGTCTGCTTTCTTTTCAAAGGTGATCTCGGAGATCTGCATGTGGTTTTCCGTCAGCAGGATCTTTTTGCCCCACATGTCAATGTCGGAGTCCTTCTCGCCTTCTACCACCGGGTAGGGCATATTGGCGCAGCGGTCCTTGAGGGCCTGCCATGCTGCGGCATCCTCCGGCAGAGGTGCGCCGCACTTCTGCTTGATGTCCTGCCACACGGTGGTGTAGAGAATGGGACGCATAGCCGGATCACCCTGATGGTCAGCGGTGCAGACAAACAGAAGATCCTTGTCAGGCATGCACATGGCAAGCTGGTTGCCCATGCCGATAAGGGAGTAGGAGTTGTCCAGCGTCCGCCAGATCTGATAGCCGTAGCCGTGACCGTTTTCCGGGTTGCGGAAGCCGTTTTCGTTGTTGTCGGTGAGGCGGCTGACTGCCTTCTGCATAAAATCTCTGGGGATCAGCTGCTGACCGTCCACACAGCCCTCGTCCATAATGAACCGGGAGAACCGGGCAAGGTCCATGGTGGTACACATGACCGCAGAGCCGTTCCAGGAGTGACCGTCGGGGGTCATCATGCAGTGGGCATTGGGATTGCAGCCGATCTTGCTGAGGACGCGTTCCTGCAAAAATTCCATAAAGGGCTTCTTCACGATCCGCTCGGTGATAACGCCCAGCACATAAGTAGCGGAGGTGTCATAGTTCCAAACCGTACCGGAGGGATGGGTGGTGGGGATCACAAAGAAGGTCTCCAGCCAGTGCTTTTCCAGATTGCCGGGCATCCGGGCGCAGTAGGTAGGCACTTGGGCGAAGGGGGAGTTCATCTTCAAAAGATCCTCAATGGTGGTCTCTGTCAGGTTGGGATCGTCACAATGGGCATATTCGGGGAACCACTTGATGAACTTGTCCTCCAGCTTGATCTCTCCGTCACCGATGAGAACACCCACCGCCATAGCGGCAAAGGTCTTACTGATGGAGTACATCCGGTGCAGCTCGTCGGCGTGGAAGGGAGGGCGGTAGCCCTCGGCGATCACCGTATGACCCTTCAGTACCGCAAAGCTGTGGACATAGGCGCCGAAAATTTCCAGATCATCCAAGAATTTGACAATATCACCGGAGGCAATACCGGCAGATTCCGGAGAGCCGTAAGTCAGAAAATCCTTCATAACATAACCGTCCTTTTTACAGTTTGCAGATATTATAGACCCAATTGTAAAAAAGTGCAATACAAATATCGTCTCCAAAAATCCGTAATTTTTTGCTATACGGGCGTGCAATATCCTAACGCACAATGTGCAAACCATTTCGTAGGGGGGAGCGATGGGAGCGCCGCCGGTGGCGGATGAAGCGACCTGAGCGAGTGGCAGCGGTCAATAAAATCGAGGATAAGCGTAAGCCCGAAGATTTTATCGGGCACCGCAACAGGAGACCATTGATCGCACGAAACACCCCAACGGGGTGTCATCCTGAGCAAGCGAAGCGTGTCGAAGGATCTTCTGGCCTTTCCCTTGCCGGGATGCCCCGGCAGGCAAACTCGCTACCAACCTGCGAGAAATGCGTAGGGCATCCTTTTGTCAGCCCGGTAACGCACAATGTACAATTCTTTTCGTAGGGGCGACCATTGGTCGCCCGTAACACCCCAACGGGGTGTCATCCTGAGCAAGCGAAGCGCGTCGAAGGATCTTCTGGCCTTTCCCTTGTCGTAACAGAAAAGATTCTTCGACTCCGCAACCAAAGGTTGCTCCGCTCAGAATGACACTTTTTTCAATCTGTCGCGCAGCGACACCGCAATTGTCAATTGTCAATTGTCAATTGTCAATTGTCCATTGTCAATTGTCCATTGCCTGCCGCTTCTTCCCGGCGGCGCTCCCATCGCTCCCCATTGGTCGCCCGGCCGGGAAGCCCCAATAAAAACGACCCGTTGGTTTCCCAACGGGTCGTTCATCATGGTTGCATTACTGCAGGGGGTTACCACACTTACGGCAGAACTTTGCCGGAGGCGTATAAGCCGCACCGCAGCTGGGGCAGAACTTATTGCCTGCCTGAGGCGCAGCCGCAGGCGCTGCCGGCTCTTCCGCCTTCTTAGCGCCCAGGATCTGGCTGTCCAGCTCATCGATCTCGGTCATTTTGGCATTCAGCTGAAGGATCTGCTCCTTCTTTTCCTGAATTGCCTTGAACTTCTCCTCCAAGGACTGGGCAGAAGAACTGCCCTCAGCCCACATGTTGTAACCTTCCTCACCGGCAGCGCGGATCAGCTGTTCGATCTCTTTTTCCAGATTCTCGATGTGCAGCTTGATCTTGTTCTTCTCCAAAGAGGAGGAGGTCTTTACGCTGATGGTGGTAATGATTTTGGAAAATGCATCGGCAGCCATCGGTTACCTCCGCAACGCTTACTCGTAGAGATCTGCCAGATAGGTAACAGACAGGATTCTGGACACTTCCTCATCCAGCTTCTCAGCCTTCTTGCCGGCCTTCACTACATACAGATCGCCTTCGCCCTTATCCAGGTTGTAGTCAGCCAGGAACAGGATCTTGCCGCTGGGCATAACGGTGTAGGAATACAGCTCGTCAGCTACCTTCACGACCTTCTTGCCGTTGTACAGCTTCAGGGCGTAGTACTTCAGGTTGCCGTTGTCATCGTACTTTCTGTCGGTGACGAACAGCAGACCCTTTGCGTCCTTGGAATAGCCGCCGACGGAAAGCACATCGCTCTCAACTTCCTTGCCGTCAGCAAACAGCGTGTAAGCTCTCTGATTGTTGGCAGGCTCCTCGCTGTCGTCCACATCCTTAGCGTAAACGAACATGTCGTCATCCTTACCGGTGAAGTAGAACAGGGTGTAGTAAGCAACATCGGTGTCGTACTTCTCGTTGACAGTCAGCTTAGCCTTCTTGCCGATCTTGACCTCCACCATGTCGCCGGTGCGCTCGTAGGTGGGGATGTTCTCCATCACGGGCTCCTTAGCGCCATCGGGCTGCTCCGCAGCCTCTCTTTCGGTCTTAACGCCGGTCAGAATGTACATCAGCTTGCCGTCATCGCTGATATCCACATCATCGACACTCTCCACATTCAGAGCGGAAACATACTTCTCCATAGCCACGCTGAAGGATGCATCCTCAACGCTTGCATACTCTGCGTGATTCTGAACACGGCTCAGAGCGTAGTCCTTGTTGTAGAGGCTGGACAGCTCCATCTTCTCGTAGGTGCCGCCGTGCTCCACCAGCATAACGGGAGCCTCAGCTGCGCGTACCTTGCAGGTGTGGTACTGCTCAATGAGCTTGATGCTGCCCTTGCCGTCGAAGAAGAACAGGGTCTTCTCTTCCACCTCGACCTTTTCGCCCTTCAGGAACTCCCAGATCTCTGCGTATCTTTCCTTGTCGTTCTCGTCGTAATCCTTGTTGTTCTTGACATTGTCTTCCACGAAGGTGGTAGCAGCGACCTTCTTGGTCTCTGCGGTCACATAGAACAGGACCTCATCCTCATCGACAAAGTAAACGCTGTCCACATCCTTGGCAATGTTTTCCTTGTCCTTGCCGATCTTCTGCTTAAACAGATCGAATTCCTTGTAGGACTCGATGACATTGCCGTCGTCGTCCTTCTTTTCGATCTGCTCGAAGGTCTTGTAGTAAACGGTCTTGTTGTTCTCGGAAACACCGACAACAGAATACACATCAGCAGACAGCTTGACCTTATCCTTGCCAACCTGCTTGACGAACAGCTCGTTCTCATCGTTGATGTAGAACAAGGTCTTGCCGTCGGAGCCCAGAGTCACATCCTGCACATCGCTGGCGACCTTGGACTTTTCCTGCTTCTTCATGTCGTACTGATAGACATCGTATACAGAGGTGCCCAGATCAGCATCACGCTTCTCGTTCTTCTGGTAGGTGACGATCTTGCCGTCCTTGCTGACGGTGTATTCTTCCACATCGGCATCAATCTTGAAGGCTTCGCTGTCCTTCTTGGTGATGTCACGGTAGTACAGGGTGTAGCCGTCGCTGTCGATCTTGTCGGGGAAGAACAGGGTCTTGTTGTCCTTGCTCAGGATGCAGTAGCCCTTCATGTAGGCGTTGTCGCCGTCGAGGAGCTTGGAAGTAACCTCAAAAGTGCCCTTCTTAGCGAAGTTGTTGGTCCAGATCTCGTCATCCTTCAGGTACAGAGCCAGATCCTTCTTGCCGCCGCTGAAAACCAGGCACAGCACCACTACGATCAGCGCGAGAGCTGCCACAGCAGCAGCGCCGAGGGTCAGCATCTTCTTGGTGATCTGGAACTTCTTTGCAGGTGCGGGAGCAGCCTCAGCATTCAGGGCAGCGCCGCAGTTCTGGCAAAATTCGGAGCTTGCGTCGGTCTGCGTGCCGCAGTTTGCGCAGAACACAGTCTCGGCAGCAGGTGCTGCAGGGATTGCAGTGCCGCAGTTGTCGCAGAATGCAGTGCCTTCAGCCAGCTCTTTGCCACAGTTGGGACAAATTAACATTTTCTCTACCTCCTGGTATTGTTCATGTATACGCCGTCATGCATCGATGGCGCAACGAATCGGCAGCTTCTTCGCCACCATGGACTAATCATACCAAATATGCGCCGGATTTGCAACCCCAAAACCGCACAAATGTAACAATTATTTCACATTTTCGTCAAAAACAGCAGAACGGAAAAAGCGAACCACGCTTGCCGGGATTTGTTACGGCGGACGCTCCTGTTCTTTTTCCAATTGCTGTTTTACCGCCTCAGCCCGATCCGACGGCATGGGATGCTCCTTGCGATCCCATAAGAAGATGTAAAACAAATTAAAATGCATACCCTTCATCCTTTCCTGTTTATTGTATGCGCCCCATAGGTCCAATAACGCACAGTTTCGTAGGGGCGATCACCGATCGCCCGAAACACCCCAACGGGGTGTCATTGCACGCCTCTGCATTCTCTGATCTTCACCGTCTGTCCGATGAAAAGATCCCCTTTGTAAGCCTTCACTTACAAAGGGGATCTTGCTTCCTGTTCGGTTTTATATTTTTGAAAAAACTCAGCGAAGGGTTACATTTTCGTAATCCAGCATAAGCAGCTTCAGCCCCCATCCCTTGCCGGTAATAACGATTGGCAGCACCGTGCCGGTAAACATGTACAGATCGTTTTCGCAGATCCAGCATTCTGTGCAGGGCACACCGCTTTGGCAGGCATCACAGCTGCCTTGGCAGTTTACCCGGCGAACATCCGCATCGATCCGCACCGTACCTGTCAGGGAGCTGCAGCCGTAAAAGGCATAGGTCATCGACTGCACGCTTTGCGGAATCGTGGGGGCTGTGACCAAAGCGGTGCAGCCTTCAAAGCAGTGATCCAGGCAGGTAACGCTCTCCGGCAATTTCGGCGCAGCGGTAAGACTGTTACAGCCGAAAAAGCTGTGACGCATATTCTCTATGCTATCCGGCAGCCGGGGCGCTTCCGTCAAAGACTCGCAGAGCATAAATATCTGCGCGATGTCCACGATCCCATCCGGCAGCGCCGGCGCAGTCTTCAGCCGATAGCAGTTGGCGAAGGTGCCATAGGCATCTGTCAACCCATCCGGCAGCGCTGTTATCTTGGTCAGCGCATGGCAGTTGTGGAAGGTCTGGGTCATGGAGGTAACGCTTGCAGGGATCCGGGGCATCTCTATCAGGGCGTAGCAGTAGGCGAAGGTATCAAACAGATCCACGATCCCCTCCGGCAGCACCGGCGGCCGTATCAGCACGCTGCAGCCGTAAAATGTTCCCATCAAAGTCTTCACCGTTTCGGGGATTTGCGGCGCGACCAGCAGCTTGTCGCAGCGCTCATAGGTGTAATCCATATTCTCCACGAAACGGCCGTTGATCTCGGAAAGAACATCCGGATATACCATCAGCCCGGTATCCGTCACCTGAACGCCCCAACCGGCGCCCTCGTAGCGTTCCGCCCAATACAGCGACCAACCCTCCTGATTCGGCTGTCGCCACAGACCGTAGCCTAATTTGTAAATATAGCTTGCCGTGTGGAACTCATCGCCGTAGGTAGGCGCAGGCATTTCCTCTCCGGGGAGATACTCCTTGCCATTGGCATCTATGTACACACACTCTGCCGGCACGATGCCCTGCTCCGCAGGAACCTCCTCCGACCCGGCAGGCTCGGTGGGCTTGGCAGGCGAATCCTCAGGCTCGGTGGGCTTTGCAGGCGAATCCTCAGGCGCGGTGGTCTCCTCGGTGGTTTCCCCCACAACCCCTTGCCCGTCTGTATTCCGATGCCGATCCGACAGCATTCCGACGCCTATGCCGCCGCTGACCACCAGCCCCGCCGCCAGCACACCGGCAACGATCTTCGTTCCCAGCGCCGTACCGGCAGCTGCTGTGGCAGCGGCTGCGACACCTGCGGAAATATGGATACCGGTAGCTGCAGAAACGCCGCTTGCCACAGCCTTGACGGCAGCGGTCGGCATAGCCGTTTTGGAGCCGCGAAGCAGCCACAAAAGCAGCGGCAGCACGCCAACGCAGCGAAGCTTGACGCCGGTTTTCTTCTCGTAGTCCTCCACAGATTGTTTCAAACCCTTTCGGGCATAATTCAGCCGACTCTTCACCGTGCCCTCGGACACGCCCTGAATTTGGGCGATCTGGTTAACGGACAGCTCGTCAAAATAGTACAGCAGCACCGCCGACCGCTGTTCCTCGGACAGGGTGTCCAGCATATGGAGGATCGTCTTGCGAAGCTCCGCCTGATCTAACGCCGCATCCGGGATAAATTCGGTCTTATCCTCCACCAGCGTGTCAAATACGGAGTTTCCGTCCTCATCCTCCTCCACCAGCACCTCTTTTTTCTTCTTAAAGTACCGGGTACACTGGTGGTAGGTAATTTGCCGCATCCATGCTACAAACGCCTCGGGAGCCTGCAGATCACGGATAGTGCGAATGATCTCCACAAAGGTCTCCTGAGTCACATCGCAAGCGATTTCCTCGTCCTTCACCGTTTTCAGAGCGAAGTAGTAAACATCGTTATAATAGTTCTCAAACAAGGTATTCAGCGCTTTGGCATCTCCTGCCTGCGCTGCCGTTACCACCTGTCGCAGTTGTTGTGCATCCATAAATTACCTCTTATATACATTTCTTCAGCAGATCGCAAATCTGCCTGACCTCTCTGGGAGAAAGAACCTGCCCGGACATCATCTGCCGGGTCATCCGCGTTGCGCCGGTCTGCCCGGCGAATACGGGGATATCCCCGGGATTTCCGTAGACCTCCACAACAGCTTGGGGATTGGTAAAGAACACCATGCCGGTCACATGGACCTGACAGCCGTTCTGCCGCAGAAAATGGGCAAGGCGATATACATGGGTGCCCACCTGCTTGACCGGGCTGTAGAACTGTTTTTGGTAGCTGCCGCCGGCTCTGCCGGTCTTATACTGTACCCAGTCGTGACTGTCGAACCGGCCAACGATGCGGCCGTTGTGGTGCTTGCATTCGATGATGAACACGCCGCCGGGTCCTACCGCCACCATATCCATTTCGCTTTGCTTGCCCTGATAGGCAACCACCGGATTTTGAATACCGTACCAGCCGTCGGGCAGTTGGGCGATCAGGTTGGCGGTGGCGGTTTCGCCGGCAATGCCTGCGCCCAGCGCTTCCCGATCTCCGCCGGAAAGCAGACACTTTACAAGCACCGACAGCGTAACCAGCAGCCACACCACCCCAAGACCCACGAAAACAGGCTGCGCCGCCCAAAAGCCGGCCACCGCCAGCCCTATGCCGGGAACAAACCATAGAGGACGCATTTTATGCTGCTTTCCGGCAGCGGCATACTGCCGCTCTAATTGGGACTCTTTTTTGAATATCTGCGCCATAAATTACAACTTCCTTCCGCAATTACCACAGAAATTCGCATTTTCCGCCGTCAGCTTCGCACCGCAGCCGGGGCAGAATTTCCTTGCCGGTGCCGGTGCGGCGACCTTCTTGCGATAGACCACCAGCGCGTACAGGTGATAAGTACCGTTCTCTGCGCAGCTGGTTTTGCCGCCTGTCCAGTCGGTGATCTCCACCTCCGGATGCGCCGCCTGCCACTGCTGCACCAGAACCTGACAGGTTGAATTCTGCACCTGCCGGAAATTGATGGTGGCGCGGTAGGTATATAAGTAAGCAACGCCGTACTGCTGCGGCTGTTCCTCCCGGGCAATGCAGTAGTTAAGCTTTACCTCGGAAGCGGACACCTGCCCTACCCGGTCAAAATCGTTGATCAAAAAATGGGTTTGGCAGCTGAGCTTAATATCGTAAAGATAGGGATTCTCTGCCAGCCAATCGGTAAGATACCGGGCAAGCTCCGCCGCCTTGCTCCGTCCGTTCATGGACAGGCTGTGCTGCATACCCTTTTTCCGTCCGCACTCCACACAGAAGTCCTTCCCCGGTACATAAGGGCTGCCGCAGGCAGGACAAACCTTCTCCTCAGGCGTAGGCTGTATGGTATTGGGACCGGTGTGTCTGGGCGGCAGAACCGGTGCCGGTAAATAATCGGTGCTAAAAAAGCCCATAGCAAACACTCCTTACAGTTTATTGCCGCAGTAAGGACAGAAGGCGTTGCCTTCTTCTACCTTCTGACCGCAGCCGGAGCAGAATTTGCCGCCGGGCTGGGCATTGACCTGATTGACGCCGTTGTCTGCGAAAAACCCCGATGCCCGGTACTGGGGCACATCAAAGCCGGGAGCGTTGGTCTTGTTGGCTTTCTTCACCTTCACAACGATCACTACGATGACCGTCACGCCCACGGCAAATATCACACCCATAACGGCAAGGCCGAGACCCAGCAGTCCCCTCTGCTCACTGTTCATACCATTGAAGAAATTGCCAAGACCCATGCTGGCAGGCACATCCACCATGACCTTGTAGACTTCGATCTCTCGATGATCCACATCAGGCTGCTGCTTGATGAGCCAGTCCGGTGCGCCTACGCCAACTACGATGATATAGCAAGCGCCCTGTCCCTTAGCCGTAACGGTGGCGGAATCGCTGACGGTGGCAACGCTCTTATCGGTGGTATAACACCGACCGCCGTAAGCCAGCGTCACATTGGTGCCCATCAGAACGCTTTTATCGCCGGTATCCATCTCCACAACATTAAAAGAAGTCTCAGCGAACGCATCAATGCATTCCTCCACATCCAAGCCCTCGATCTCAGGCAGGTGGGACAAATCGGGTTCAAACGCGGCTTCATCACCGGAGCAGGCGACAAAGCTGAAGATCAGCACCAACGCCAGTGCCAACAAAGCAAGTTTTTTCAAAAGATCGGTTTTCATAGGTCATTCCTCCAAAGTGTTTTGTGTTTTCACCTATAAAGGGGAACGGACTTTGCATACGGTTTTATATTTTGAAAAAATTTTCAAAAATTTTCTTTTTTATATCATAATCCCTGCGCCCCTTTCCGTCAACACGCAATGTTGAAAAGCCCCGGCAGGCAATGGACAATGGACAATGGACAATTGACAATTGACAATTGACAATTATGTACCGCACCGATTCCACATTGTAGGGGCGATTCATGAATCGCCCGAAACACCCGAAGGGTGTCATTTCAATCCGTCGCCACCGGCGACACCTTAATTGTCCATTGTCCATTAAAAAATCGGTGCAAGGAAACCCTTGCACCGATTCTGTATTTTGTTTTCTTACTTTTCCTTCTTTGCGTACATGCTGCGCATCACCAGCAGGAAGCCGATGACCATCACAACACCTGCGCCCAGACAGATCCATGCGTTCTTGACGAAGCCGGCAAGAATGTAGCACACGAAGCTGATGGCAGCCACCGTCACAGCGTAGGGCAGCTGGGTAGACACGTGGTTGACGTGGACACAGCGAGCGCCTGCGGAGGACATGATGGTGGTATCGGAAATGGGAGAGCAGTGGTCGCCGCAGACAGCGCCGGCCAGACATGCAGACATACCGATGTACAGCATTGGATCGGTAGTGGGGAACATCTCCGCCACAATGGGGATCAGGATACCGAAAGTACCCCAGCTGGTGCCGGTGGCAAAGGCCAGCAGGCAGGCAACGATGAAGATCACAGCAGGCAGGAATGTCTGCAGACCCTGAGCGGCAGGGCTCTTCATCAGGGCTTCCACATAAGCGGCAGAGCCCAGCAGATCGTTGGAAACGTTCTTCAAAGAGGTGGCCATGGTCAGGATGATGATGGCAGGCACCATGGCAATGAAGCCCTTGGGAACACATTCCATAGCTTCCTTAAAGGTGACCAGCTTGCGGCAGATCATGTAGATAATGACCAGCACCAGTGCGATGATACCGCCCCAAGGCAGACCCACGGTAGCGTCGGTGTTGCCGAATGCGCCAACGATGTTCCACTTGTTGTCAGTGCCGCCCCACATATCCATGCCGAAGAAGCCGCCGATGTACAGAAGACCCAGAACAGAGATGATGACCAGTGCCACAACAGGCAGGATCAGGTCCATGACCCGACCTCTGGGGTTCTGCTCTGCTTCCAGACCGTCCACACGCTCATCGGTGGAGAACAGGTCGCCCTTCTCGATGGCATTTTTCTCATGCAGACGCATGGGGCCGTAGTCAGCCTTCATCACGATAATGGCAATGACGAACACCAGCGTCAGCAGGGAGTAGAAGTTGTAGGGAATGGCCTTGATGAACAGCTGAATGCCGGACAGACCGGTACCCTCGGCATAGGAGGAAACGGCGGCAGCCCAGGAGCTGATGGGAGCAATCATACAGATGGGCGCTGCGGTAGCGTCGATAATGTAGGAAAGCTTAGCCCGGGAGACCTTGTGGTTGTCGGCAACCGGCAGCATGACGGAGCCAACGGTCAGGCAGTTAAAGTAGTCATCGATAAAGATGAGAACGCCCAGCACAAAGGCAGCCAGCTGTGCGCCGACGCGGCTCTTGATGTGGGTCTGCGCCCAGCGGCCAAAGGCGGCGGAAGCGCCGGACTTGTTGATGAGCGCCACCAGCACGCCCAGCAGCACCAGGAACAGGAAGATGCCTGCGGTACCGGAGATAGCGCTGATGAAGGCGGTGTTGGTCAGATGGTCGACAGTCTTGAAGAAAGAGCCGCCGCTGGCCATGATCGTACCGGTCAGAATACCCACAAACAAAGAGGAATAGACCTCCTTGGTAATGAGGGCAAGACCGATGGCCACCACAGGGGGCACAAGGGCCCAGAATGTAGCCTCAACGGTGATACCGCTGAATGCGACAGCAATGGCCATGATAATGACCGCCGCTACCACACCTACGGTAACGATGTTTTTTGCTTTCATGGAAACACTCCTTATTTTTCGATTTGCACCGCAAATCGATTAATGTGTATATTCTCTCCCAAAATTCCCCAAATGTCAAGTATAACATTCCACAAACAGGCAACAAATGTTTCCGCATTGCGGACGAGCCGGGCAGGACAATAGACAATTGACAATGGACAATTATCAATGCAGAATGCAGAATGCGGAATGCAGAATGCACAATCTTCGTTGTCATTGCGAGCCAGTGCGC
>JAZKXW010000033.1:0-7629 GCA_045611825.1 Faecousia sp.
CCTGCTCCTGAGCCATCCAGTCCATGGTAGCAGAACCATCATGGGTCTCACCGATCTTGTAGTTCTTACCGGTGTAGAACAGAATACGCTCGGAAGTGGTGGTTTTACCGGCATCGATGTGTGCCATGATGCCAAAGTTTCTGGTATTTTCCAGGGAATACTCTCTAGCCATAAAGAAACTCCTTTATTACCAGCGGAAAAGGGCGAATGCCTTGTTGGCTTCGGCCATCTTGTGGGTATCCTCACGCTTCTTCACAGCGGAGCCGGTGTTGTTGGCTGCGTCCATGATTTCAGCGGCCAGACGCTCGCGCATAGTGTTCTCACTACGGCTGCGGCTGTAGGTGGTGAGCCAACGCAGACCCAAGGTCTGACGACGGTCGGGACGAACTTCGATGGGAACCTGATAGGTAGAACCACCGACGCGGCGAGCCTTCAGCTCCACTGCGGGCATAATGTTTTCCATGGCCTGCTGGAATACCTCCAGGCCATTCTTGCCGGTCTTGTTCTCGACAATTTCAAATGCACCATACACGACTTTCTGAGCAACACCCTTCTTGCCGTCGAGCATGACGCTGTTTACGAGCTTCGTAACCAGAACGGAGTTATACTGAGGATCCGGAAGAACCTCTCTCTTGGGAACATTACCTCTTCTGGGCACTTTGCTTCCCTCCTTCATATTAGAATGATTTCATCGGTACTCGAAAGTGAGTCTTTCGTTGTGCCTAGCCAGAGGTTTCATATATAAAAACCTTCATGGCAAGGCATAGCCTTGCGAACGGGCTTGGAATAATTCAATGTTTGTTTCGCGTCAGGAGCCGATCTTACTTCTTGCCGGCCTTGGGACGCTTTGCACCGTACTTGGAGCGAGACTGCATACGGCCGTTAACACCCTGAGTATCCAAAGTGCCACGGATGATGTGGTAACGAACACCGGGAAGGTCCTTTACACGACCGCCGCGGATCAAAACCACAGAGTGCTCCTGCAGGTTGTGGCCAACACCAGGGATATAAGCGGAAACTTCCATACCGTTGGTCAGACGCACACGGGCGATCTTACGCAGAGCGGAGTTAGGCTTCTTGGGGCTGGTGGTACGGACAGCAGTACAAACGCCACGCTTCTGGGGAGAAGGCAGTGCGGTTGCGCGGTTCTCCAGAGTGTTCAGACCTCTCTGCAGAGCAGGAGCGGTAGACTTGGAAGTAACCTGCTGACGGCCATTTCTAACGAGCTGATTAAAAGTAGGCATCAATATTCTCCTTTCTTTCGTTCTCGCCTTTCGGCGGATCTATTCCACAGCAAAGCTGTCGGAAACCGGTTATTTGACTGCAGTTACGGCGGCAGCGCCGACCTCAATCCCGCAGGCACGACCCAATTCTGCCATCGTATCCACCCACGCATAGCTGATGTCGTTTTCTTCACAACAACGCACAATGGGGTCGATCACAGCAGGGTCTGCATTTGCAGCAAGATAGGTTTTCACAATACGGTTGTCCCGCAAGGCTTTTCGAAATTGCTTCGCCCCAACGACAACCTGCTCACGGCGGATTTCCGCCATAGTATCGCATTTTACGATACTAACATTCTTTGTAATGTCCATACAGAAACTAATTATAATCATTTTTTCAAGAAAGTCAACATAATTTATTGTTTTTTTATTGCTCAGATCAAAACAAGTGCGGATAATCAGATGTTTTAACAATCAAACAGCAAAAACGAGGCTGTCATTTGACAGCCTCGTTCTTTACTTATTCTTCGACGGAAGCATCCGCACAGTCAGAAAAGACGGAATTTTCGGTCTTAAAATCGCGATATGCCATCAATCCGGAACCTGCAGGGATCAACTTACCAATCAGCACATTTTCCTTCAAGCCAACCAGATGATCGACCTTGCCCTTAATTGCAGCATCGGTCAGGACCTTGGTGGTTTCCTGGAAGGACGCGGCAGACAAGAAGGAATCTGTAGCAAGAGCAGCCTTGGTAATACCCAACAGCATTGTGGATGCAACGGGCAACTGCAGGTCAGTTTCTCCAGCATCGATCCGTGCCTGTACAGCAGCCTTGGCATCTTCAAACTCAAAGTTATCGACCACAACACCGGTCAGCAGTGTGCTGTCGCCGGGCTCTTCCACCCGAACCTTACGCATCATCTGACGGATAATGACTTCGATATGCTTATCATTGATTTCAACGCCCTGCTGACGGTACACAGCCTGAACGGACTGAACCAAATAGTCCTGAACAGCTTCCACACCGGAAATACGCAGCACATCCTGAGGATACAGTGCGCCGTCGGTGATGGGCTCACCCTTTTGGACAGTCTTGCCATGAGCGATCTTCAGTCCCACAGAGTAAGGCGCCTGATAGACCTTGACCTCGCCATCCTCTGCAGTAACCGTAATGTTACGCAGTGCGGTACGGTGAGAATCGTCAATGGATACAACACCGGTGATCTCAGAGATCTGTGCCATCTTCTTGGGACGGCGGGATTCAAACAGTTCTTCAACTCTGGGCAGACCCTGCGTAATATCGTCACCTGCAACACCGCCTGAGTGGAAGGTACGCATGGTCAGCTGTGTACCGGGTTCACCGATGGACTGTGCAGCGATAATACCGACTGCTCCGCCCAGATCCACTTCCTTGGAGGTTGCCAAGTTCATGCCGTAGCAGCGTGCACAGACACCGGTACGGGCGCGGCAGCCAAGAACAGTACGGATATAGATCTTCTCAATACCAGCCTTTTCAAACTTCTCAGCATCCTCGGGCATCATCATGACATCCTTGGAGTGCAGCAGCTCACCGGTCACAGGATGCAGAATGTCATTGACAGGATAACGACCGCGAATACGGTTACCGAAGGTATCAATAACGTCACCGTTCTGAACAACTGCGCCAACCCAAATACCATTGGCGGTCTTACAGTCGTGCTCACGAATGATCACATCCTGAGAAACATCGACCATACGACGAGTCAGATAACCGGAGTCAGCAGTACGCAGAGCTGTATCAGTCATGCCCTTACGAGCGCCTCTGGAGGAAATGAAATACTCCAGAACAGACAGGCCTTCACGGAAGTTTGCCTTAACAGGGATCTCAATGGTACGACCTGCGGTATCGGCCATCAAGCCACGCATACCGGCCAGCTGACGGATCTGAGCCATAGAACCACGAGCGCCGGAGTCCGCCATCATGTAGATGGGGTTGAACTCATCCAAATTACCCTGCAGAGCATTGGTAACATCCGCAGTGGTTTTCTCCCACTGCTGAACAACCAGACGGTAACGCTCGTCATTGGTGATAAAGCCCTTGCGGTAGAACTGCTCGATCTCAACGACCTTCTTCTCCGCTTCGGCAACCAGCTCATACTTAATAGCAGGAACCACCATGTCAGCAATAGACACGGAAATAGCGCCCTTTGTGGAGAACTTATAGCCCAAAGCCTTGATACGGTCCAGCATCTCGGTAGCCACGGTAAAGCCATGTCTGCGGATGCACTTGTCGATGATCTTGCCCAACTGCTTCTTGCCAACCAGGAAGCTGACTTCCAGATCGAAGGCATGTTCGGGATTGGTACGGTCAACAAAGCCAAGATCCTGAGGGATCGGCTCGTTGTAGATCAGGCGGCCCACAGTAGCGTCAATGATGCGATACTGCATTTCACCGTCGATCTCCTTGCCGTAACGAACACGGATAGGTGCATGCAGACCGACATTACCGTCGGCGTAAGCTGCAATTGCTTCCTCCACGCTGGAGTAGTTCAGCACGGGGCGGAACTTGGCGATTGCCTTGCCGTCCTTGGCTGCAGCCTTGTTTGCGGCTACAAACTCGTCGGCATCCACGATCTCGTTGACAGGCAGGTTTGTTTCACCTGCATCGGTAACGAACACCGTCTCTGCGCCCTTCTCTGCCTTACCCAGTCGGGTATACGTCAGATAATAAGCACCGAGAATCATATCCTGCGTAGGCACCGTGACAGGCTTGCCGTCCTGAGGACGCAGCAGGTTATTTGCAGAAAGCATCAGCATTCTGGCTTCTGCCTGCGCCTCAGCGGACAGAGGCACGTGAATTGCCATCTGGTCGCCGTCAAAGTCAGCGTTAAATGCGGTACAGCACAGAGGGTGCAATTTCAGTGCACGACCCTCAACCAGAATGGGTTCAAATGCCTGAATACCCAGACGGTGCAGCGTAGGCGCACGGTTCAGCATAACAGGACGGTCCTTAATGATCTCGTCCAGAGCATCCCACACCTCGGTCTTGCCCTTGTCGATCATCTTCTTGGCGGACTTAATGTTGTTAGCAAGACCGTCTGCAACCAGCTTCTTCATCACGAAGGGCCGGAACAGCTCGATAGCCATTTCCTTCGGAACACCGCACTGATACAGCTTCAGTTCAGGACCGACAACGATAACGGAACGGCCGGAGTAGTCAACACGCTTACCCAGCAGGTTCTGACGGAAGCGGCCCTGCTTACCCTTAAGCATGTCGGACAAAGACTTCAGTGCACGGTTGTTAGCGCCGGTCACAGCGCGGCCGCGACGGCCGTTGTCGATCAGTGCATCCACAGCCTCCTGCAGCATACGCTTCTCGTTACGGATAATGATATCCGGCGCATTGAGCTGGATCAGTCGAGTCAAACGGTTGTTACGGTTAATGACACGGCGATACAGATCGTTCAGGTCGGAGGTCGCAAAACGACCGCCATCCAGCTGGATCATAGGACGGATATCCGGAGGAATAACAGGAAGTACATCCATGACCATCCATGCAGGATTGTTGCCGGACTCACGGAATGCTTCCACAACCTCCAGCCGCTTCACAAGGCGCAGCTTCTTCTGTGCGGAGGCAGTCTTCAGTTCCTCACGCAGTTCGACGGACAGTACATCCAGATCGATCTGCTCCAGCAGTTCCTTCACAGCCTCAGCGCCCATGCCTGCGCGGAAGTCATCTTCATACTTCTCACGCATATCCCGGTATTCCTTCTCCGTCAGGATCTGGTTCCGGGTCAGAGGTGCATCACCGGGATCTGTAACAATATAAGCTGCAAAGTACAAAACCTTCTCCAACACCTTGGGGCTGATATCCAAAATCAGGCCCATACGGGAAGGAATGCCCTTAAAGTACCAGATATGGCTACAAGGAGCGGCCAGTTCAATGTGACCCATACGCTCACGACGGACCTTCGCTCTGGTAACTTCAACGCCACAGCGGTCACAGACCTGACCCTTGTACTTGATCTTCTTGTACTTACCGCAGTGACATTCCCAGTCCTTGGTAGGTCCAAAAATCTTTTCACAGTACAGACCATCGCGCTCGGGCTTCAAAGAACGGTAGTTAATGGTCTCCGGCTTCAGGACTTCACCATAGGACCACTGCCGGATCATTTCCGGCGAAGCAATACCAATTCGGATTGCATCAAATGTTGCATCTGCCATATAGTATCGCCTCCTTAGTCTTCATAAGTGTCTGCATCCGCTTCCGCGCTGTCAAACACATCCATAATATCTTCCGGACCCTCTTCATCGATGCTGAAGCCGGAGTCCAGCACTTCATTGGTATCTACGACCATCTCAGAGGTATGGTCAGCTGCGTAGATGATCTCATCATCTTCTTCGTCATCCTTCAGCTCGATCTCGTTGCCCTGATCATCCAGCACGCGGATATCCAGACACAGAGCCTGCAGTTCCTTGACCAGAACCTTGAAGGATTCCGGAACACCGGGCTTAGGAATATTGCTGCCCTTGACAATGGCCTCATAGGTCTTGACACGACCGGTCACATCGTCAGACTTGACAGTCAGGATCTCCTGCAGGGTGTAAGCAGCGCCGTAAGCCTCCAGCGCCCAAACTTCCATTTCGCCGAAACGCTGACCGCCGAACTGAGCCTTACCGCCCAAGGGCTGCTGAGTAACCAGCGCGTAAGGACCGGTGGAACGGGCATGGATCTTATCGTCGACCAGATGGTGCAGCTTCAGGTAATAGGGATAACCGACGGTAACAAGGTTATCGAAGGGTTCGCCGGTACGGCCGTCATACAGGACAGTCTTGCCGTCCTCACGCAGACCTGCCAGCTTCAGGGTATCGCGGATATCCTTTTCGTTTGCGCCGTCAAACACAGGGGTGGCAACCTTCCAGCCCAGCGCCTTGGCAGCATAGCCGAGGTGAACTTCCAAAACCTGACCGATGTTCATACGAGAAGGCACGCCCAGGGGGTTCAGCACCACATCCAGAGGAGTGCCGTCAGGCAGGAAGGGCATATCTTCCTCAGGCAGAACACGGGAGACAACACCCTTATTACCGTGACGGCCGGCCATCTTATCGCCCACAGAGATCTTACGCTTCTGGGCAATATAGACACGGACAGACTTGGTAACACCGGGAGCCAGCTCATCGGAGTTCTCCTTGGTGAAGATCTTAACATCCACAACAATACCGCTCTCACCGTGCGGCACCTTCAAAGAGGTATCGCGGACTTCTCTTGCCTTCTCGCCGAAGATGGCGCGGAGCAGGCGCTCCTCAGGAGTCAGCTCAGTCTCGCCCTTGGGCGTGACCTTACCGACCAGATAATCGCCGGAATGGACCTCAGCACCGATACGGATAATGCCGTTCTCGTCCAGATCTTTCAGGGTATCCTCGCCGACATTGGGAATATCACGGGTAATTTCTTCCGGTCCAAGCTTCGTGTCGCGAGCTTCCGTCTCATGCTCCTCAATATGAATAGAGGTAAAGACATCTTCACGGACAAGGCGCTCGTTCAGCAGAATGGCGTCCTCGTAGTTGTAGCCTTCCCAAGTAACGAAGCCGATCAGCACGTTCTTACCCAGAGCGATTTCGCCGCCGGAGCAGGAAGGACCGTCAGCAATGATCTGCTGCGCCACAACCTTCTCGCCAACGGTAACAATGGGACGCTGGTTGATACAAGTACCTGCATTGGAGCGGGCAAACTTGGTCAGCTGATGGGTCTCCACTTCCCCATCCTCATAACGGATAGTGATCTCGGTAGCGGAAACTGCGGTGACAACGCCGGTAGTTCTTGCCTTCAGGCAGACCTCAGAGTCCACAGCTGCTGCATGCTCAATACCGGTAGCAACAACAGGAGGCTCGGTAGTCAGCAGCGGCACAGCCTGACGCTGCATGTTCGCACCCATCAGAGCACGGTTAGCGTCATCGTTCTGCAGGAAGGGAATGAAGGAAGTTGCGATAGAAATCATCATTCTGGGAGACACGTCAATGTAGTCGATCACATTGCGGTCAACCTCGATGATCTCATTGCGGTGACGGCAGGTAATACGCTCGTTGGCCAGACAGCCGTTTTCGTCCAAAGGCTCGTTGGCCTGACCGATATAGAAATCATCTTCCACATCGGCAGTCATATAATCCACCTGATCGGTGACCTTGCCGGTAGCCTTATCCACCTTGCGGTAGGGAGCCTCAACAAAGCCATACACATTGATCTTGGCAAAGGTAGCCAAATAGTTGATCAAGCCGATATTGGGACCTTCAGGGGTCTCGATGGGGCACATACGGCCATAGTGCGTTTAGTGAATATCACGAACACCAAAGGATGCGCGCTCACGGCTCAAACCGCCGGGGCCCAGTGCGGACAAACGGCGCTTATGGGTCAACTCAGCCAAGGGG
>JAZKXW010000034.1:0-2222 GCA_045611825.1 Faecousia sp.
GTTGACTATAAAGCTTGTCTTCCTAAGACCGCTTGGCCTCCGACTTCAATATTCGCTGCGGATATACTGCCCTGCTGTAACAGCATCGCTGCTTTCTCCATTTTCAGCTTTAGGATCAGCTGTGCGTAGGTCATTCCCATACACCGCTTGACGATTCGGCTGATCTGGTTTTCGCTGTAATGGAAGTTTTGCGCCACATCTCGGATGGTGTTGTCAGCGAAGTGGACCTGAATATAACTGAAAATTGCCGAGAATTCGTGCTTCCAGTAGAAGTTCTCTGTTCGCGGAAGTCTTGCGGTGCCTTCGTATTTTTGCAGCAGAAGAATAAAAAATTCGCTCATTAGGGTATTGAGCATTTGACTGCGGTAGAGGTTGGCACCGTGGAATTCCTTTTGGATCCGTTGAACGGTCCAGGCGATCTCTTCATCATCAAAGGTATCGAAGTGCAGATAGGAAACGCCTTCACTGCCAGACAGCGCCTGCCGAAAGAAATGGGAAAGAAGATAGCTTTCAGACAGCTGATTCCAGAATACCCTGTCAAAGGTACTGGCCCGAACCATGAAGTAAATCAGCAGAGAATCATCGCTGTAGCAGGGGCTTGCGTGCAGAACACCCGGCGCTACGATCAATACGGCGCCCTGCTTTAATGTGATTATTTCGTTATCGAAGTAGATCTGACATTCCCCGGATAGGGCATAGTAAACTTCAAAATAATCGGTCGTATGCCAATGGGCAGGCATATAGCGAAGCATGCGCCCGATCGTAATGTCGTGATTTGCCAATATGTATCGCTCTTCGCTCTGTAAGGCATAACCCGTTGCCAGGTTTTCCAATGCCTGGATGTCATTGGGGTTCTGGAGAATGCGGTTTGCCAGGTCCATTTGCCGTGCGTCACCAATAAAAATGGGGACATTGTCCACAGAAAACTGGTTGGATGGGTCATTTCCGTAGGTTGTTGCCATCCAGGAAATGTAGTCTGACAGTTCCTCGGATGTCAGTATTTTCTTTGCCTTGCCCATGCGCTGAAGAAAGCATTGCTTTAGCATATGCTCCAGCCGGGTCATCGGGATAGAAACAGAATTCATAGGATCCCTCCTAAGATGTCCGATAATGCCAATGGTATTGACCATTATTGTAAATGATTTTTTGCGCTATTTCAAGTAAGCTTATAGTAGCAAAACTAGAAAAATGTAAAATGGAGGGAAATTATGGGCAAATTCGGATGGGCCTACATCGGCTGCGGTGGTATTGCACATACCACAGCGAAGGAACTGATCAAAACGGATGATCAGCAAATTGTGGCCGCTTGGAACCGCACCTATGAAAAAGCAGAGAAATTCGTAAAGAAATATGGCGGCACCGCTTACAAGACGGTGGAGGAAGCGATCTGTGACCCCGGTGTGGAGGGCGTGTACATCGCCCTGACAGCGGATAAGCACGCAGAATACATGCGACTGTGTATCAAGCATCACAAGCCGGTGCTGTGCGAAAAGCCTTTTACCATCAATGCAAAAGAAGCGGAGGAAATCTTTGCTTATGCAGCCCGTGAGGGTGTGTATGTGTCCGAAGCCATGTGGACATGGCACAATCAGGTGGCGTTGAAGGTGAAGGAAGTGGTGGACAGCGGCAAGCTGGGCAAGATCCAGAGCGTGGATTGCGCTTACGCTTTCCCCATGCTGCAGTTCTCCCAGAATCCCCGACTGATGAACCCCCTGCAGGCAGGCGGTGCACTGATGGACATCGGCATCTATGCAGTTCGTTATTGCTATGAGTTGTTCGGTATGCCGAAAGCACTGAAGTGCGAAGGCCGTCTGCGCAGCGGCGCGGACCTGGGCGAAAAGATCACCATGGAGTATGATGGATTTACCGCCCATCTGACCGTAGCGATGGATCAAAAGGTGGGCGAGTATTTCCGCATCAAGGGTACCAAGGGCAGCGTGGATGTGCCCATGTTCCACATGGCATCCAAGGTAAACCTAAACGGCGAAGTGTTTACGGACAAGTCTGCCCACTACGCAGTAGAGTTTTCCAATGTGGCCAGGGAGATCCGCGCAGGCTTAACGGAAAGTAAGCTTGTTCCTGCTCATGCTACCATCGACTGCATGAAACTGCTGGACGAATGCCGCCATCAGATGGGACTACAGTTCCCCCAAGAGACCGAAAGGAGACCGGAAGTTATGAAAATCAAAGCCATCAGCCACCTGGGCTTTAACTGCAAGGAT
>JAZKXW010000035.1:0-16071 GCA_045611825.1 Faecousia sp.
ATAAAAAGACAGAAAATTCCGAAAGGCATCACGCTTCCGATAATTTTTTTGCGGCAATGACACCCTTCGGGTGTGCGGGCGTGCAATGCACGCCCCTACAATGAAAATCTGTCTGCGGAGCAGACACCACAATTGTCCATTGTCAATTGTCCATTAAGAAAACGACTTCGCAATGACACCCTTCGGGTGTTACGGGTGATTCGTGAATCGCTCCTACAAAGATTCTTCCGCCAAAGCGATATAATGGGCGGCGCTATGGGTGTTTTCTGCGATCTGCTCCGGGGTCAGCTCCCTGACCACCTTGGCAGGGCTTCCCATAAGCAGAGAGCCGGCAGGGGCATCGGTCTTGCCGGTGACCACCGCGCCGGCAGCCACAATGCAGTTATCCCCCAGCACCGCGCCGTTTAACAGGATCGCGCCCATGCCGATGAGGCAGTTATCTCCTACGGTACAGCCATGGACAATGGCGCCGTGGCCTACGGTGCAATTCTTTCCTATTTTGGTTTCCTCATGCAGGACACAGTTGTCCTGAATATTGGTGCCATCCCCTACGGTGATCCGGCCGCTGTCGCCCCGAAGGACTGCGCCGTACCAGATATTGACCTCTTCGCCAAGGACAACATCCCCCACAACGGTGGCATTTTTGGCAATATAATACATCCTTTACTCCTTTTTCAGTACCACAGCGGTGCGGCTGGGCAGATACAGGCGGAAGCCGATCTCCCCATCGGAACGACGCTCCGCGGTATAGGTTTGGTGATAGACCCGTCCCTGACCGCCTAAGCAATGGTCATCGGTGGAAAACAGCACCTTGTATTTTCCCTCCTCCTGTACCGGCAGGAAGAAGCCATCATAGGAATTTTCTCCGTGGAAATTAAAGGCAAATACCGCTTTTCCCTTGCGGTAAGCCATGATCTTGTCCCAGTTGGAAACATACAGCTGCTTGTCCTGACTCTGCAGGACCCGCATTTTTTTCGCCGCCGCCACCATGGCGGTCTCAAAGTCCCGCAGACCCTGATAGCGCAGGTTTTCGTCATCGGCAAGACTCCACTGCCGGCGGCAGTAATGGTAGCTCCAGCCGTTGCCCTCCCGGGGGAAATCGATCCACTCCGGATGGCCGAATTCGTTGCCCATGAAAGTCAGGTAGCCCTGTCCGCCCAGGCTCATGGTCAAAAGCCGCAGCATTTTGTGCAGCGCCATGCCCCGGTCGATCACAAGGCTCTGCCGGTCCTTTGCCATGGACCAGTACATCTCCTGATCGCAAAGCCGGAACATAATGGTCTTATCCCCCACCAGCGCCTGATCGTGGGACTCGCAGTAGCCGATGACCTTTTCCTTGGGTCGCCGGGATGTCAGCTCATAGTAAATATGAGGCAGATCCCAATGCTCATCGGGGATCTCCTTCAGGAGCTTGATCCACATATCGGGAATACCCATAGCCAGCCGGTAATCAAAGCCGATACCGCCGTCCTTAATGGGCAAGCACAGACCGGGCAGCGCAGAGGTATCCTCGGCAATGGTGATGGCCTTGGGATTGACCTGCCGGATCAGCTCATTGGCCAGCTGCAGGTAGGTCACCGACTCGGTATCTGTGTTCAGAGAAAAATAGTCGTCATAGCTGCAGAAGTCGCTACCCAAACCGTGGTTGCGGTAGAGCATGGAGGTGACACCGTCAAAGCGGAAGCCATCAAAATGGTACTCCGTCTGCCAGTATTTCAGGTTGGACAGCAGGAAGTGGAGCACTTCGTTTTTATCGTAATTAAAGCACTTGGTATCCCATGCGGCATGGTCGCCCCGGGGGCCTTCGTGGAAGAACTGGTAATCTGTGCCGTCAAAGCGGTTAAAGCCCTCCCGGGTATTCTTGGAGGCGTGGGAATGGACTACATCCAAAAGCACCGCAATGCCCATGTTATGGGCAGTATCGATCAGCTTTTTCAGCGCCTCCGGTCTGCCGAACCGGGAAGACGGCGCAAAGAAATTGGTGACCTGATAACCAAAAGAAGCATAATAAGGATGCTCCATAATGGCCATGATCTGCAATGTGTTGTATCCTAACTTGGCGATCCGGGGCAAAACATGCTGGGTAAACTCCTCATAGGTGCCTACCTTGCCCTCCTCCTGTGCCATGCCGATGTGACATTCATAAATAAACAGATTTTTCTTGGGAACAAAGTCCGTATCCGTCCACATAAAGGGCTCTTGTACGCAGATCTCCGCGCACCATTGGTAAGTCACAGGATCCTGCACCACCCGGGTGGCATACAGAGGAACACGCTCCATTTCTTCGCCGCCGCGCACCACGATGGCCATGACCTTCATGCCGTCTGTCAAGGTGTTCTCTCCGGATAAAAACAGCTCAAATACGCCGTTTTTCAGCTTCTTCATGGGATAGGCTTTTCTGTCCCAGCCGCAAAAATCGCCGGTGAAATACAGTTCCTCTGCCCCCGGTGCCCACTCCCGGTAGACCCAGCCGCCGTCACAGCGGTGAATTCCGAAATACAAATGGCCGTTGGCAAAATCTGAAAGCGTCTGACCCGGCGCAAGGAGCTGCGCCTTTTTCCGGCGGTAGTTCTCCATCCGCAGGTCAATGTCTGCCGCGTAAGGCTGCAAATAAGGATCGATCTTCAAAATGTTGTATTTCATAAGTGACATCCTTTCCAATTCACAAGAAATGGGTCTATGTCTATGTCTATTTTACATTCCTGAAACAGTTTCGTCAATGGTATGCTGATAATTGAAAACTAAAAAGGGCGCAAAAACACATTTTGCACCCTTTATGTTTTCTTTATAAACTTTTCTTTGCATTTTGGACAGTTAATGGCAATTTTACCCTTACCCTTGGGGACCCGGACCTGCTGGCGGCATCGGGGACAACTGTAGTAGCGGTGCTCCCGATCCTTGAACCGGCTGACAAAATTCAAATATTTCCGGTTTTCCTGATACCGCTTGTAGGTATTCCGGGAAAAACTGCGGAAAATCGCCCAGGTCATCAGACCGTAGGACAAGACCGTCAAACACAGATTTACCATCGGCACAGGGATAAACAGGCTGAGCAGACAGGCAATCAGACCTGCGCCTAAAATGGCCATATTCAGTTTATCGTTACCGTAGCGCCCCTGCATAAAGCGGCGAAACCATTTCATAGCGATCCCCCGGCAATTTTTTCTTTCTTCATTATAGGGATATTTCCCAAAAAATCAACCGCACACACCGAATGTTTACTTTTTGTTTACAGGAAGATTTTTATTCTTCTGCCGGGATCGGGGTTACGATGGGCGTGCCGTCGGCATTGAGCAGCGGTGTGATCCCACCGCCGTAGCCGGAGCCGGAGTACAGATAATTGACACCGGTCATTTTATCCACATAGATCACCATGTAGTTATCGTTCAAGCCGCCGTTGTGGCTGTATGTTTTGATAAAACGCTTATCCTTTTTCTCTTTTTTTGCCATTTTTGACACACTCCCTTGTTTTTTCTACAGCATAACAAATAGGAAATAAAAATTCAAGGTTGCACCTTGAAATTTTTTGATGTATAATAGTCTTGCAAATTTTGGGCATCTGCCCGTATTTTGGAGGAATGTTTTCATGTTTAATGCAATGATCGAAACCTTGAAGGCCAATCCCCGGAAAATCGTTTTTACCGAGGGTCACGATGCCCGTATTCTGGAAGCCACTGCCCGTCTGAACGAGGGTAAGTTCCTGACTCCCATTCTGGTGGGTAACGTGGAAGAGGTCAAGGCAAACGCTGCCAAGGGCGGCTTCAACATCGAAGGTGTGGAGATTCTGGATCCCGCTACTTACGAGGGCATGGACGCTATGGTAGAAACCATGGTGGCGCTGCGTAAGGGCAAGATGTCCGCTGAGGAGTGCCGCGCTGCTCTGTCCAAGGGCAACTACTTCGGCACCATGCTGGTGAAGATGGGCTATGCTGACTCCCTGCTGGGCGGCGCTACCTACTCCACCGCTGATACTGTCCGTCCCGCTCTGCAGCTGGTCAAGACCAAGCCCGGCGCAAATCTGGTTTCTTCCTGCTTCATCATGGTTCGCGGTGAAGAGAAGATCGCTATGGGCGACTGCGCCATCAACCTGAGCTACGAAGACAGCGTAGACAAGGAAGGCAATGTTACCGTTTCCGCCGCACGGAAGCTGGCTGAAGTTGCCATCGAGACCGCTAAGACCGCTAAGGTATTCGGCATTGACCCCAAGGTGGCTATGCTCTCCTTCTCCACCAACGGCTCCGGCAAGGGCGGTACCGTCAAGCTGAGCCATGATGCCACCATCGTTGCCAAGGAGATGGATCCCGAACTGATGATCGACGGCGAGATGCAGTTTGACGCTGCCGTTGCTCCCGAGGTCGGCCAGCTGAAGTTCCCCGGCTCTCCCGTTGCCGGCTACGCCAACACCTTTATCTTCCCCTGCATCGAGGCAGGCAACATCGGCTACAAGATCGCACAGCGTCTGGGTGGCTACGAAGCTTACGGCCCCATCCTGCAGGGTCTGGCAGCTCCCATCAACGACCTGAGCCGCGGCTGCAACGCCGACGAGGTCTATAAGATGGCTATCATCACCGCTGCGCTCGTATAAACGAGGGCATAAGAATCAGCGATCGTCAAATCACAAATTTAGCACAAAACCGCGGACAGATCTTCTGTCTGCGGTTTTTGCTGTTTTTTTCTGCGATACAACAACTGAGATTTACAAAAATGCTTGCTTCGCAAGGTGTTTTGACTTACTGCGCAACTCGCGTCTTACCGTACCTATGTACGCCGACAGACGCGAGTTGCTTGTCTCGCTGCTCCTTCTGCCCTCTTAACTGGGTGTAAGAACCAGCGATCGTCAAATCACAAATTTAGCACAAAACCGCGGACAGATCTTCTGTCTGCGGTTTTTGCTGTTTTTTTCTGCGATACAACAACTGAGATTTACAAAAATGCTTGCTTCGCAAGGTGTTTTGACTTATCAAACAACGGTTATCGAGACCGTCGGGGACGTCGGTCCTTACACTACGGTTTTGGTATCGGATAAATTGACACATTTTGTTGTAATTTCATCCCCGGGAGGCTGTGGAAAAAAATTGTTATTATATATATAAATATATATAATAAAATCCTTGCGTTTTCCACAGGCTTGTGGTAAAATTTATGTTGATATAGGTTTACTCTTTTTGCCGTTTTTTGGCAGGAAAAAGATAGATTTTTAGTTGAAGGAGACAGAAATATGTACGCTTCTGCTTATGTCTGGGCAAAGGTCATCAGCTATTTGGAAGAGCGTCTGAGTGCCGTCACTGTTTCGGCTTGGTTCGACGATGCTGAGGTGGTGGAGCTGAACGAAGAACAGCTTATTTTGTACTCTGCTTCCGATTTCCGGCGGGAGATCATCCGCCGCCGCTGCACAGAATACATTCAGGATGCCCTGAAGGATATCTTTAATTCCGACGCCAAGGTCATTGTATTTGGTGATGAGGAGATGAATGCCTACCGCTCTAAGGGAAAGCAGGCCTCCTCTATGGAGTTTAATCCGCAATTTACCTTTGATAGCTTTGTGGTAGGTCCTTCCAACCGAATCGCCCACGGCGCGGCCATTGCTGTGACCAATAACCCCGGTGAGGTTTACAATCCCTTGTTTATCTACGGACCTCCCGGCGTGGGTAAGACCCACCTTTTGTATGCCATTGCCAACAATATCCGTAAAAGTAATCCCGATGCCAACATCGTTTACATTAAGGGCGACCAGTTTACCAATGAACTGGTAGAAGCTATCCGCAATGGTAAAAACATTGAATTCCGCAGCAAATATCGGGAAGCCGACCTGTTTCTCATCGATGATATTCAGTTTATCGCCGGTAAAGACTCCACCCAGGAAGAATTTTTCCATACCTTCAACTCTTTGTATGAGAACCACAAGCAGATCGTCATGACCTCCGACCGGAAGCCCAGCGATATGCCCACTTTGGAGGACCGGCTCCGTACTCGCTTTGAATGGGGTTTGCTGGTAAGCATCGAAGCACCGGATTATGAAACAAGAATGGCCATCATTAAGACGAAGGCGGTATCCTTAGGCTTGGATTTAACCGACGATGTATGCGACTACATTGCCAACAATGTGACCAACAATGTCCGGCAGATTGAAGGTACTGTCAAGAAGATCCGGGCTTATGTGGATCTAAACGGCATGGTGCTGAATCTTCCCAATGTATCCCGGGCCATTGATGATATGTTTAAGAGTGAGGGCAATGCCCTTCCCACACCCAGCCTGATTATCTCTCAGGTTTGCAAATTCTACTCTGTAGACGAAGCAACACTTCGTGGCACCTTGAAGAATAAGGGCACAGCCGAAGCCCGGCAGGTGGCCATTTATCTGATCCGCAAGCTGACTAATCTCTCTACCCCCGATATTGGCAAAGAGGTCAACAAGGATCACTCCACAGTACTCTACTCCATCAACAAGGTGGACTCCGCCCTGAAAAACGGAGATGACAACCTGAAGAACCACATTCGGGATATTACCGCAAATATCAATTCCTGTTTATAATTTATCCACAATTGCCTGTGGAATGTTAATAAAATTTCTGTGGAAACATTTTTCACTTTTTCTCTTTCCACAGGATCTGTGGAAAAGCCTGCATTTATCCCCATTTATGTGTGGAAAAAAAAGCGTTGTGTCCCAACGGGAATTCCCACTTTTCCACATAAAAATTCCCTACTGCTGATATTACTACCTTTTAATATTTATAAACATATATTTCTTATTATATTTTCAGAAAAGGGGTTTTCTCTATGCGCTTTACCTGTGAAAAAAGTATGCTCGTTACCGGCCTGAATATTACCGGCAGAACCGTTGCTCAAAAGAGCGCACTGTCTGCCATTGAAGGTATTTTCTGCCGGGCAGCCGATGGCCTGAGCCTTACCGGCTTTAATATGGAAACTGCCATCACCTACCGCATTGATGCAGAGGTCACCGATATGGGTGAATGTGTTTTGCCTGCAAAGCTCTTCGGCGATATTATCCGCCGTCTGCCGGAAGGCCCTGTTACTGTGGTGGTAGATGATAATTTTAAGGTCTCCATTCGGGCAGGCTATGCTTCCTTCTCTATTTCCGCGGAATCTGCTGAGGATTATCCGGAGCTGCCGGATGTGGGTGAGAGCCGCAGTGTGGGCATTCCCCAGAGCGCGCTGAAGGATCTGATCAGCGGCACGATTTTTGCCGTTTCCGAAAATCAGGGCAGACCCATCCATACCGGTGTCAAGTTTGAAGTGGAAAATGACTGCATTTCTGCCATTGCCGTAGACGGCTTCCGTCTGGCAAGACGGACTTATCATGACGATACCATCGGCAGAAAGATGTCCTTTGTTGTCCCTGCGCAGGGTCTGAAGGAAGTGGAAAAAATCCTGCAGGATACCGACGAGGCTACTTACTTCACCATGGGTATGCGTCATATTATGTTTGAGATCGGCGATGCCACCTTGATCTGCCGTTTACTGGAAGGCGATTTTCTGGATTGGCGGAAGGTCGTTCCCACCAATTGTCCCATTCAGCTGGTGGCGAATGTGTCGGAGCTGGCTTCTTCTATTGAGCGTGTAGGTCTGATCGTTTCCGAAAAGTACAAGAGCCCTGTTCGCTGTGTATTCTCCGATCAGGTGCTGCTGCTGAAAACCAATACCACCATCGGCGTGGCAGAGGATCGCTGCACCATTTCCGGCGACGGCAAGGAGCTGGAGATCGGCTTTAACAACCGTTATCTTTCCGATGCGTTACGGGCAGTTCCCTGTGAGGAAGTGGTTCTGGAGCTGACCAATGGCTTGAGCCCCATTGTTTTGACTCCCGTTGAGAAAGAAAAGTATGATTTTTCTTATATGGTCCTGCCTGTGCGGATCAAAACAAATTGATCGGAGAAAGCATGAAAGTTACTGTTAGAAAAAAACAGGGCGGAGACCGAATCCCTGTTGCTATCTCAACCGAGTTTATTAAGCTGGAAGCCGCTTTGAAGTTTTGCAATGCCCTGCCCTCTGGCGGCATGGCAAAAAATGTGATTCAGGACGGCGAAGTGCTGGTTAACGGCGAAGTCTGCACTATGCGTGGAAAGAAGCTGTATTCCGGTGATACCGTGACCTTTGACGGCGCGGTGTATGAGATTTGTACTCATGAATCTTAAAAGTATCCGTCTGAATGATTTTCGAAATTATACTTCCCTTTCCTTAGACTTTGATCCCGGTGTAAATCTAATTGTGGGAGATAACGCACAGGGAAAGACCAATCTTTTGGAAGCTGTTTCCTTTTTAGGCAGTGGCAAAAGCTTCCGTACCCAAAAGCATGCCGAATTGGTTAAAATCGGGCAGGAGTTTGCGGATCTTGAGGGAAGTGTGTTTTCGCAGGAACGGGAACAGACGCTGCGTTGGGTATTATTTTCCGGCGCAAGACCCCGTCAGGTTTACCGCAACGGTGTCAAAAAGAAAACGGCCGGCGATATTTCCGGCGTATTACAAAGCGTTCTGTTTTGCCCGGAGGATTTAATGGTATTAAAAACCGGCGCGTCTGCAAGACGGCGCTTAGGTGACCATGCTCTGTGTCAGCTGCGGCCTAATTATGAAGCGGCGCTGACGGAATACGGCAGAATTTTGGAACAAAAAAACCGTATTTTGAAGGACCGGTATGAAAATCCCCTGTTAACGGATCTTCTGCCGGAATATAATGTAAGACTTTGTCAGGTAGGTGCGCTGCTGATCTCCTACCGGGCCCGGTTTTACGAGGGCTTAGGCAAAGCAGCAAAAAAATACCATGAGCTCTTTTCCGGCGGCGCAGAGGATTTTCTCTTGGAGTACCGCACCGTGTACACGGTAAAAGATCCCTTTGCTCCCATTCCGGAGCTGGTGGACCGGCTGCAGGAACATTTGGAAAGCCACTATCGGGCGGAGCTGGAAAGCGCCCAGTGCCTGACAGGACCCCATAAGGATGATTTTGATGTTTCTCTGTCGGGCATGAGTCTGAAAGCCTTTGGCTCTCAGGGACAGGTCCGGACAGCCGCTATCAGCCTGAAGCTTGCCCAAAGGGAACTGATGGGCAGCCAGTCCGGTGAGATCCCGGTGCTGCTTTTGGATGATGTGTTGTCGGAATTAGACCCCGGCCGGCAGGATTTTGTGCTGAATCAGATCACAGAGGGTCAGGTATTCATCACCTGCTGCGAACCCGGCAGATTTACAAAATTAGGAAAAACAATCGAAATCAGCAAAGGCAATGTAAAACCTTAATGTCATTGTAAGCCGGTGCTCTCAATGACGCGTATTTTTGGTATTAATTTTGAGGTGTATAGATTATGTCTGAAGAAACGAAGGTAACGCAGGAATACGGCGGTGAACAGATTCAGGTTCTGGAAGGTTTGGAGGCTGTTCGGAAGCGTCCCGGTATGTATATCGGCTCTACTTCCTCCTCCGGTCTGCACCATTTGGTGTATGAGATCGTGGATAACTCCATCGATGAGGCTCTGGCCGGTTACTGTAAGCATATCACCGTGACCATTAACCCCGGTAACTCCATTACCGTCACCGATGATGGCCGTGGTATTCCTGTGGATATTCAGCCCCAGACAGGCAAACCTGCTCTGGAGGTCGTGTTTACCGTGCTTCACGCAGGCGGTAAGTTCGGCGGCGGCGGTTATAAGGTTTCCGGCGGTCTCCATGGCGTGGGTGCTTCCGTAGTAAACGCCCTGTCTGCATGGCTCCGTGTCCGTGTTTTCAAGAACGGCAAGATCCACGAGATGAAGTTTGCCCGGGGTCACATCACGCAGGAAATGAAAATCGTGGGAGATACCGACAAAACCGGTACGGAAGTAACCTTCCAGCCCGATCCCGAGATGTTTGACGATGTGATCTATGACTACAATATCCTCCATGAGCGTATGCGGGAGGAGGCATTCCTCAATGCCGGTCTGTCCATTACCATTACCGACGATCGGGAGGACGAGCCCAAGACAGAGACCATGTGCTATGAGGGCGGTATCCGGGAGTTTGTAACTTGGACAAATAAGAATAAGACTGTTATTCACAACGATGTGATCTATGTTTCCGGTTCCAAGGGCGATGCCTCTGCGGAGATCGCTGTCCAGTATAACGATGGCTACAGCGAAACTCTCCAGTCTTTTGCCAACGATGTCCGTACTCCTGAGGGCGGTATGCATGAAACCGGCTTTAAGACTGCGCTGACCCGTGTGCTCAATGCCTACGGTATGAAAAACGGCATTATCAAGGGCGATGATAAGGTTTCCGGCGAGGACTGCCGGGAAGGTATTTCCGCCATTATCTCCGTAAAACTGACCGATGCCCAGTTTGAGGGTCAGACCAAGGCAAAGCTGGGCAATGCCTATATCCGTACCTTGGTGGAGCAGATCGTGGGTGACCAGCTGACCACCTATTTTGAAGAAAATCCTGCCACCGCCAAGATCATTCTTGAGAAGGCCATGATGGCAAACCGGGCAAGAGAAGCCGCCCGAAAGGCAAGGGAAAATGCCCGCCGGAAAACCGGTCTGGAATCCGGTGGTATGCCCGATAAATTGCAGGATTGCAACGAAAAAGATCCCACGCTGTGCGAACTGTACATCGTCGAGGGTGACTCTGCTGCAGGCTCTGCCATTCAGGGCAGAGACTCCCGTTTTCAGGCGATCCTTGCCATGTGGGGCAAAATGCTCAATGTGGAAAAGGCAAGAGCCGACAAGGTCTACGGCAACGATAAGCTCAATCCCCTGATTCTGGCGCTGGGCGGCGGTATCGGCGAGGATTTTGACTTGGAAAAGCTGCGCTACCACAAGATCATCATCATGTCCGATGCGGATGTGGACGGCGCCCATATCCGTACCTTGCTTTTGACCTTCTTCTTCCGCTATATGCGTCCTCTCATTGAAAACGGCCATGTATATTCCGCTGTGCCGCCCCTTTACAAGCTGAAAAAGGGCAAGACCGAGCGTGTGGCTTATTCCGACGAGCAAAGAGATATGGTTTCTGCCGAAATGCGCGGCGAAAGCAACGCAAAAGTGGAAATTTCCCGATTCAAGGGCTTGGGTGAAATGGACCCCCACGAGCTGTGGGAGACTACCATGGATCCGGAGACCCGTACCCTGCGCAGAATCACCTTGGAGGATGCCCGTCGGGCAGACGAAATTTTCACCATTCTGATGGGCGAACAGGTAGAGCCCCGTAAGGAATGGATCGAAACCAACGCCAAGTATGCCATCAATATCGATATCTAATACCTTCCCCCGGGGGGAAGGTGCCCCGAAGGGGCGGATGAGGAATGGCGAAATGTGATGAAAAGGGATAAGTATGGAAAGAAATATAAACTTAACACCGTTATCCCAAGAGTTAAGAAAAAGGCAAACAAAAGAAGAATCCCTGCTTTGGTATTGTTTTCTTAAAAAATATGCAGTCCAATTCCGTAGACAGTATGTGATTGGAGAATATATCGTTGATTTCTACTGTCATAAAGCAAAATTAGTCATTGAGCTGGATGGTTCCGGCCATTATGAGCCTGAGGCAGTAAAGAAAGATTATGTGCGAACGAAGTATTTAGAGTCGCAGGGTCTTACAGTTTTGCGTTTTACTAATTTGGATATAGTAAGAAACTTTTACGCAGTATGTGAAGAAATTGATAATCAGGTGAAGAAAATGTGCGATATTTAAGATATCGCCATTCCTCATCCGACCCGGTAGAGCCGGGCCACCTTCCCCCCGGGGGAAGGTAGTGCGCTGCGGCGCAAAAAGATAACTGGAGGTGCTTTTTTTGGCAAAGCATAATCGCGATTATAAGCCGGAGGATATTCTGTTCCCTGATCAGGCCATTACAGAGTCCAATCTGGTAGAAGAAATGGAACGCTCTTACATTGAGTATGCCATGAGCGTCATCGTCGGCCGCGCTCTGCCCGATGTCCGGGACGGTTTGAAGCCGGTTCACCGCCGGATTCTGTACACCATGTACGAAAGCGGTCTGACCTCCGATAAACCTTTCAAAAAGTCCGCCACCTGTGTGGGTGATGTGCTGGGTAAATACCATCCCCACGGTGACGCATCGGTTTACGATGCCATGGTCCGTCTTGCCCAAAATTTCTCTATGCGCTACATGCTGGTAGACGGCCACGGTAACTTCGGCTCTGTGGATGGCGACCCCCCGGCTGCCTACCGTTACACCGAAGCCAGAATGTCCAAGCTCTCCAATGAGATGCTCCGGGACATTGACAAGGATACCGTTAACTGGGATCCCAACTTCGACGAATCCCGGGAAGAGCCCAGAGTTCTGCCCAGCCGCTTCCCGAACCTGCTGGTCAACGGTTCAAGTGGTATCGCAGTTGGTATGGCTACCAATATTCCCCCTCACAACCTGACGGAAGTGATCAACGCCTGCGTGGCAGTACTGGACGATCCGGAGATCACCATGGTGGACCTGATGGACCATATTTCCGGTCCTGACTTCCCCACCGGCGGTATCATTATGGGTCGCAGCGGCATCCGCGCTGCTTACGCCACCGGCCGCGGCAAGGTGGTTGTTCGTGCCCGGACCGAATTTGAGGAATTTAACAAGGACAGAGTCCGCATTATCGTGACGGAGCTGCCTTATCAGGTCAATAAACGCCAGCTGATCAAGACCATTGCCGATCAGGTAAAGGATAAGCGGCTGGAGGGGATTTCCGATCTCCGGGATGAAACCGACCGTAACGGTATGCGCATCGTCATCGAACTGAAAAAGGATGCCAATCCTCAGGTGGTGCTGAACAATCTGTTCAAGCAGACTGCCCTGCAGTCCAGCTTCGGCATTATTATGCTGGCACTGGTGGATGACCAGAAGCAGCCCAAGATCCTGTCCCTGCGGCAGATCATCGACGAGTACCTGACCTTCCAGATGGAAGTGCTGACCCGCCGCACCCAGTATGACCTGAAAAAGGCTATGGAGCGCGCCCACCTGTTGGAGGGTCTGCTGATCGCCCAGGACAACAACGACGAGGTGATCCGGATCATCCGCTCTGCCTACGACGATGCCAAGGAAAAGCTGTGCGAGCGTTTCGGCTTGGACGATATCCAGGCGCAGGCGATTCTGGATATGCGCCTGAAAGCGCTGCAGGGTCTTGACAGAGAGAAGCTGCAGGCGGAGTTTGACGAGCTGCAGGAGAAAATCAAGTATTATAACGAACTGCTGGCAGATCCTGTCAAGCTGCAGGGTGTCCTTCGGGAAGAGCTGGTTGCCATTCGTGACAAGTTTGGCGATGACCGAAAGACCGAGATTCAGGATATCGAGGACGAGATCGACATCGAAGACCTCATCGAAGAGGAACAGTGCGCCTTCACCATCTCCAACCACGGTTATATTAAGCGTATGCCGGTGGATACCTACCGGACCCAGAGCCGTGGCGGCAGAGGTGTCAATGCCCAGAACCTGAAGGAAGAGGACTTTGTGAAGAGCCTGAACATCGCTTCTACCCATGACCACATGCTGTTCTTTACCGATAAGGGCAAGGTCCACCACCGGAAGGGTTACCAGATCCCCGAGGCCGGCAGAACTGCCCGTGGCACTGCCATGGTCAATGTGCTGCCTCTGGAACCCGGTGAAAATGTTACCGCTATGGTCATCACCCGGGAGTTCTATGAGAATGAGTTCCTGATGATGGTCACCCAAAAGGGTACTGTCAAGCGGATCCCCTTCATTGCGCTCAATACCCGCCGTACCACAGGCATTCGGGCAATTACGCTGGAAGAGGGCGATCAGCTTATCAATGTGATGCGTACCAACGGCAATGACAATATCATTTTGGCAACTGCGGGCGGCATGGCCATCTGTTTCAACGAAAACGATGTCCGTCCCATGGGCAGAGATGCCGCCGGTGTCCGGGGCATTATGCTCACCGGCGATGACTATGTCATCGGCGCGGAAAAGGCGGAGGAAGGCACAACATTGCTGACCGTCACCGAAAACGGTTACGGCAAGCGGACCGAACTTTCCGAGTACCTGCGTACCGGTCCCGATGGCGAAAAGGTGGCCCAGAGCCGCGGCGGCAAGGGTTTGAAGAACTACAATATCACGGCTAAGACCGGTATCGTTGCCGGCTGCTGTCTGGTAAGTGAAACCGATGATGTCATGCTGATCGAAAACGGCGGTGTCATTATCCGCGTACCGGCAGCTTCCATCAATGTGTACAAGCGTGATGTGCAGGGTGTTATCATTATGCGCATCGAGGATGGCAACAAGCTGGTATCTCTGGAGCGGGTGCAGGCCATTGCCGAAGAGGAGACCGAGGCGTGAAAACCGTAACGCTGTATACCGACGGGGCCTGTTCCGGCAATCCCGGACCCGGCGGCTGGGGCGCGATTTTGGAGTATAACGGCCGGGAAAAGGAACTGTCCGGCGGTGAAAGCAATACCACCAACAACCGGATGGAGCTGACGGCGGTGATCCGGGGTCTGGAAGCCCTGAAAGAAAGCTGCATCGTAGAACTGTATTCCGATTCCAAATATGTCATTGACGGTTTGTCCAAAGGCTGGGCAGAGGGTTGGCAGAAAAACGGCTGGAAAAAAGCCGACAAAAAGCCTGCCCTGAACCCGGATCTTTGGGAACAGCTGCTGGATCTGGTGGCAAAGCATCAAGTGCACTACCATTGGATCAAAGGCCATGCGGAGAATCCCAAAAACAACCGCTGCGACGAACTTGCGGTTGCCCAATGGAAGCAGATAAAGGGAGAATAGATTCGCCTAAAGTGTCATTGCGAACCAGTGACCGATGTCACTGGTGTGGCAATCTGACTAAACAAGGAAAATAATATGCAATATTATGTATATTTTCTGGCAAGCAGAGATAATAAAGTTCTCTATGTGGGTATTACAAATAATCTGCCTCGGCGCATCTGTGAGCATAAGAACAGCCTGGATAAGAAAAGTTTTACTTCTCGTTATTGTGTGAACAAGTTGGTATATTATGAATATACCGGTGATGTACGGGCAGCTATTGAAAGGGAAAAGCAAGTCAAAGGCTGGAATAGATTACGGAAAAACAAGTTGATCGAATCTAAAAATCCGGAGTGGAACGATTTGTACGAATCTATACTTGAGTAAGGAGATTGCCACACCAGTGTGCGCACTGGTTCGCAATGACAACGAAAATGTACTTGTCTTTAGGTAATGATATGGCGGTGCGGGAGAGTTCTGTTATCGGTATTTTCGATATGGACAATACCACCACCTCCAAGCGGACACGGGAATTTCTGACCAAAGCCGAGGCTGAGGGCGCGGTGATCCCCTGTGACGATCTGCCCAAATCCTTTGTGCTGACGGCAGAATACGGTCTGAGCCGGGTACACCTGACTTCCCTGTCATCTTCCACCTTGGAGAAGCGCATAAAATAAGAAGATACCGCAGGCGATAAAAGCCTGCGGTTTTCTTTTCACAAAATTTTGCCCCGGGAATATCTTGGAATGAGCGGCAAAAGTCGCTACAAAATTTCGGAGGTATATCTTTATGTGTAACAATGGTTGCTTTGGTGGGAATAACTGCTGGTGGATCATCATCCTGATCCTGTTGTTCTGCTGCTGCGGTAACGGCGGCGCAACTGCCAACAACGGCTGCGGCTGTGGCTGCGACAATAACTGCGGCTGCTGCTAAATCCCAAAAGGTCAGCGAATTTTGCTGATTAGATAATCAAAAGGCCCGGAATGCAATCGCATTCCGGGTTTTTGTGCTTTTTCATACAATCGCACCAACCCCCTTCATCAATAAGATCCGTTTTTGGATGTGCTTAAAACTATATATGGTGTTGTGTATATAAAACAGACACAATTTTGGAAAAATTCATGGGAAAACCCCTAAAAAGTGCCGGGAAAATCCTTGACATTGACAATAAAACCTTATATAATACTGTGGTCTGCGTATGCAGACATATCCTTGCTCCCGGCGCGACCGGGGGCCAAAAGTCCAAAAGGAGGTGCAAACAACATGGCTAAGATCACCGGTAAGTACGAGGTGCTCTACATCATCGACCCTGCTCAGGGCGAAGAGGGCATCGCCGCACTTGTGGAAAAGTTCAAGGCAATGGTGGAAGCGGAGGGT